>JAIORC010000188.1 GCA_021108335.1 Phycisphaerae bacterium
TGGTGTAACTGATCGTGTAGGCAAGAAAATTGACCATGCCGATAAGAATAATCCAGAGGCAGATTTTAGTTCGCAAGTCCATAATATTACCGTTCGTTAAATGCCACTCGTAATGTCTAATGACCAATGTCTAAAAAACCATCTACTGCGCGATGCCGTAGGGTGGGTGCTTGCACCCACGGGGATTTTCATTCCCACGCGATTCTTCCCCCAGGGGGGCTACCCAACATCCATTTGCCATCGTGTATCTATCTTTCATGGCCATCGGCTTTGCCGCTGACCATGCCACCCAATATCATGGGAGGCGGAAAAACACATGGTCCCCAGGGGACCATGCCACCCAAAAACTGGGAACAACAAAATACAGCAAAACAAAACGCCGGCGGATTGTTGAGTTGCTGATCATTGTTTTTGTTTCTAGTTTTTCCCCGGTTCCCAGTTCCTGGTTCCCGGTTCCTGTTTTTCAGTTTTTCACGCCAATTACGCCTTCGATTGGGCTTGAGGCGGTGGCGTATAGTTTTCGGGGGATTCGCCCCGCCGCCCGGGCCAACATGCCTGCTTCGATGGCGTGCCGCATGGCTACCGCCATTTTTATCGGGTCGATTGCTCCGGCAATGCCGGTGTTCAGCAGCACGCCGTCGGCTCCGAGTTCCATCGCGACGGTAACGTCGCTGGCGGTGCCCACGCCGGCATCGACGATAATCGGATAATCCGGGTCGCCGTCCTTGAGCTGCTCCAGGATTATGCGGATATTATACTGGTTCAAAATGCCCTGCCCGCTGCCGATGGGCGCGCCCGCCGGCATTACAGCGTCGGCCCCGGCAGCCTTGAGGCGCTGGGCCATGATCGGGTCGTCGGACGTGTAGCACAACACGCAAAAGCCGTCGGCCTTGAGTTCTTGGAGGGCTTCGAGCGTGCCGACGGGGTCCGGCAGGAGAGTCTTCTTGTCGCCGAGAACCTCCAGCTTCACCCACTTCGCGCCCGGATTACCGATACCTTCCAGCAGTTCGCGGCCGAGCTTGCTCGTGCGGACGGCGTCTTCGGCGTTGAAGCAGCCGGCTGTGTTCGGCAGCAGCGTGTATTTCGCGGGGTCGAGAAAGTCCAGGATATTTCGCCCGTCGCTATCGACCATCCGCTCGCGGCGGACGGCGACGGTTACGACATCGCAGCCGCTATGGGCCAGCGCCTCGGCCATCTGCTCATACGTCGCGTACTTGCCCGTGCCCACGAACAGCGGGCTTTCAAACGTGAATTCACCAATTGTAATGCTCATAATTTCCTCATATTTCTCATAAATCCCGGTTGCCCCCCAGGGGGCTTGTTACGCCATTCATCATGGCGACCCCGCAGAAAACGCGGTGTCGCCATGCCACCCGACATGCACAGGTTACAAACCTGTGCCACCTACAACTCCGCTATCCGCCGCCTACCAGGGTAACGATTTCCAGTTGGTCGCCGTCGGCCAATCTGGTTTCGGCGTGCAGGCTGCGTGTAACCAGTTTTTTGTTCACTTCGACGGCTAGCAGTTGTGGGTTCATTTTAAGCTCCGCCAGCAATTCTGCAACAGTAATGCCGTCCGGCTGGGTTTGGGCCCGGCCGTTGATTGTCAATTGCATGTGCATCTCCATATTCCCGGAACATTCCAGGCAGGTGATTATAAAGCCTCAAGGGGTGCGGATTCAAGGGCGGCGGATTGCGAATTGCCTCAGCGAACCACAAGCAGCCTTGCCAAACCGCCACGCGGAAGATATGCTGCGGCAGTCAACTATTACCAGACAACGAAGGGCTTAATATCATGATTCAGTTATATTGGAAACACGCTACGAAAAAAGTCGTCGGGCCGGAGCACGGAATCACCCCGAACGACCTCGCCGAAATAGAAGGCCCGCTGGCTATCGCACACGAGAAGGTCGTCGCCCAGTGTCGTTCCGGGCGGTTGGGCTATGCTGCCCTGCCGACCCATCCCTCCTACGCCGCCGACGTCAAAACCCTGGCCGATCGCTACAAGGACAACACTACGGACATGGTCGTTCTCGGTATCGGCGGCAGCGCGTTGGGCAATATCGCTCTTCAGCAAGCGCTCAACCCGTCGACATATAATCTGCAAACCGCCAAGACGCGTAACGGCCCGAGGCTGTTCGTGCTGGACAACGTAGACCCGACGATGATCCGCGAAGTGCTGAAATTCGTCAGCCGTCGGCCCGCGACAACCCTGATCAACGTGATTTCCAAATCCGGCGAGACGGCGGAGACAGCCAGCCAGTTTATGATTTTCCGCGATTTCCTGAAAGAAAAACTGCGCGGCGACCAATACGCCAGCCGAATCGTCGCCACCACCGATGCCGAAAAAGGCACGTTGCACGATATCGCGGTAAAGGAAGGCTACGCCAGGCTCATTGTGCCCGGCGACGTGGGCGGGCGGTTCAGCGTGCTTTCGCAGGTGGGGCTTTTCAGCGCAGCCATGTGCGGCATCGACATTGACTCGCTGCTTGCCGGCGCCGACGCCATGCGGCAGCGCGTCGAGGTGATGGACATCATGCAGAACCCCGCGACTGTCCTGGCGGCGATCAAGTACATTATGTACGCGAAGAAGAACAAGCCCATGCACGTTATGATGCCGTATTCCAACCGCCTGTCTCTGCTGGCGGACTGGTATCGGCAGCTGTGGGCCGAGAGCCTCGGCAAGCGGGTAAATCGCGACGGCTACGAGGCGTTCACCGGCCCGACGCCGATAAAAGCTCTCGGCACGACCGATCAGCACAGCCAGGTGCAGCTCTATCGCGAAGGGCCTAACGACAAACTGACCGTCTTCCTGGAAGTCAAAAAACACCCGGCAAAACAGCTTCGCATTCCCCACGCGTTCGAGGACGTGCCCGGGCTGAGCTATCTCGCAGGGCAGCGGATGAGCAAACTGTTAGCCGCCGAGAAAACCGCCACCGAATACGCAATGGCGGAATCGAACAGGCCGACCGTAACGATCAAATTCCCGGAAATCAACGCCAGGCACGTCGGCGAGTTCCTCTACCTCTACGAATTCACCACCTCGCTGATGGGCGAGCTGATGAACATCGACGCCTACGATCAGCCAGCCGTCGAACTCGGGAAAAAAGCGACCTTCACCATGATGGGCCGGCCCGGCTACGAAGACATACTGAAAAAAGTACGCTCCTACTCGCGAGTAGACAAAAAATATCTGGCGTAACAACGGGAACCAGGCAAAACGGGAACCAGGAACCGGTAAAACGGGAACCAGGCAAAACGGGAACAACAGAAGCCGGTAACCGTAGTTTTTACCCGTTGCCGTAGGCCGGGTCTTGACCCGGCGAAAAAAAGGCGAAGCCTTTTTTATGGAAATTCCCTCCGATAATAGTCCTTGGGGAAACGTGTTTTTCGCCGCGGTTGCCCCGAATTGGACGAACTTGTTGCATGTACCATGCAATTGCCGGGTCAAGACCCGGCCTACCCAAACTGTGAAAATTGAAAATTCCCACGGCGCTGGGTGGCCCCCCCCTTGGGGCAGGCCTGGGGGATGAATGGCACACGGAAATTGCGTATCGAATCGATCATGGCTACCCCGCAAAAAACGCGGGGTTTCCATGCCACCCGACATCGTAGGAAATTGCTCTAGGTCGTGGTTTTTTTCTCTTTCGCGTCTGTTGCGGGTTTTGGGGTGTCTTTTTTGTCGACAGGTTTTTTCTTCGTGGGTTTCTCTACAGGCTTCTTCTTTGCTGCGGGTTTCTTTGCGGGTTTTTTCTTTGCTGCCGGTTTCTTTTTGGCGGGCTGTTTCGTGACGGGGATTTGCAGCCTGGCGCGTTGTATCTTGCCGTCTTCCGTGCGGATGACCAGTTCGTACGTCAGGCCGCCGGCTAAGGGGAGTTCCACTGCTTTCTCGCCGCTGGCGGTGGCGACGATTTCGCCGTTCAGGAAGGCGGTTACAACTTTCTTGCCCTCGCCCGGGAAGTCCAGCCGAACCTTTTTGCGGGCGGAATAAAATCGCGTTACATCCCTGGCTGATACGTATTGGATGTTCAAATTCCAAGCCAGCGGGAACGCCATCCCCGTTTTCTTGAACGATACGGCATAGATGCGATGTGCCCAGAACCGGTGATCCGCGGCGGTGTAGCATTTCTTCGTGAACCAGGCTTTGTCCAGATCATTCGGCTCGGCGGAACCGAGATGATACCAGCGGTGGTCCCATATTTCGGACCAACTGTGATTATGGGCGTGATTGCCCTTTTTGTCGCCCTTGCGGTCTTTCCACTGCGGAATGCCCACGAGTCTTGCGGGAATTCCCACCGCCCGGCAGGCGTCGATCAGCAGCACCGACAGGCCGGTGCATGATGCGTATTTTGCCTTTATGGATTCATGCGGGCCTTGATCGGGCCTGGGGCGTTTTGTCGGGTGATATTTAACGTCGATAATTTTGAAGACCTCTTTGTTGAGCAGTTGGGCTGCTTCGCCGGCGGTTTTGCATTTCCAGGCCATCGCGGAGAAGCGGTCGTAGAAATCTTTCCGCCAGTTGTCCCGCCGCTCGCTGACGTTCGCGTACGGCAAAATGTAATTGTAAAATAGCGGTTCGGGAATCTGCTTGGCCCACGGGGCGTTTTTGCGGGCCTTGAATGCGTATTCGATGTTCTCCAGCAGGAAGTCCTTACTCAGCGTTTTCAGGTCGCGGTCGGGCATGTTGGCGATGAGGAACGCGACGGCTTTGCGGTGGTCTTCGGGGGCTTTGCGGATGGCGGCGATTAGTTGGCTGCGGTTTTTGCCCGCCTTTGAAAGGCCGATCAGCACAGCCGACTGGAAAGCCTTCGGCAGCAGGGCCACAGCCGCCTTGCATTCCTTCAATTCCGCGAGCATTTCGGCAGTCCGGCGGGTTAGCGGTTTTGCCTGGAAGACGACCTTGAATTCCTGGCCTTTCTTGAACTCGCCTTTGAACGGCAGCAGGATGAAATTGTCCGTGATGGCTGGTTTAAGGTCGGCCCCTTCGATGATTTTGACGTTTTCCACGCGGTTTGGCAGCGGGGCGGTTATCGACCGCGGCAGCCATTTGCCGTCTTTGTTGGTTGTTATCATGAACGTATACACGCCGTCCTTGACGGTGAATTTCTGATCCCAGGTCAGGGGCTGGCGTTTGAGGCGGGCGTCCCAGGCGGGGTCGCCGTAAAACGTAGTGGAATCCCGCTCCCACAACAGCCCCAGGGCGTCCCGCTCGACCTTGATCTTGCCTTTCTTGTCCTTCTTCAGCAAGCCGTGGCGCTGCGCCAGGATACTCATCAGGTTACGATTACGCCGCACGTTGTAATTCTCGACGATGACATTGGCGATCTTGGGATATTCCGTCAACAGCCGGTGCATTAACGACTGCTGGTTGAAATAGAACGCTTCGTTGGCGCTGAATCGGCCCGGCTGGCTTACGAGCAGATATCTCATACCCCAACCCATGTGGCCGTACCATTGCACCGCGGTATGGGCGAACATCTGGTATGCCCCGCCGGTGTGCATCCACGCCAAGGCCATGCAGTTACGCTTGGGGATAAGCCCGATGAGGCAGTTGCCCACAGCCAGGTATGCTTTGGGGTTGGGGGAGTTAATATTGTAGTGCATGCCGTTTGTGTCCACGCCGTAGAGCTGCCCGTCTTTGCAGCGGAACTGCCCACCCTTGAAACGATAACCGATTTGCCAGTCGTCCGGTGTGGCATGGCCGCTGGTGAAAAAGCAGTCCGGCTTGGTGTTGTTCAGGCCATCTACCATGATTTTGACGGCGTCGGGCTTGCAGGTGCCTTCGGTTATCTTGCCGTCCGGGGTTTTAGTCCACATTTTGCCCTTTGTGCTCTCGGCGAACCGCAGGCCGGTTTCGAACGGATTGAGATCGATGCCCGTTGTGCCGGTGATTGTCCGGCGCATAACCAGCGGCTTGGCGTATTTTGCGATACGCAGGGCGTCGGCGACGTTGTAGCCGGTCAGGATTCCCCACATGGCGTCTCCATACGGGTCGTCGTCGAGTTTTCGGGTCATACGGTTAATATTCACCGCGAACGGCCTGGTGATTTCTTCGGGGCGGGCGACGAAGCAGATGTAATCCGGCAGCCAGGCTGATAATTCCATGCGGGACTCGCGGACGTCCGCGGAATACCGGATGACCTTCCCGTCATGCTTCTGCACGAGTGCGTCTACAACCTCCCGCCACTTGGGATTGGCGTAAGTCTTTTCGCTGACGACGATTACGTAAACCTTTTTCGTCGCCGGTGCCAGTGCCGTAGCCGGTTTCGGGGTCTGCGCCGCGGGCTTTTCGGTGGCTTGGCCATTTGCGGCCTGGCTGGTCAGGCCAAGGCAAACCGGCAGAACACAACAAATTATCAACATCGCTCGTTGTACAAACATGTTTTGTCTCCAATATTTCTGGTAAAAATAAAATTTACCGGCCTGTTGACGCGGAATGCGCATTAAATGCGTATATGTAGTAATGGTTGCGGAGTTCTTCAAGAAAATATGTCGCCTTATTCATTCAGGGCAAAAATCCCGCAGGCCGAGCCAAGCCCCGGCCTGCAATAACTTGCTTTATGAGGATGCGTCAGATGAATATTAGAAATACCGGATATTTTGCAATTCTGCTGTGCGTTATGGTTTTTGAAGCGTCGTTTGCCGGGAGCACCCCAAAGCCTGACGCCCCAGCCGGGGAGGACAAAACCCGGAAAACGGATACGGCAAAGCCGCAAAAACCCGATTCAACCCAAAAACAGGCACCCGAGCTGAAAACGCCGCCGGCAAAGAAGCCCACAACGCCATCCGCAGAGAAAAAGGACAAGCCCGCCCCGGCCAAATTACAGGCCAAGTCGTCGGCCAATCCATCCAAGTTGCCGCAGCGATGGGCATTGCTTATCTACCACGCACGCCGCTATAAGCCCATTCTGATAAAGCATTACGGCTGGGATGAGAAAAATATCATTCTCGTGGACGGAAAACTCACTCCCAAGAAGGTAGCCGCCGGTTTTGCGAAGATTCCCAAACTCAGCCGCGACGATCTGTTTTTCTTCTCGTCCTGCCATCATGCGGCACCCAAATGTCTGTTCAACAGGCGATGGCCGTGGCGTAAGGTGGAGAAAGAGTTAAAACGCATAGGGGCAACCACTGTCGTAACACTGGAAGTCTGCCACGGCGGTCTGGCGATGGAACTGCTTCCCTCATCGGATGTGGTTTACTCCGGGGCGGACGCGTTCAGTAAATGCGGCGGTATCTTTATGGGGCTATTCAGAAAAGCCCTGACGGATCCGGCGTCGGATACCAACGGCGACGGCTATGTTTCGTTGGGCGAGGTATACGACATCGCCTCCAAACGCAAGCCGCTTGTAGAGGGATATACCAAGTTGCGTAAAAGCAGGCCGAAATTCTGGCCCACCAAGTTCGTGCCAAGGCCGGTGCGTTCGCCGGGTCGGCGCGGCTATCAAATACACCTCGGCGCCAACTGGGACCTCGCCCGCGCCAAAAAAGAATAAGGGAACTTCTAAAAATCTCGGGATATCCCGGTTTTTCGCATTTATACGCAGGTGGCATAGTTGTGGCGAGTGCTATCTCTACGATTTAACCGAAGTTATGGCCGGTTTGTCGGCATGGCGTTTTTACGTATAACAAGGGGAATTTCTACCGTTTAAGCCCGAACAGGCCTGGGTTTCGGCATATGACGTCATTTTATTCTTTACAAAACCCCGCGAAATTGGAATATGGTACGAATCCTCTTCGCTTGGAGATAGTGGAGATAGCAAAAGTTTCGATCCGCCGGATCGGAACTGGCCCTTTTGTCCTGCCCTGTGGACTTCGCAGGAGAGATTAGCTACGTGAAGAAAAAAACGTTATTTCGCAATTTGATTTACTTTCTGATCACCGGTCTGGCGGTCGCAGCCTTTCTCGGGATTTTCTCTCGTCTTTTCGAACCGGACGTCTCCGGGCAGAACGTAAAGAAATATTCTCTCAAAGAAATCCAAGATGTTGAAAAAGCCCGCGATGTATCCTTCGATCCCGACAATCTGCCCTACAATCTCTATCCGAAGATCGATTATTCCCAGGGCAAAGAGGCAAAATGGTATCCCAAAGGCCAATCGCCAATCCTGGCGGAACTGGTCGAGAAAGGCAAACTGCCTCCTGTAGCCGAGCGCGTAGGGCCGGAGCCGGTCGTGATGGAAGGCGTCGAAAGCATCGGCAAGTACGGCGGGACGTGGATGCGGATAGCTACGAATCCCGGCGACATAGGTGTTATTTCCTGGCGGATGTCTTACGTGTCGCTGTTTCGCTGGGGGCCATTTGCGTATCCTATTGCTCCCTTCGTAGCCAAGGGCATGAAGGCATCGAAAGACAAGCGGGAGTTTGTCGTTACCCTGCGAAAAGGGATAAAATGGTCTGACGGCCATCCGTTGACGGCCGACGACATCATGTACTGGTGGAAGCATGAAGTACATGACGATGCGGTTTCCGGTGGCGGCATTGTACCGCTCTGGATGCAGGTTGCCGGAAAACCCGGGAATATCGAAAAGATCGATGATTTACGGGTAAAATTTTCTTTCCCGGCTCCTTGCCCTCGTTTTCCGGAATTGATAGCCAGGTTCGGAGGCGAGCCGATCAGCCGACCCGCTCACTATTTGCGCCAGTTCCATCCGACCATTGGCGATAAGGACCTGATCGAAAGGATGATAAAATCATACAAATTGACCGATGCGCGGGCGTTGTATGGTTATCAAAAAAGCAGTCTGAATCCGGAACACCCACGGTTATGGCCTTGGATTTACCGTACCTACAAATCCAATCCTCCGCAGGTGTTCGTGCGGAATCCGTATTATTTTGTTGTCGACCCAGACGGCAACCAACTTCCGTATGTAGATCGCGTACAGTTCGACGTGATGGACCGTAAACTACTGTCGCTCAGTGCCGCCAACGGCAAAGTTACGATGCAGACGCGACATCTCCGTTTCGAGAACTACACCGAGTTGATGAGCCGCCGCAAAGAAAGCGGCACCCGCATCCTGTACTGGTATCCAGCCACCAGGTCGCTCTATGCGATCAATCCCAATCTCAACCGGCGGGTGGAGAAGGATAAACCGGAGACAAAATGGAAGGCTAAGCTGCTTGCGGACAAGCGGTTCCGCCAGGCTTTGTCGCTGGCAATCGACCGCAAGACCATCATCAAGGCAGAATACAATAACCAGGTTGAGCCGGCACAGATAGATCCCGGCAAAGAGTCCCCTTTCCATCACGAAGGTCTGTCGAAAGCCTTTATCGATTACGATCCCGACCGGGCCAATAAAATGCTCGATGATCTGGGGCTGCAGAAGCGGGATTCTGATGGCTATCGGACGTTTCCCGACGGATCGGAAATGGTATTTTACCTGGACTTTTGCGCGTTTACCGGTATCGGTCCAAGCCAGTTCGTCGTGGATGACTGGGAAAAGGTTGGTGTTCGGACGATTCCACGTGAGCGAACCAGATCGTTATTTTCTACCGAAAAAGCGGCTATGGACTTCGACTTCAACGTCTGGTTTTCCGCCAGCGATTATTTGCCGCTTGATTGCCCCCGCTATTTCGTATCTCACCACACCGAATCTTTCTACGCGGTAGGCTGGGGGCGGTGGTTCATGAAGGGCGGATTCTACGGCAACAAGAAGGCCGACCGCGGCGACGCGTTCCCGCCGCCCAAAGATCATCCCATGTATCGTTCGATGGAGGTCTACGAAGAAGCCATCCAGGCCAAAACCCGCGATGAGCAGGTGCGAATCTTCAAGGAAGCCTTGGACATTGCCGCGGAAAATCTCTGGACAATCAACCTGACCAGCCCGCTGCCGCAACTAGTGGTGGTCAAGAAGGGCTTCCGCAACGTACCGACCAACGCCCTGTACGGACATATCTATAACACGCCCGCCAATGCCGGTATCGAGACATACTATTTCGAGAACCCTCACGATTCGCCCGGCGCCATTGCGAATACAAAAGAGGCGATTGTCCAAATCACACCGCGGCCCGGTTCGGATGCCGAGCGTAAGCAAACCGCGGGGCAAATCGTCGGCAAGATCATCAGGTGGATGTTTCTGGGTGTTGCAGCTATCCTGATTGTGCTGGTAGCCCTTCGGCATCCATATATCGCCCGTCGGCTGTTGATTATGATACCAACACTGCTGATTATCTCGCTGGTGGTGTTCTTCATCATCCAACTGCCGCCAGGCGATTTCCTGACCGCCAGAATTATGCAACTGCAGGAATCCGGCGATGAAGCCGACATGAAGTCAATCGACAACCTGAAATCGCTGTTCCATTTCGACGAACCGGTATGGAAACGCTACTGCCGCTGGATGGGGGTCTACTGGTTTACAAACGACAATGACCATGGCAAAAACAAAGAAGGCATATTTTTCAGCGATAGGGACGAAGGCCTTCTCCAAGGCAACATGGGACGGTCGATGGCAACCACGGGGGAAGTCAACAAGATCGTCGGTGACCGCGTACTGCTTACGTTCCTGATCTCGCTGGGTACGGTAATATTCACATGGGTGGTGGCGATTCCGATCGGCATATACTCAGCCGTGCGACAATATTCCGTTTTCGATTATATCCTTACGTTCGTCGGTTTTATCGGCATGTGTATTCCGGCGTTCCTGCTGGCCTTGATTTTAATGGCTCTTTCCGGCGTGTCGGGGCTGTTCTCGGCAGAATTCGCAGCCCAGCCGGAATGGGATTGGCCAAAGGTCGTAGACCTGCTGAAGCACATTTGGATACCGGTAATCGTTCTGGGCGTCGGCGGAACCGCGGGCATGATCCGCGTGATGCGGGCCAACCTGTTGGACGAATTGAAAAAACCATACGTTACCACCGCACGAGCCAAGGGCGTCCGCCCGATTAAGCTGCTGTTCAAGTATCCGGTGCGTCTGGCGTTGAACCCGTTTATTTCGGGTATTGGCGGGTTGTTCCCGCAGTTGGTTTCCGGCGGAGCGATTGTTGCGATGGTTCTGAGCCTGCCGACGGTAGGCCCGTTGATGCTGGAAGCGCTATTCAGCGAAGATATGTATATGGCCGGTTCGATGCTTATGGTACTCAGCCTGCTGGGCGTCTTCGGCACGCTCGTCAGCGACTTGCTGCTGCTGTGGCTTGACCCGAGAATCAGATTCAAAGGAGGCAGCCGATGAGCGCCCAAAAGAGCGACGAAAAAACTACCGCCGCCACCCCTGCAAAGGCGACTGCCGAAACTCTCAGCCAGTGGCAGTTGATCCACCGGCGGTTCATCAAACACAAGCTGGCCGTGGCGGCAATGTTTGTGTTGATCTTATTGTATTTCCTGGCTATTTTCGCCGAGAGTTTCGCACCATACACGCGAATGTGGAAAGACCTGGATCACTCGTACTGCCCGCCGCAAGTCGTGCATTTCAATCTCTCCGATGGCATCTACGTCAATACGCTCAAGCAGCACGTTGATCCGATAACCTTCCAGAAAAGCTATTTCGAAGTGCCAGGCAAGCCAATTCCGCTGGGCTTCTTTGTCAAGGGCGAAGAGTACAAATTATGGGGGCTGAGCCTGCTACCATCGAACCGACATTTCTTCGGTGTAGATCATGATGCCTATGAAAAAGCCTATCCAGATAGCGATGTTGTCCCGACGTTTTATCTGTTGGGGGCAGACGAGTACGGCCGGGATATTTTCAGCCGTATTGTCTACGGCTCGCGGATTTCGCTTTCGGTGGGCCTGGTCGGTGTGTTCTTTACGTTTATTTTCGGCATGTCGATTGGCGGGGTCAGCGGCTACGTTGGCGGCTCGACGGACAACATCATCCAGCGTGGCATCGAGATTCTCAACGCCTTTCCACGGCTGCCGTTATGGCTGGCGCTTGCGGCGGCAATGCCGCAGGACTGGTCGCCGCTGGAGATATACTTTGCCATCACGATCGCGTTGAGCCTGCTTGGCTGGACGCGACTTGCCCGCGTGGTGCGCGGTAAAATACTGTCCCTGCGGGAAGAAGACTACGCGATGGCTGCCAGGCTGATCGGTGCCAGCCATGGGCGGATTATCTTCCGCCACCTGCTGCCTGGCTTCACCAGCCACATTATCGTAGCCCTGACGCTCAGTGTTCCGGGTATGATTCTTGGCGAAACATCGCTCAGCTTCCTGGGCCTGGGGCTTCGCCCGCCGATCGTAAGCTGGGGCGTGATGCTGCAGGATTGCATGGACGTCAAAGCCGTTTCTTTCTACCCATGGCTGATGTTACCCGTTATATTCATCGTGCTGACGGTACTGTGCTTCAACTTCCTTGGTGACGGCCTGCGCGACGCCGCCGATCCGTATTCGTCGAGATAAAATTATGCAAGATACGCAAGAATTACAAGAAATCGAGCCGCAGGAACTGCCGGAGAATGTCCTGGAGTTGAGAGACCTCAAGACTTATTTCTTTACCGACGACGGCACGCTGCCGGCGGTGGACGGCGTTACGTTTAGCGTCAAACGCGGCAAAACCCTGGCCCTTGTGGGCGAGAGCGGCTGCGGCAAGAGCGTTACCAGCTACTCCGTGCTACGGCTGATCCAGAAGCCCGGCGAGATTGTCGAAGGCGAAATCCTGCTCCACACCAACGACTATCAAACCATCGATATCGCCCAATTGACCGAAAAGTCCGATCTGCTTTTCCACGTTCGCGGCGGACTGGTGAGCATGATTTTTCAAGAGCCGATGACCGCGCTCAGCCCAGTTCACACCATCGGCAACCAGATTTGCGAGGCCATCCTGCTGCACCAGAACGTTACCAAGGCCCAGGCCGAGGAGATCGCCATCGAGATGCTTCACAAGGTCGGCATCCCCGGCCCGGAGCAGCGGATGAACCAGTATCCCCACGAGCTTTCCGGCGGCATGCGTCAGCGCGTTGTTATCGCGATGGCCTTGGTGTGCAAGCCTCAGCTATTGATCGCCGACGAGCCGACGACTGCGTTGGACGTAACGATCCAGGCCCAGGTGCTGCGGCTGATTAACGACCTCAAGGCCGAACTGGGCACGAGCGTGCTGTTCATCACGCACGACCTTGGCGTCGTCGCGCAGATTGCCGACGAGGTGGCGGTGATGTACCTCGGCCGCATCGTCGAACAGGGCGACGTCCGCATCGTAATGAAAAATCCGCTGCACCCGTATACGCGATGTTTGCTGAAGTCGCTGCCGGGTCTCAGTGGGCACCACAAACGCCTGGATTCCATCGAAGGTTCCGTGCCGAGCTTGACGGAAATTCCGCCGGGCTGCCCGTTCCACCCGCGTTGTCCAGACTTCGTTGCCGGCGTCTGCGACGTCGGCAACCCGCCGGAACTGCAGGAGTTGCGGGACGGACACTATGTTGCCTGCGCGCGGGCCGAGGAGGTCAACCAGAAATGATTGCCGAACAAACCACACCATTATTGAGCGTCCGAAATCTCAAGAAGCACTTTCCGATTCACAACAAGGGCTTCTCCAGCCGCGTGATCGGAAGCGTCAAAGCTGTCGACGATGTGAGCTTCGACCTGCTGCCCGGCGAAACGCTGGGGCTGGTCGGCGAGAGCGGTTGCGGCAAAACCACCACCGGCAGAACGATTCTGCGGGCGCTGGACCCCACCAGCGGCCAGGTCATGTTCAAGGTGGACGACGACAAGATAATCGACCTTGCTGCCATTCATCATAAACATCTCAAACCGTTGCGGCCTGAGATGCAGATGATCTTCCAGGATCCGTTTTCGTCGCTGAATCCGCGTATGACCATCGGCGACATCGTCGGCGAGCCGTTGGTGGTTCACAAGATGGCCAGGGGCAGCGAGCTGAAAGACCGCGTTGCGGAGATGCTTTTGAAAGTCGGCCTCATGCCGGAACACGCCATCCGTTATCCGCACGCATTCAGCGGCGGCCAGCGTCAGCGCGCGGGTATCGCGCGGGCGTTGATTATGAATCCGTCGCTGATAATCGCCGACGAGGCGGTCTCGGCTTTGGACGTGTCCGTGCAGGCACAGGTAATCAACCTGCTCGAGGATCTTCAGGAAGAATTAAAGCTGACGTACATTTTCATCGCCCACGACCTGAGCGTGGTCAAACACATCTGCGACCGGGTAGCCGTGATGTACGCCGGCAAAATCGTCGAACTCTGCGAGACGGAGGAACTTTTCGCGGTCCCGAAACACCCGTACACCAGGGCGTTGCTGTCGGCTGTGCCCGTGCCCGACCCGGACGTCAAAATGAACTTCGACCTGCACGGCGAGGTTGCCGACCCAGCCAATCTCCCGCCCGGCTGCAGCTTCAACCCGCGATGTTCATATTGTCAGGTACGCTGCAAGCAGGACATACCCGAATTACAGGAAATCGCCCCAGGCCGCCAGGTAGCCTGCCACTTCACAGAAGACCTGGACTAACGCCGCCGGCAATTAATCAATAGCCCGGCGCGTAATACTGTGCGCGATAAGTAATGCTTGGGTGGCATGGTTTGCTTGCAAGCCATGTGTTTTTCGTGTATTCCCAGTACCAGTTTCCTGGTTCCTGTTTTAACCCGTTTTGGGTAGGCCGGGTCTTGACCCGGCGATAAGAAGGCGACAGCCTTCTTACATGGAAATCCCCTCCGATAACACATCCATGGGAAATGTATTTTTTGCCACGGGTGCCCCGAATTGGACGAATTTGTTGCATGTGCCATGCAATTGCCGGGTCAAGACCCGGCCTACCCAAAACTGCTTAAACCACACCCAATCCCCCGCCAATTGGAATTGAGCAGCAGTCCCCAACCCAGTGCAATATAATGCCTAACTCTTTCTCTCTCCAGGACATATAAAAATTTACCCCCTTCCCGCATTTTATGGGTTGACACATACCGATTTTGACTTACAATGAACGGGTGTGGTGAAGTTCATGAAATTCACTATAGGTGTTTGTGAAATTCACGGAAGGAAATACTGTGGCAGCTACAGTCGTTGACATAGCGAAGAAGGCAGCGGTTTCGGTTGGTACTGTTTCGCGAGTACTCAACCATCAGCCCAACATAGACGTCGCACTCAAGCAGCGGGTATTGGGGGCGATGGAGCAGTTGGATTATCGGCCCAGACGTCTGGCGCGTGGAACAAAGGACGGCTCGAGTAAGAAACAGACCGGCCAGATCGCCATGATGCTTATCAACCTTCCCGATCATGTAGCGCACACGGCTTACATGATGCAATACATCCACGGCGTTCAGCAAGAGACCGCTGCGGCAGGCCGAAAGTGCCTTTTTGTTACGTGGAACGAAGAGTCCGACGGCGATGCGATTCCACCCGTCCTCCTCGACGGGGAAATTGACGGTATAATTGTTAAGCATTTTTTACACAGTGAAATCGTCCAGCAATGGTTGAATCGATATCCAAGGGTATTCCTGAATCCCGCGGGCGCTTCGCCGGACTGTGATTGCGTAATGGTCGACTATGAAGAGGGGATCCGCGATTGCGTCGCGTATCTGGCTTCGTTGGGGCATCGCCGAATCGCGTTCGTGGGCTTGCCGCATTTTCATACCAAGCTTCTGGGTTATCGACGCGCGGTGAAAGAGCTTGGTCTCGACGTGGACGAGGGGCTGATCCAGACCCGAGACATCTCTCTGGAAGACACCTCGCAGGAACTGGATTTGAATTGGGCGATAGAGAACCTCTGGTCGCTTTCGGAGCCGCCGACAGCCATCCTCAGCAACGATTACTTCTGCGGCGCGATTTACCATGCCCTGGCCGAACGCGGCCTGAAGGTGCCCGATGACGTCAGCATCATCGGATATGACAACGAGACGAGCCTCTGCGAGGCGATCAGGCCTAAACTCACGTCGGTGGACATAAAAGCCGTCGAACTCGGCAAAATCGCCGCCAAACAACTTCTCGACCGGATACAAAACCCGCAGGAAAGTTACCGCAAAATTTCCATTCGAGGCAAAATCGTGGAAAGAGAATCCGTCCGAAAACTATAACCAATGGAAAAGAATAGAACAGAAACGGAGTTAAGGGAATTTTGAGAGAAAGGAGCAGAGCAGAATTGCTTGTTGGAAACAGTGGAGAGCTTCGGGAGTAACGAAGCCGAAAGGAAACTTTGATGTCTGGAATAACTCTAACACAAGGAGTAGAAACATGAAGAAAACAATTGCATTAATGACGATGTTGGCGATGGTCGGCCTGCTGGCTTCGGTGGCGCAAGCGGCTACCGTTGGGTACTGGCGATTCGAAGATACGCCAGGGTATCTCGAGGATTCAAGCACCTATAACAACGATTTGACCGCGGCTGGCGATCCAACGCACGACACGCTGTCTAATCTTGGCGTAAGCTTTGACAATCCTATTCCGCAGACCAGTGCAGCCAACGCCAAGGCTGTTAGTTTGGACAGAATCGGAGACTATTACCATTGTGCGGATCAGACCGAATTTACCGTTACTGCCTTTACCATCGAGGCATACGTTCGTTGGAGTGGCGGCAACACCGGATATGTAGCCTCGCATTACGACTACGCCAACAACGATCGAAGCTGGGGCCTGTATTTCGACAGAGGTTCAAACACAATGCGTGCGGTTTTTAGCTCGAACGGAACATCCTCCACCACCATCGCGTCTGGTATTTCGGTTGCGGGGGCTACGGATTACTTCGTGGCGATGTCGTTTGACGTGTCGGGTAACGTGGAATTCTATCTCAAGAATCTTTCCGCCGGTACGTGGAATACGGCAACGGTCTCGCATTCTCTCACCTCGCTGAATGACACGGATGGTAATTTTGATATCGGTGCGATCGGCAACGGCCACGCAGATACTCTATGGCACGGTGTGATCGACGAAGTACGCTTCTCGAACGATGTTCTGGGCCAGGATGATATGCTGGCCATGCCCGAGCCGGCGACGATGACGTTGCTGCTGCTGGGTCTGCCGTTAGCCCTTCGCCGTAGACGCAAATAAATAAATAGATAATATTGCAATTGTCTTTTTCATCTTGTGTGTCGGGGCATGTGGTATGCCCCGGCACACAACTCCTGCTTTTTGCGGGAAGGTAATGGACTGGCAAGGCAAATCGCGGTTTCCGCATCCTAAGGGAGCGGCATTATGAATCAACGTCGGTCATCAAACAATATCGGGCGATCGCGCGGTTTTACGCTCATAGAACTGCTTGTCGTAATCGCCATTATTTCGCTGCTGGCGAGCATTCTTCTGCCGAGTCTCAATAGAGCCAGGGACTTGGCTAAACGAACTGTTTGCGCTTCCAATCAACATCATATAACGTTGGCGTATGCCTCCTATGCAAGCGAATACTCCAACTATATACCGGTAGGTTATTGGAGTACAAAACAGTTCAACTATCCGATCTACCTGGCTGGCGGCCCAGGTTTCGTCATGTTCGGCAATCTTTATCTTGCGGACTTGATGCCCGAACCGAAGGTGTTTTACTGCCCGACTAACACGACAGATATCGGTGCGTGCTTTGACACCGATCGTAATCGCTGGCCGCCGGGGTCGGGGGGGCATACACGCGCTGGATACGGCTCCAGGCCGGAAGTAAACTGGCGATACAGCAAGAGGGTTCATCTGTACGAATTGGGTTCGAAGGCTGTTGTCGCGGATTTTGCTTCGGCAGCGGGTCATGTGAATGACCGACACAAAGACGGGGTAAACGCAGGCTATGGAGACGGCGCGGTATCCTGGGTTGCCAGGAGTCTCCTTGACGAAGATTTCGAGCAGATAACGGGTGGGCCCTTTAGTGGCGCAAATAATATCCACATAGAAAATATCTGGGAAACTTTCGACGAACAACATTAGGGTAATGATGGGGACACGCCTCATGATTCTACAGGAAAAAAATGACGAGAAATAGACTGATTGTATTATTGATGTTTGCAGGGATGTTTTGCTTTTGCAATTGTGCGCCGCCGGAGGCCAGGGCGGCTGCGAAGAAGCCCGCCGGGAAGTCAGCCAAGCCCCGGAAGCCCAAGCGCAAGCGTATCCCGTTGTTTCCGTGGAAGGGTGATATTCTTTCGACTCTCCGCAAGGAGCATCCCCGGCTGTTGTTTACGGCTGCGGACGAGAAGCGCATTAAAAAGCTGGCCAAAGACAATGAGCAGTTGGCCGGGCTGATAACGCTTGTTACGAAAAGCGCCGAAAGGATACTTTCCGAACCGGAGGTCAAGCTCGCCATACCGCCGAAAAGTAAACGCCACTTCTATCTTCTTTCGACAAGCCGCGTTTGCCTTGGAAGGGTTACGACGCTGGCGATGGCGTTCAGGCTGACCGGCGACCGCCGCTTTTTCGAGCGGGCACGCAAGGAAATGCTTGCAGCGGCTGGGTTCTGGACATGGAATCCCAAACACTTTCTCGATGTCGGGGAAATGTGTTGTGCCCTGGGAATCGGTTACGACTGGCTGTACGACGAATTAAGCAAAGAAGACCGCGCGATCATCCGCCGGGCCATCGTCGAAAAGGCGTTGAAGCCGAGCCTGAGACATTATCACCGAAAGGTAACAAGGCTATTCTGGGAAGCAGGGAGGAACAACTGGAACCTCGTATGCAACGGCGGCCTGCTTATAGGCGCGCTGGCGATAGCCGAGGACGAACCGAAACTGTCGAGGGAAATAGTTTCCCGCGCCCTTTCTTCGGTCAAGTACGGCCTGTCATGCTATCTACCCGACGGCGCATGGCCGGAAGGGCCGGGCTATTGGAATTACGGCTCCGTGTATAACGCTTTGTTCTTCTCCGCCCTTGAGACCTCGCTTGGCGATTTAAAGCTTTATCGCACTGAAATGAAGGCGTTCAGCAAATCGGGTTCTTTCATAATGCACATGATCGGGCCGAACCGAAAGCCTTTCACCTATGCCGATTGCGGTTCGGGCAAGTGGAGCATTTCGCCGGCGATGTTTTATCTTGCCCGCAGGTTCAATCAGCCGGCGTTCGCCTGGTTCGAATGGAAGAATCTACGGAGGATGATTCCCTCGCCCGACGCGAAGGTCAGCAAGAAGCCAGGCAAGAAGACCAGCAAAAAGAAGCCGGGCAAAAAAGTGTCGTACGGAAGGCGCTATCACAGTCAAATCAGATTACTTGCAATGGCGATCGCCTGGTTCGACGAGCGGGGCGTGGACTATGTTCCCGACAAATTGCCGCTCGACGCCTTCTTCCGCGGCCAGCAGGATCTTGTCGCCATGCGTGGTTCATGGGAAGACGCCAACGCCTTGTTCGTGGGTTTCAAGGGCGGAAACAACAAGGCCAGCCACGGCCACATGGACATTGGCAGCTTCGTGCTCGATGCCGACGGCGTGAGATGGGCCATCGATCTCGGCGCCGACCACTACAGACTACCCGGCTATAGCAACAAAACCGACGGCGGGCCGGGATGGCGATACTACCGCCGCAGCGCGAAAAGCCATAATACGCTTGTCATCGGCGACAAACTCCAGCTTGCGGCGGACAGCGAAAGCAAGGTCGTCGCGTTTCATTCTTCGCCCACCCGCTCGCACGCGGTGGTGGATATGTCGAAACCGTACCGTCGGCAGGCGAAAAAGTTGCTTCGCGGTGTAGCCATGCTCGGCCGGCAAGCCGTTCTCGTTCAGGATGAAATAACCGCTCCCGAAAATTCCGAAATCCGGTGGGGAATGGTTACTCGCGCGAAGATAAAAATCGACGGCCGAAAAGCGGTTCTCACGCAAGACGGCAAAACGCTGCACGTCGAAGTCGTCGAACCGGTGGACGCGGTGCTCAAAATTGTCTCGACCGCACCGCCGACAAAGAAAGAAAATCCGAACAGGGGCACCCGCATGCTGGCTGCCTTCGCCAAACCGAACGGCAAGAAGTTTATGCGGATTGTCGTTCTGCTGAAGCCGGTCGGAAAAAACTGGAAAGAAACCCCCACGCCCAAAATCCAGCCGCTGGCCAACTGGAAGGGCAAAAAGGTAAAATAACGGGCACGGATACCGCCTCAGTCGACTCGACGAGGGGAGCCTTTAGCTCTCCGTCCCCACGGTATGCACCGTTACGCTATTGGTTTTGCCGGGCGTGCCGAGGGGCCGGCCTGATACTACCAGTATTCGGTCGCCGTCCGAGGTAATCTGCAATTCGCGGGCAATCGTTTCGGCGATTTTCAGCACGTCCCGCGTGTGAGCCGGAAGCTTTGCCTTCCGAGATTCGACGCCGTAATACAGGCACATTCGTCGCACTGCAGCCATGTCCGGCGACAGCCCCAGTATGGTACACGGCGGGCGGTTTTTTGAAACCATGCGAGCCGACGCGCCGGTAGCGGTAAACACAGCCACTGCGGAGATGGTTTCCACTGCGATAATTTCGCGGATTGCCCCGGCGATGGCGGCGGTGGTGGGGGAATCTTGCCACGTTACGCGGGCGAGGGGATTAACCTGGTCGTGATAGGCCTGGATCGTCGCGACGGTCTGGTTCATGACCTGCACGGCGTTCACGGGGTATTTGCCCACAGCCGTTTCGCCGGAGAGCATCACGACGTCGCAGTGGTCCATCACGGCGTTTGCCACGTCGGAAACTTCCGCGCGGGTCGGTGTTGGCGAATCGATCATGCTTTCGAGCATTTGCGTGGCTATGATGCAGGGTTTGCCGGCCTCCTGGCAGGTTGCGGCGATATGCTTCTGGGCGACCGGCACGGAGGGGAAGTCCATCTCCACGCCCAGATCGCCGCGGGCAACCATTATGATGTCGGCAGTTTCGATAATCGCGTCGAGTTGCTCCAGGGCCTGGGGTTTTTCGATCTTGGCGATGATATGCGCGTCGCAGTCGTATTCCTGCAGCAACTGGCGTAGCGCTATGACATCGTCAGGCCGTTGTACGAACGACAGGGCGACGTAATCGAAATCGTGGGCGGCGATCCAGGTGACGTCGCGGCGGTCTTTTTCCGTCAGGGCAGAGAGTTTTAATTGCGTATGCGGCAGGTTCACCCCTTTACCGCTGCCGAGAATGCCCCCGACGGTAACGCGACAGACAACCTCGTCCGGCGGAACGGTTTTTATCACCTTCAATTGCAACTTGCCGTCGTTCAGCAGAATCATGTCGTCGGGGCTGACGTCGTCCACCAGTTCGCTCAGGGTGGTGCTGATGCGGGTAGCCGTGCCGACAACAGGCTCTCGCTGGATAACGATTTCCTGCCCCTCAGCCAGTAGCGCCCCGCCGCCATCCATCATTCCCACGCGAATTTTAGGCCCGCACAGGTCGGCAACCACGGCTATGGGCTTGCCAAGGTCTGCTTCGACGTCGCGGATATTGCCCAGGAATTCGGCATGCTGTTCGGGGCTGCCGTGAGAAAAGTTGATTCGGAAACCATCGCAGCCGGCTTCGATCAACTTGCGAATAACCTTAGGCGACGAACTCGCCGGGCCTACCGTCGCCAGAATTTTAGTTCGTATCATGTCGGGCATTGTACCGGCCCTGTCGGCGCATGAAAAGAGCGCCATGAAAAACATGACGCCCGCACACGAATATTTTACACAAATTTACTACAGGGGAAATCAGACTTTCCGAACGGAAATAGCTTTCGCTCCACGAGGGCCATCCGTTATCTCGAATTCGACGGTATCCCCCACATACAACGCCTTGAACCCATCACCGTCCACGTCGCTGTAATGCACAAAGGCTTCGGTTCCATCTTCAGTGGTGATGAAACCCCACCCTTTTGAATTATTGAACCACTTAACTTTTCCCGTAGTCATTCCCTGGCCTCCCTGTTAACTGGTGTATTCCTGAATAAAGGAACTACGATATCAGGTACGTCTTTTGGAATACACAGCCACGGGCCAAATGCAACAACGGCTCTGGTTCGTTTCCCTCTATTTTCAGCTTACGTCCGATAATTGTCAATAGAAATTCTGCCAACACCGTAACTATTGCGGGTTTGCGGAGTTGCATTACATACGAATTTCGCAATCCGTCCTGCTCACATTCCAAAGAGTTTTTATAGGCTGAGTCATGATCCGGCGTTTTTGTTACTCAATCCAGCCGCCGCCCATGAGAATTTCCCCGTCGTAGACCACCGCCGCCTGGCCGGGCGTTATGGCGTGTATCGGCTCGGCGAAATCCACGGTAAACGTGTCCGGGCCTGTTATTTTCACCCTCGCCAGTGCCCCGCGGTGGTTATAGCGAATCTGTACCGTCGCGTCGAATTCCGTTACGTCAGGCTGAGACTGCCAGACTGCCCCGGCTGCGTTCAGCGAGCGGCTGGACGCCTCTGCCCGCGTGCCGATGGTAACGTCGCCGCTGATCGGATCGATACGCGTAACATACATCGGCACGCCCGTAGCCACGGCAAGCCCCCGCCGCTGGCCTATCGTGAACTGCCCATAGCCGTCGTGCCGGCCAAGCTCATCGCCGGCGGTGTTGAGAATCCGCCCCGGCTTAAGTGCCTCCGGTGCTCGCTCGGCAAGCAGCCGAACGTAATCGTCATCTTCGACGAAGCATATCTCCTGGCTGTCCGGTTTGTCGTGGACGTCCAGCCCACTCTGCCGGGCGATTTCCCGCACGAGGGCTTTGTCGGCGATTTCGCCCACCGGTAGGAGGATGCGGCTGAGCTTTTCCGGTGGAATGCTGAAAAGTGCGTAGGACTGATCCTTCCGCACGTCGCAGCCGCGAGCGATAACGGGCTGGTCCGCCCGCTCGGATATCCGGGCATAATGGCCGGTGGCTACGTAATCCATGCCCAGCGAGTCGGCCAGTTTCATCAGCCTGCCGAATTTCAGTTTCGCGTTGCAGTAGATGCACGGGTTTGGGGTTCGCCCGGCGACGTATTCCCGCAGGAAATATTCGATAATCGGGGCGAAATGCTCCTTGAGGTTCAGCACGTGCAGATCGATGCCGAGACTCTGGGCTACGCGTCGGGCGTCGGCGGCGTCCTGCGGGCTGCAACAGCCGCGGTCGCTGCCGGCATCGCCTGCCGAGCCGAGACACATGAACACACCCGTGAGGTCGTAACCCTTCCCCAGCAGCAACGCCGCAGCTACCGACGAATCCACCCCGCCGCTCATAGCCAGCAAAACCTTCCCGGCGCCTTTCGCATTTTTCGCATCCAAAGCCATGACGATATCTTACCGCATGTTTCGTATGGCAGCCATATCCTCTTTTGGGTGGCACAGGTTTGCAACCTGTGCCGTGGTGGCCTGGGAAGGCCACCACGCGAAAGGGTTTATGCAATTTCCCACGATGTAGGGTGGCATGGTCAGCGGCGATAGCCGATGGCCATGAAAGATAGATACACGATGGCGGATGGTATGTTGGGTGGTTTTGAGAAAAGGATGGCGTAGAAATTGTGAATCGATCTTTCATGGCTACCCCGCAAAAAACGCGGGGTTTCCATGCCACCCGATATCGTGGGAAATTGCCCGGTGCCATGCTTCTGCTTGCAGAAGCATGCGGTCCCAGAAAAAATCCTGGGTGGCATGGCGACACCGCAGGGGTCGCCATGAAGAATCGTGCGGAAACCGCGTGGGTGCAAGCACCCACCCTACAATTACGCGTGCGTTTAATATTGACCTCCATTGGCCAATGCGCTATCGTACCGGCATGGAAAAAGTCAATTGTCCGAAATGTAATCTGAAAATATCCGTCGAAGCCGCGTTTTGTGAGCATTGCGGGGCGAAAATCGCCAAGCACAAAACCGCTCCGTGGTGGCATGTCCATCGGCACGTCTACGACTGGACGCTGGCCTGGGCGTACAAGCCCTCCGCCGCCATCGCCCTGTTCGTGCTGAGTTTCGCAGAGAGCAGCTTTTTCCCCGTGCCGCCGGACGTACTGCTTATGCCCCTGGTTCTCGGCAATCGCAAGAAATGGCTGCGATACGCCACCATTTGCAGCGTCGCCAGCGTGCTTGGTGCGCTGTTCGGTTTTCTCATCGGCTGGCAGCTCTGGACGCAATTAGGTGTGGACAAATTATTCTTCGATTACGTGCCCGGCTTTTCGCAGGAGACGTTTGATAAAGTCAGTGCGCTGTACAATGAGTACAATTTCTGGATTGTCTTCACCGCCGGCTTTACGCCGATACCATTCAAGGTGATTACCATCACCGCGGGTGTTTTTGGTACGGGGGCGTCGGTGGATAATCCGGGGCTGTTCTTCGCTGTGTTTGTAATCGCCGCGACAGTCAGCCGCTCGGCGAGGTTCTTCCTGGTCAGCGGGCTGATGTGGAAATACGGGCCGAAGATCACGCCCTTTATCGACAAGTATTTCAATTGGCTGGCGTTGCTGTTTACCGTGCTGCTGATCGGCGGCTTCGTGATAATTAAAATCGTGATGCACTGATGACTTGCATGGCCGGCCCGCTGCCGCCATACGGAGAACGACCATGACTATTTCCTCCGAAGATCGAACGAAACTCGTAACGCTCGCCCGGCAAACAATCGCCGCAGCCGTTACCAATCAGCCATCGCCAGCGGTCGAAAACGCCGCCGGCCTTCTCACCGAGCAACGTGGCTGCTTCGTAACCATCACCAACGCCGGCAAGCTGCGCGGCTGCATCGGCACGTTTCAGCCGGACAGGCCGCTCGGCGAAATGATTATCGAAATGGCGCAGGCTGCCACGCACGACCCTCGCTTTACCGGCAATCCGATAACCGCTGGTGAGTTGGATCAACTTACCATCGAGGTGTCCGTCTTGTCGCCACTGAAAAAGACCGACCACCCCGAGCAGCTTGAAATCGGCAGGCACGGGATTTACATCGTCGCGGGATATCGCAGCGGATGTTTTCTGCCGGAGGTCGCCACCGATTACAACATGACGGCTGAGGAATTCCTCGACACCTGCTGCCAGCACAAAGCCAACCTCCCCGCCGGAGCATGGAAAAACCCCGACACCGAAGTCTACCTCTTCACGTCGGAAAAATTTGAAGAGTAACCGGGCCAAGCCCCGCTCGACGAACTTTTTTGGACAAAAATCGAGGGAAAACTAACCTTTGGGGACTGCGGGAGTCTTAAGAGTCTGTAGGCAGGGCGATTTGACTATGTGTAATGAATCGTGATTGAGAGAAAATTCTTTGAAAGGAGTGTCAAAATGCAAATGCGTCGTATTCCGATTTATCTCGTTGGGTGTATGGTAATTCTGGCTGTTGGTTGGGCGGGAGCGGCTCCGCCGAAAGTTGCCATAGCCGGCAAGGCGAAGCCCGTCAAAGGCGAATCGGAGCAGGAGCGACGGGCCTGTCAGAGACGGTTGCAGGCGGAACTCAAGAATATCCCGAGTTCGCCGGGCCGGGCCAATGACATTTTGACGCTGCTGGCGAAACAGGCGCAAATGAAGCTGAAGGTGGATTGGGCTTCCCTGGCGGCCCAGAACATCAAGAAAGACAAGACGGTCAAGGTCAACCTCGCCGGCTGCACGATCGGGCAAGGGCTGGATATTCTGGTAGCCGCCTGGAGCGAGGATGGGGCGAATATGGGCTATTACATTGACCGCGGCGTGATTCACGTTACGACCGCCACGGCGATGAGGCGGATATCCCTGGTGCGGACATACGACGTTTCCGGCCTGATCCGCCTGGGCACGGATAAGCCGGTACAGACGGGTATCGCATCTCCCACGGAGCTTGGCGAACCTATATACCG
Organism: Phycisphaerae bacterium; assembly: GCA_021108335.1. Taxonomy (GTDB): domain Bacteria; phylum Planctomycetota; class Phycisphaerae; order SM23-33; family SM23-33; genus JAIORC01. Next base: position 25,538 of record JAIORC010000188.1, read on the forward strand.
CTACGATTACCGCGACAATAGCGGCGGCAGCATTTTTGGCGATGAGGACGATTCGAAGTCCCGGAGGATGGACAAGATGATGCCGTTTACGGCAGAGGGCATCGTGCGCATTCTCCTGGAAACGGTAGAGCCCAACACTTGGGGCACGCGTGGGTCGATTTGTCCGATGGGGCCGATTCTTCTGATCGATCAAAGCATTGACGCCCACGGAAAGATCGAAGCGTTGCTGGCGATGCTCCGCAGGCAGTTCAGGGTTTCGGGACTCATGCGGACGCTGACGGTGCAGGCCCAATGGATCTGGCTGGACGCGAAGGTCTATACGAAACTGACTTCCGGCAAGGCTGTGGTTGCGTCGGTAGTATCCGACGACATTCTCAAAGCCTCCAAGGTAGCGTATCAGGGCGTAGCAAAGTGCTTTAACGGCCAGGTGGGAAATATGACGTCCGGTAACGCTCAAAATGTTGTGCTTGGTTATGACCCGGTAGTTACGGATCATATAATAGCATACCGGCCGATCGTCGAGATGGTGCAATGGGGCGCGGTTTTGGATTTCAAGGTGATGCTCGTCCGCAACGGCAAGCAGGCCAACGTAGAACTGCGGAGCGTCCTCAGCGAACCCCGCCATCCTGCGCGGGAGAAAAAATCGCAGATTATTCTTACAAAGATGGCGACAAAAGCCACTCCTGGAAGTTTGCGCATTACCAACCTGGATTTCGATATCCAGACCTGCCGGGCGGCGATGGCTATTCCGCTGGACAAGTTTGTGCTGGCTGGGGGTATGAGCGGTACAAAGGACAACCCGGCGGGCAAGATTATGTGTCTGGTGGTCAAGGTTTCGGCTTCGAGTAAATAACTTTTTGAGTAATCCGAAAGAAAGGGTGTAGATATGAGCAGCGGTCATAAATGGATTTACGGTTTATTGGTGTGTGTTTTCGTCGCGGGTGTTGCCGGCTGTGTTCCAGAGGAGACTGGGGACGAAATCGAGGCAGCCCAAACGCAGACGCCCCCGGTGGCCCCCCAGCCCCCAAAGTTGACCATCGACGAGCAAGTCGAAAAGAAACTACAGGATTTGGTTATCGAGAAAGTCAACCTGGTCGACGTCAGGGCTGAAGATACTATCGATTTTTTCAGGGAGCACACCGATCTTAACATTTTTGTCTACTGGGATTTGCTAAAGGCCGAGAACGAAGATATAGCGGATTACAAGATTACCATCAAAACCGGGAAGATTTCAGCCGATGCGTTGTTGAGACTGATTTTGATGGCAATAGGGCACTATGATATGTCATTGGATTACCAGATTGACCAGGGAGTAATTATAATTTCAACCTGCGATAAGCTGAACGAGAACATTTTTGCCCGCACGTATGACGTTTCGGACTTATTGTCCCCGCCGCGCAACATGCCGTATGTTTCCGAAGTGCTGCCGCCGGATCGCCTTCACGAAGATCCCTATAATCGTAATGTTCGCATAAAGCGTTCTACGGGAAGCGTTTTTGATGATTATGAAGAAGTCTTGAGCAAGAAGGAAATGCGAAGGGAAGCTCTGAAAAAGTTGATTAAAGGCAGTGTCGAGTATGAGAGCTGGTGGCCCGACGGCTTGGCCAGGTTTTCGGAAGTCGACGACCTGCTTGTCATAACCCAGACATATCAAAACCATAGGCTCATTCGGGAATTGTTGGAAAAGCTGCGTGCCGCTAATCGGAAAAAGCAGCTATATCGGCAGGTTGCCGTCAAGACATGGCTGATTCGGCTGAGTGAAAAACAACTGGCCGCCCTGAGCGAGGCCGGGGGGCGGAAGAGTATCCCGCAGGTGATTTCCCATTCCGAGTTGAAAAAAGCGGATATGGTGTACCAGGGGCGGATTGCATGTTTTAACCGCCAGTGGGTCAGCCTTTCTTCCGGCAGAGGCCAACTGGTAATTACCGGTGCCGAGCCGGTCGTAGCCGAGCACGCCGTCGGGATCAAGCCGATTGTAAGGATGGTTCACTTCGGGCCGATGCTGGAAACGCGGGTTACACTCCAGCCATCGGGCAAAAAGGTGACGGTACAGTTAAACTGTCTCTACAGCCAGCCGTTGGGAGAAATAACGAGAAAGGCTCTCAGACTGGGATACGACAATCCCAAGGCAAAGGGCGGCAAAGCCCCGCAGGCGGCCCCGCAGAGAGTTATGATCGACGTCCTGAAATTTTCTCACCAGACACTGAGCACGGACGTGGTTATTCCCCTCGACAAGCCGGTTCTTGTCGGAGGACTGGCGGGAAAAACCGGCGACAAGTCAGTCGGGCCGAGCCTTTACCTGGTAGTGGAAGTAAACGCCGCGAAATGAATTTTTAGAAATTCCCAATAGTCGGGAGAATCATCATGCGGAAACGAAAATTACTGACGGTTGTTTTCGGGATTATCGTTCTGTCGTCGGCAGTTCAGGCGGGCATAGCGCCGCCGGCGATGTTCACCATGGTCAGGCCGGAATCCGGCGGCGATGCGAAACGCCGGCAACTGAGCCTGGCTGCCATGAATATCGACGTGCAGCTCCACGGCCCACTTGCCGAGACGAGCGTTACGATGACCTTTGCCAATCCCTTCAACCGCCAGCTTGCCGGCGATCTGTACCTGCCTTTGCCCCTGGGGGCGACCGTCAGCGGTTATGCGCTGGATATCGGCAAAATCATGGTTGACGGCGTCGCGGTCGGCAAACGCAAGGCGCGTGTCGTTTTCGAGAAGGAAAAGCGCAAGCGAATCGACCCCGGGCTGATCGAGTGGACGAAGGGCAATGTCTTCAAGACGCGCGTATTCCCGATTCCGGCGAAGGGTTCGCGAACCATTCGCATAACGTACATTACGAAGCTGGATTTCGAAGCCGGCCGGGCGGTCTATCGCCTGCCGCTGAATATTCGCGAGCAGCTTAAAAATTTCAAGTGCCGGTTGACTGTAATCCGGCCGCACGGGCTGCCCGTGTTGTTTCCGCCGGTAAAGGGGGCCAAGGCTCCCGTTGACAGGCCGGCCTTCACGCGGATCGAAAGCAATTACGTCGCGGAAATATGCAAGCGGGATTTCAAAGCCGACGATACGCTTGTCGTCGCCATCCCCATAAAGGCCGGCGACGTGGCTGTGGAACGCGGGCTGAATGGGGATTGCTACTTCTGCATTCATCAGCCGCAGCCGGCCAAGCCGGCAGCTTTCACCAGGGTCGCCCCTTTGCCGCTGCCGGCCGGCGTAACTGTTTTCTGGGACGCCTCAGGCTCTCGCGGCAAGGTGTCGCACGATGCCGAACTGAAACTCCTGCGGGAATATTTTCGCAAATTCGCGAACCGGAAACTCCGTGTTAAACTTGTCGTCTTCCGCGATGTCGCGGAAATGCCCCGAACTTTCAAGATCGTCGACGGCAACGCCAAGGCGCTCATCGACACGATAAAGCAATTACCGTATGACGGCGGGACGCAACTGGCGGCGATTTCGCCGTCGCCGGGGTCGGTGCCGACAGCCGGCAAGTCTGATTTGTGTCTGCTGTTCAGCGATGGGATGGACAATTTCGGCAAGACGCAGATGCCGGCCTTCCCAGGAAAGCTTTTTGCCTTTTCCGCCGGCGCGGTGGCGGATCAGCCCTTCCTCCGCAAGCTCGCCAGGGAACATGGAGGGCGATATTTCAATTTGGCCGCGACGCCCACAAGCAAAGTGCTGGCAGCGATGAGCGGCGAGGACATCCGTATTATCGTCCGGCACAGCAGCGGCGCTGTCAGCGTACTGCCGTACGATGTGCTTCTCGAACCCGGCGGGTTGTTTATTACCGGCAAACTGGTGAGCCGAAGCGCTGTCATCGAGGTTTTTTTGCAGCGGCAGGGAAGGACAAGTCGGCTTGCGAGGTATGGGGTTCTCGCAGCCGACGCGGTGGACGGCCGACTTCTCCGCAAGTTCTGGGCAGGCAGAAAACTCAAGGACCTGCTGCTCAGCCCCCGGATTAATCGCGAGAAAATAACCGCACTGGGCAAGAAGTTCAGCCTCGTTACGCCGTACACCTCCCTGCTCGTGCTGGAATCGCTCGAGCAGTATCTCAGATACGACGTAACGCCCCCGAAAACGTGGAAGTCGATGTATGACCAGTTCCAGAAGCAAAAAGTCGCCGTCAGGCTCAAACCTCAAGCCACGCAGGCCAAATTGCTCAAACGCGCTCGTTTGCAATGGGCCGACCTGTTGAAATGGTGGAAAACCGGTTGGAAAACCGATCGGCGGGAAACTGATACTTCAAGGCAAAGACAAACAACCCGCAAGAGCCTTTGGGAGCAGGCTCAACCCAAGAAAGAAGAGGGAGGCTTATTCGGCCCAGGAGGTTTATTCGGTGAAGAGGGAGACTCTGCTTCAAGCGGAGGTGGAGGCGGAAGCATATTCGCAGGTGAAGACGAGGCTCCTGGCAGCGCCCGCCGTCCGCCTGTGCGAATTCCGTCCCGACACCGAGAACAGAAACGAAGCCCCAGTCCTAGCCCCAATCCCAACCTCAACCCAAGCGGAACCGGCTTGCCGCAACCGGAAGACCAATCAGCACCGGAAGGTCCGCCAGAGCCAGAGCCGGCAGAACAACCCGTGCCGAAGCCGCAGCGATCCACGTCGCCGGGGGATTTTCGCGGGCCACGCGTGGACCTTGGACCCATCGTCGTGCCCGAGAAGGAGACCGACACCAAGCCCCCTCGCGAGAAAAAAGAGCAAAAGGCCGAGAGTTACTGCGTAGCCATCCGTGCCGCCAAAAGCGATCGGCGATATGCGACGTACCTGGCCCAGCGGAAAATCCACGGCAAGAAGCCGGGGTTCTATTTCGCCTGTGCCGAACTGTTTTTCCGTGATAAGCAGCGATTGCTGGCAAATCGGATATTGTCCAACCTTTCCGAACTGGAAACGGAAAGCCCGCGGCTGCTCCGAATGCAGGCTTATCGTCTGCTGGAAATTGGCGAGTTGGATTCGGCGATAGCGACGTTCCGCCGGGTGCTTGCAATGCGGGGCGAAGAACCCCAGAGCCATCTCGATCTCGGCGTAGCCCTTGGTCAGAGGGCGTTACGCACCACCGGCCGCCTGCGTAGTAAATATCTCTCCGGGAATGCGACACATCGTATCCGCCGGGCCGCCCGACGGGACTATCGCCAGGCGGTCAGGTTGCTCAGGAAAGTTATTTGCAGCCAGTGGACGAAGTACGAGTTGCGGGGTAACTATTACGATCCCGATAATCCATATCGCGAGATCGAGTTAACGGCTCTGATCGAATTGAATCGCCTGATCTGCGGCGTCGAGGGATTAGGGATAGGCAGGGGCGAAAAAGATTCGCCGCTAGGGAAAGTTCACAAGCTGGAGATGGATTTGCGGGTCGTGCTTCGTTGGGATACTGCCGGCGTCGATGTCAATCTGAGGGTCGAGAGGGAAGACGCGATAGCGTCAGGCCGGCGAAGTCGAAACTTTACCGAAGGCTACGGCCCGGAGGAATTCCTGCTGAAAAAGGCCGTTGCCGGCGGCAGTTATGTAATCAAGGCTGTCTACCAAGCCGACAATGACGTCGAGTTGACCGGCCCGATTACGGTTCGCGTGGATATCTACAAAAACTTCGGCCGCCCCGGCGAGACGCATAAAACCATTACCGCCCGCCTGAACAAGACAGGCAAAGACGTTAAACTCACCGAGGTCAATTTTGCCAATTGATGCCCGGTGTTTCGCCCGCGAGTTTTTTGTTTTGCCGTGGGGTCAGCCCTTGACGGCGCCGAGCTGGATGCCTTTGACCAGGTATTTCTGCATGAACACGAACAAGATAATCAGCGGCACGACGCTCATGGCGACGGCAGCCATCAGCAGGTGCGTCGCCTGGCCCTGAGAGCTGTCGAAGGCCAGCAGGCCTATCGGCAGCGTATACTTGTGTTGCGAACGGAGCATGACCAGCGGCCAGAAGAAGCTCTTGTACGTACCCATGAACGTGAAGATGCAGAGCACGATCAGCCCCGGCCTGGCCAGCGGCATGATTACTTCCCAGAATACCTGCCATTTGCTCGCGCCGTCGATTTCGGCGGCTTCGTCCAGGCTGGACGGGATACCCATCATGAACTGCCTCAGCATGAACGTCCCGAAAGCGGTAAACGCCGCGGGAATTATCAGGCCTTCGTAGCTGTCCACCCATCCCAGCCAGTCCATGAGCTTAAATTTCGGGATCATCAACACCAAGCCGGGAATCATCATAGTCGCCAGGTACAGCAGGAAAACCTTGTCTCGCCCGCGCCATTTCAGTCGGCTGAAAGCAAATGCCGCCATCGCGCTGGTCAGGCATTGAAGCAGTGTTACCCAGGATGCGATAAGCAGGCTGTTGAAGTAATATCGCATGAAAGCAGAATCAGTGAAGTACTGCCACCAATGCCACTGCGGATCCTTTTCGCCAGCCGCCGCTCCGTAGCTGAGCTTCTTGAAAACTTCCTGGTAATTTTCCGCCTGCCATTTTTCGGGAACCCAGTGTGTTCCCGAAACTTCTTCAAACGGCTTGAAGCTGGTCAGTGTCATCCAGACGAACGGCATAGCCATCGTACAACAGAGCATCAACAGGAACACGTGGCTGGTCAACATTGTCGCCAGCGGCTTAAAGAATTTATTGCGATGTTTGGCGGTTTTATTCATTTACGTATCTGTTCCCGAATTTATAGTTGAACATTGTCAGGCTGAATATGATGATGAAAATCACCCAGGCTATTGACGAAGCGTACCCCATTCGGAGCGTTTCAAAGCCCTCGCTGTAGACGTAATAGCTCAACGTGGTGGTCGCCCCGTCAGGCCCGCCCCTGGTCATGGTTCTTGCCTGCTCGAAACCGCCCTGTATACCGCCGATAACCGACATGATGACGATGAAGAAAGTCGTCGGGGCAAGTTGAGGCCAGGTGATGTTCCAGAATCGCTGCCATGAGCTGGCACCGTCGATATCGGCGGCTTCGTACAGATGCTGCGGTACGTTGCTGATTCCCGCAATATAGAGCAGCATATTGTTGGAGCCGACAGCCATCCACAAACCCATAATCATGAGTGCCGGTTTGGCCCAGTGGACGTCGATGAGCCATTCAGGGGCTTCGAGGGCTTTGTCGCCGGCCCAGAGCGGCAAAGACTTTAACACCAATCCCAGCGAAAAAAGAATCAACCCGCCGACAGCCAGCGCTAACAGGCTCATAAAACCCGTGCCAAACCCGAAATCCCTCCGTAGCCAACCCCGAATTGTTACCGCACCGAAATAAAGCACGCCGAGGCCTGCAACTGCCCATAGGCCATAGCCTATCACCTGCCAAAGGTCCGGCGGTACAGATTTCAACCGCAATCCCAGCAAAAACAGAATCAACCCGCCCAAAACCAGATTCAGTAGTCGCATGAAGCTCGTGCCCAATCCGAAATCCCTTCGTCGCCAGCTGCGAATTGTTACCGTTCCGAAATAAAGCACGCCGGCGCCAGCAATCACCCACAACGCATAACAGCACACCTGCCAAAAACCAGACTGTGGGGAATTGACCAAATGGCATATCCAGTTCAGTATTGGCCGAAGGCTTTCGTTGACCGGCCCGCGTCCGGGATTGTACATCTGTTTCCACAGTAGAAACACCGCCACGCCGCTGGTGAAGCTCGGCAGGTAGAAAATCGTCCGGTACACCGTCGCGCCGGTGGTTATGCCCAAAGCCAGCACCACCCCGGACAATACACAGAACAACAGGGCGATTAACCCGTAGCCCATACTGCTGAGCAACAGGCCCATGCCGGTAAAGCCGGCCAAGGCTATTAACGCCAACCCCCAACGGGTGGTACGTTTTTCGCTACGCAGTTTCCTGGTCAACAGCAACGCCAGCAATAGCGACCCGGCAATGCCAAGCGGTATACCCATCATGAAGAACAATGTGTTGCCAAGGAATTTCCAGAAGTCGTCATGCGTCAACAAGTCATAAAAATTGCGCAGCCATACCCATTGGATCGGATCGTCCCGGAAGCGATTGTGGAGCGTCAAATCCCAGTTTGTAAAAGCCATCGCGATAGAGAAGACCACCGGAATCGCCACGAAAATAAGAAAGCCGATAAAATTGGGTGCCAGGAAGAAACACGCCGACCGAAGGTCGTTGCGACGTTTGTTTGTGCTCATTTGCCGGCCTCCCTGAGACGCCGAATCACGGGATTGTCAATCATTTCAAGCGGGACTTTTTTTCCGGCAGCCTTGAGACTGTCTATTTCCCGCTGCCGGGTGAGTGCCTTTTCGTATAACGGCTTGAGCTTTTTGTCGCGATTGACGGTGTTGCTGATTTCAAGGTTGATCTTGTCTGTCATCTTCCGCAAAGCATCTTTGACGGAACGCGTCTTGCTCTCCACGCCGGAGAGACTACGACCTATTGTGCGGCTAACGGTCGTGGAGATGACAAATCGGCTGTATTCCTGCCCCACGCCGTATTTTTCCGCCACATGAAGATATTTTTCGTGAGCACCCCATTCATCGGGATATTTTGCCGGTTTGAGAAATTCCGGGACTCTGGTATTTTTGGGGTTGGGAGGCAAGGCATCGCCGTCTTCGATGATTAACCTGTTGTAAGATTCGTCGGCAAGGTATTGCAAAAACCGCAGAGCGATCTTTTTCGAGGAGTCGGACACCCCGGCGATAATCCCGGATGAACGAGCATCGATGAATGCCATCGGCATTACTTTATAGGGTATCAGGGCTACGCAGGGTTTGAAATCCTTGAAGTTACGCAGGGGAACCAGGCCCCATCGGCCTATGACCATAGACACGACCATTTCATTACCAAGCCACTGCATTTCCGCGCCGCCGTAGCCGCCCTCTACCGCCGCAGACGCCCGTTCCACAGGCGTGGGCATTACTTTATGCTTGAACATCAAGTCATAATAGAACTGTGTCGCTTCCAACACCTGCGGCGAATCGAGGGTGCATTTCGTCATCGTCTCGTTGAATATCGTCCCACCGTTCGTCGGCCATAGCCTACGCGCCTCGAAAGGCCAGATGGCGTAGCGCGTTACCCGCCCGTTTTCGTCGACCTTGCGAACCTTCAGGCACCACTGAAGAAACTCGTCCCAGTTCCAATCGAATTTCGGCATGGGCAGGTCTTCCCGTTCCAACAGGGCACGATTAACCGTCACAGGCGACGCCGTAAGATTACCCGGGAAGCCGTACTGCCTGCCGTCAACGACAATTTCCTCCCGCGCATCCTTATAGGTCTTGTCCGGGCCGAAATCATACTCCTTCGCGAAGTCGGTAAGGTCCATCAATACGCCCGCAGCCACGTACTGACGCAACTGGCCTCCATTGTAAATGTCTACAATCTCGCTGCCGACGCCGCTGGTTGCCTGGATTATAACCTTCATCGTGCCGCTGTTGTTGCTGTCGATCTCAAAATCAACTTCCCCGTAACCCTTGTCCACCATCCATTTTTCAAATCCCGCCATCTGGCCTACGCGGGAGGGGTGAAGGTCTGTTACCCGGTACAAAAGCGGCACATCGCTACGGCGTTCCGGCAGCGTAGCCACCGCCAGAACAGTCAGCCCCGCAAGTACAAGAGTGGAAATGATGTAAAGTGCTTTCAAGTTTGTCTGACTCCCATTCCATCTGGTCTGAGATGCGGATATTACAGAAGAACCGCGATTATCTGGATTTTTGCGAGCGGGTCAAACTTATTTCCAACGTCGAATGTGTCGACGCCGGGGAATAATGGAGACATCTCCTGTTTTTGCCATATCCCTTGCGACGAAAGCAATTTTCAGAGGCACCCTTACTTGTCGCCGCTGGCTTTCTTCTTTTTCTCTGCTTGCTTGATTCGTTTTTGAAATGTCTTTTTGTATTTTTTGGCGTAGGTGGTCCACTTTTTGCAGAGTTCCTTGAGCTGCTTGTTGGCTTGGCGTTTGTCGAGGGGTTCAAGCAGCTTTTCCAGCTCGGCGATGTCGCTTTGCCATTGGGAAAAGAGTTCATCGCGTTGTTTGGCGGCGTCCTCAAGGAAATCCTGCTCCCATCCTCGTCCCGCGGCACGCGTGAAGGCCTGTAATGCCAAGCCGAGTTTGGGGGCTTTGAGGTGCTTCAGCCCCTTTTCATATGCTTTTTTGGCTGAACCGGCAAGGGGAGCATCGAGAAACTGAAAGGCCTTGTCCATCCATTTCGCGGAAGGCCTATCATGTCCCACGCCGGGCATGACAAAAAATTGAACATATTTAAAACCATCCTTTTTCATGGTCTTTGCTACGGCACCCATGCCTTCCGGTCTATTTATTTTGTCTTTTTCGCCCGCGATGATGCAAATACGACTGTTTCGCTTGGCCCGACGGATAGCCGCGGCACTCGGATGATAACTAGGCCCCCGAGAAAATCCTTTTTTGCCTGGAACAGGGACGTTGCGGAAATAATCCACGCCGATAATAGGAATATTCCCCGTGAAAATATTGGAGTGCATCACGGCGATACGACTTGACATTCTCCCCCCGCCCGAAGCGCCGGCAACGTAAATACGACCCGGGTCGATAGAGTAGCCGGCTTTGAGAATCTGTCGTACCGAATCGACCGACAATGCCTGTCGCCAGGGAACATAACACTTGTTGCCCGCATTAGCCGGCCCGATCCAGATGAGATTGTACTTGTCAAAAAGTTTCTGCCACCGTCCCTGGGGCAGGTTCCCGGGACAGCTATTAACGAAAACGAGTAGGCCGAACTGCGTACCAGGCTTGTAGTGCGGCGGCACGTAGACATTCCAACGACAATGTGCCTCCTCTGCCTTTTCTTCGTCCCCTTCGCCACCCTTCTTTTTGGGAGTGGGTTTCCCTTTTTTTAACTTCGCCTTATAACTGCGGCAGATTGAGTAAAACAGTTTGCGGTTTACTCCCTTGTCTCCGATGGAATATCTGCCGGTTCGTGTAGCCGGCGGAACATAGGCCGGCAGCACTTCGTCGGAAAGATATAATTGCGGGGGCTTGGCCGACCTGCCCTTGCCAACGGCAGGTTTGCCCAAAATCGAAGAGAATATGAATACACCAGCAAATCCCACAATCAGCCAGAGTAAAATCAGTCGTTTGCCTACCATTAGTATTCACCGCCTTTGTATTTGTTGGATGTGATGGAAACACATCATGCCCGAAAATATCACATTTCCCCGCTGGGACAACGATAAAACCATATGACATGCATGCGACAAAAACAAGATATTATTGAATAATAGGAATAACGGGAGCAGAGCCTGTTATTTGTCAAAAAGGTTGCTCTATTTAGATATCGGGCATCGTTTTTTCTGGCTTTTTTACGGGCGATCGCCACAATAGTGCGGACAATTTGCGATTAGTGAGCAACTAAGTTTTAATTTACGGAGAAAAAGGGCATGCAAAAAATATCCGGAATTACAAGACTCACGTTTGGGACCCCGGAAACGGTAACGCCGGTCAAGCTGCGGCATTTTCAGCCGGCTTATGACCACCTGGGAAAGATGGCCGCGGCGGATGGCCCGCCGTTTGCGCCTGAGAAAGTAACCACGCGTAACAACAGCCGTGGTTTTCAAGTAGAACTCCCGCTCGATGACGACGAGCAGCTATTCGGTCTGGGGCTGCAGTTCCTGTCGTTTAACCAGACGGGGAAGAAAAAAACGCTGCGGGTCAACTCCGATCCGCGTGTCGACCTGGGCGATTCGCACTCTCCCGTACCGTTTTACGTTTCGACCAAAGGCTACGCGGTGCTGATAGACACCGCCCGCTATGCGACTTTCTACCTTGGCGCTCTGACGAAGAGACGGAATCGCTCGAACGAAGGCGCCGCCGGTGATTCGGAAGTCGGGACCGCGATTGAAACGCTTTACGATTGCAAGGAGCAGGCAGCCGAGCGTTCCGTACTGGTTGACATACCGACTGCCGAAGGGGTGGACGTCTACATTTTCGAAGGCCCGACCATGAAAGAGGCCATCGCACGGTACAACCTCTTCAGCGGTGGCGGGTGCGTTCCGCCGCGTTGGGGGCTGGGCGTGTGGTATCGCTGCAAAGCCGACTACGATCAGCAGGGAATAGTGGAAATGGCTGATCGGCTCCGCGACGAAAAAATGCCCTGCGACGTGATGGGCCTGGAACCGGGCTGGCAAAGCCAATCCTATTCCTGCTCGTTCGTCTGGAGCGACAAGTTTACCAAGCCGGCTGAAATGTTTTCCGCCCTGAGCGAGCGGGGTTTCAAAACGAATCTCTGGACCCACGGATTCACCCACCCCGCCTCGCCGATTTACAAAAAACTCCTGCCATACAGCGGTGAGTATGAAGTGTTCTCGCAGGGGCTGGTCCCCGATTTCACCATGAAGGAAACCCGCGATATCTTTGGCGAGCATTTCGACAAGGAGCATGTTTCGTGCGGCGCAGCGGGATACAAGCTGGACGAATGCGACAATTCCGACTTCATCGCAGCCTGGCCTTGGTCGTTCCCGGAAGCCGATAGTTTCCCCTCCGGCCTTGACGGCGAGCAGATGCATTCGCTGTTCGGCTTTAACTTCCAGGAATGTATCAATGATATTTTCCGCAAGCGCAATCAGCGAACCTGGTGCCAGACGCGTAATACCCATGCCCTGGCGGCACCTTATCCGTTCGTGCATACGAGCGACCTTTACAAACACAGCGATTTCATACGCGGCCTGGTCAACAGCGGCTTTGGCGGGCTGCTATGGTGCCCGGAGGTGCGGCACGCTGCGTCGGCGGAAGATTTGGTCCGGCGCATCCAGTCGGTAGTCCTCTCGCCACTGGCGCTGATTAACGCGTGGTATATTCAGAATCCACCGTGGAAGCAGTGGGACAGGCATTTGAACAATGACGACAAACTCCTGGACGACGGGGGCGAACTCGAAAATAATTGCCGGAAGATTCTCGAACTGCGCATGAAGCTTCTTCCGTACATTCACTCCGCGTTTTACGACTATCACCTGAACGGCATTCCGCCGTTCCGGGCACTGGTAATGGATTGGCCCAAAGATGAGGAAACATGGCAAATCGACGACCAGTACATGGTAGGCGACCGGATTATGGTCGCTCCGGTAACAGCGGAAAGCAGCAGCCGGGAGATTTATTTCCCCGCCGGCCAATGGTATGATTTCTGGACCGGCCAAAAGTATGACGGCGGCAACAAAGTCTCGTTCGACGTGCCGCTGGATCGGATTCCGATTTTCGTCAAGAGCGGCAGCGTTCTGCCGTTGGCAACTGTTACGCAACACACCAACGATCCCGAAGCTTTTAAGCTTCAGGTCAGGGTTTATGGCGACGGTTCTCTGCCGATTCGGCTGTTCGAGGACGACGACGCGAGCATGGACTACGAAAACGGCAGCTACAATACGCTGTCCCTCAGTTGGGATTCAACAAAACAGGACATTGTTTCAGAACGCCAGGGAAATACCCCGGCGAACGAATATTCCGTATCGGGTATTGAAATAGTAAAGGAGATATCATGAATAAGCGAATTTTAGCGACACTGGTAATTTTGCCGTTGGCGGGTCTGGTACTCATGGCGGTTGCGATGGCTGCTCCGGCCAAGTCCTCCGGCGGGGCGAATCTTATCAAAAATGGTAATTTCGAACAGGTAACCAACGATAAGCCGAACGGCTGGAAATATCAGAAGCAGTGGGCTGCAAAGGCGAAATGGGGCGTGGACGCCTCGATCCGCAAGGGTCAGAAATGCCTTATCCTCAAATCGGATAACGCCGGGACTCATGGCGGAATCATGCAGAAATTGCAGCTTAAGCCCAAGACGAAGTACAAATTCTCGGCTTGGATAAAGGCATCGCTCCAAGCCGGTGCCAAAGTCCAGTACCCCCATTGTGCCTGTGAGCAAATGGTAAAGGGTAAAAAGCAACGTTGGGAATCGCCGAAGACGGCTATTACCAACACCACGGATTGGCGCTATGTGGAAAAGATTTTCCAGACTCCCGCCAAAATCGTGAAGAATAAAGGATGGTTTATGCCGTTCCTTTTCCAGGGGAAAGGCAGGGTATGGGTCACCGACGTCAAGCTGATCAGTTTCGGCCCAGCCGATCTCGGAAAGGCTACGTTTTCGAGCGATTTCAGTGATGTCAAGAAGTGGAAAGTTTCGTGCCACCAAGGCGAAAAGCCGGCAGCGCTTCCCGCTGGAGTCGCATTGACCAAGGCGACAGTGGACAAGAAAAGCTGCGCGAAACTGGATTACAATTTCACCAGCCCGAAGCACGATGCCGTAATGTTGAGCACGAAGGCGAATGTCGCTTCCGGCGAGGTTTTGTCGATCGATATTTGCGGCGACGGGTCGGGGCACGCTTTTTTTGTCGTTCTGATGGACAAAAGCGGCGAATCGCATTACCTGCCGGTAGCAAGACTTTCATGGAAGGGCTGGCGAACCTTATATGTCTCAGTCTCAAAGTTATTTAAGACGCCCGACATCCGCAACGTTTCCGCGACGCATTGGGGCGGCGACGGTTCGCAGGTGCTCGAATTTCCGATCACCAAAATAACCGTCGGCATCAACGACAAGCCCGATTCGTTCAAGGGCAAGGGCAGTATATGGCTGGGCAAGATTCAAATTTTCGAGAAGGTAAAATAACGTGCGCAAATCATTCATAATTATTTCATGTGTTTTGACGATACTTGTCGGGAGTGTGGCATCGCTGCAGGCCGCCGGTATCGGAGAAACTCAAGCGAAATATCTGTGCATCAGCAAAACGGCCCATCCGCCGGTAATTGACGGGAAGCTTGGCAAAGACGAATGGGCCGGCTGCGCCAAAATTCCCGGTTTTGTGCTGAAAAGCGGTATCTGCCCCCCGACGCAACAGACGGAAGTCTTTATCACCTATGACGACAAGACTTTTTACTTTGCCGCGCGTTGCCTCGAATCGAGCATGGATAAAATCAGAACCAGGGTAAAGGAGCACAACGGGGCGGTTTATAATGACGATAACATCGAGTTGTTTATTGACACGAATTATGACCGATACAGCTATCGGCAGTTCGTCCTGAATTCCATCGCCGTGCAGTGGAGTGACGAGCTATCGAAAAAGGGAACATGGCCCGCGGCTGCCCAGAGACACGCCGACCGCTGGGTCGTGGAAATGGCCATCCCCTTCGCCCAGCTTGGAATCACGCCGGAAAAGGGGTTTGTCTGCGGGCTTAACATCTGTCGTATCCGCTGGGGCAAGAAGCCGGAGTTGAGCTGCTGGTCGCCGACGTACGGTGGGTTTCATTCGCCGGGACGTTTCGGCTGCATGGTCTTTGGTTCTTTTAAGGATGTAGCGGTCCGCGAGGCCGACAAGCTCAGGGCGCAGCTTGACAAGATTACAGCGAAAGATTCCGGCAATGCGGCAATGCTTGTAGAGATTAAAAAGCTGGAGGAATCGGTTAAACCGGATGAAAAATTCGACGTTGATCGATTCCGTTCGCTCCGCAAATCGGCCGAGGCCATTGGTGAAAAAATAGTAGACCTTGGGTTGTCGGACTTGCGCGCGAAATTGACCGGCGCCGGCACGGTGGAAACGCAGCATCTGACTTCTGCCGCCTCACGGGGCAATTACAAGTTCCCGGAAAACTGGCGGAGCCGGAAGATTCTGGGGCAATATGATTTCCTGCACGATCTTTCGAACCACAAAATGCCCCTTTTCAAAAAGGCTGGACTCGCGGATGAACCTTTTATCAAGGACGCGCTCATGGGGGTCTATGTCCTGCACAATAAGATGTTCAAGAAGAAATTCTTCGATCCCAAATCCCCTATCCGAAAAGAGCTGAAAAAAACCGGCAGGCCGTTTTGCATAAACGCCCTGGTTGGTAATGCCCGAATCAGCGACATTCCGCCTTCCCTGTGCCGGCGATTCATCAAGGAATACGGCGACCAGTTTGTCGGTTTTATCGCGGACGAATGCTTTGGCCATGACGCCGATAAAAAATGGAGACATCTGGGGGTAAGCAAGCCGAAAAACCGGAAAGACGCATTTATGGTTTTTGTAGCCTGTGCGCTGGATCGGCACACAAGGATTTTCCGCAACTGGGCCTTGAGCCATAACGAATTCCGCAACTGGGCGATTTGCACGATTTCAGATCCGCTTGACCATTTAGCGCTCGAAACTCATAACCTCGTGATGTCCGGCCATGAAATCGGCGGCTATATGATGAGTACGCCTTTTGCGTTTGCTTGTTCCCGTGGAGCGGCAAGGCAATACGATAAGCCGTGGAGGACGTACTTGGCGGTGTGGGGGCCGGGCGTTGTCTGGGGATCTGTAACGGGCTATCAGTTTTTGTCGCCGCGTTGTCGCAGGGCGTTTGCCCGGCCGACGTGGGATACTGGCCCGTATTGCGGCACGTCGCTTTCACTTCAGAAGCGGCAGATTTTTGGTGCTTACATGTCGGGCACAAACATATTTCGCGACGAAAGCGATGCCGATGTAGGTTCGATCTATGTCGCCAATTACGACCATCGGAAAATTCATGAGGTCGACGATCTGGTGATAGTGTTGCGGGACCGACCCTATGCCCTTTCACCGGCTGGTTCAATCCGCCAGGAACTCCATGATAACCTTGTAAAAAAGCATGACCGCGGCGCAACATACACGCCGGTGGCACTGATCTTCGACCGCTATCATGGGTACATGAATACGGAGAATATCAGTTATATTCTGGGCATGATTCCATACGCCGAAGCGGATTACATGATGCGGGCGGTTAACGATACGCTGTTCCCGTGGGAGCGTCGCATGGGCGAACGGAAGACGATGGTTACCGGGCCGTTCGGCGACATGTTTGATATTTTGACCAACAATGCTCCCGGCGAAGTTATTGACACGTACAAAGCGGCGATGCTTGTCGGGGATGTCGCTCTGGACGGGCAGTTCGTAAGCAAACTCATCAAGTACGTCAGAAACGGCGGAACGTTGATTATTAACGCCAAACAGATCAAAGGCAAACTGCCGGAGAAGTTCCAGGAAATGCTCGGCTGCAAGGTAACGGAAAAACGAGGCCGGGGCAAAATCGCGTTCAGTAATCTCGATAATTCGGTGATACCGGAGAAAAAGCCCTTCAACTTCCAGTACCTCCAGCCGACAACCGCGACGACTCTCGTTTCCCTGGTCGAGGGCGACAAGAAAACCGCTCCGCTGGTACTGTCGAACAAATACGGCAAGGGCCGCGTGATTGTTACCGCGCCGGATTATCTTAAGGAAACCGGCAGCAAAACGCGGATGCTGAAATTGTTCAGCCATCTCATGCGGAATCTGAATTCCGAACTGCTGCCGGTGGCGGTGGAAGGAAATGTAGAGTATATTGTCAATCGCAATAAGAACGGCTGGGTGGTAACGCTCATCAATAACGAAGGCGCGTACAAATATCCCGGCAAAAAGGAAGTCATCAAATCCAAGGAAAATGTCGACGCAAAAATTACTCTGAAGCGTAACGCCCTGGTGGAAGTCTCGAAAGTAAGCGAGTGGCTCACAGGTAAAGAGCTGAAACTCGCCAAAACCCCGCAAGGGACAAAAGTAATCCTCACCGTCCCAGCCGGTGACGTGCGGATTATCGAATTCGCGCAATGACAGTCAGTTGATCTGGATTATCCTCCACAGGGCAGGAGGAATTCCACATGCTGGGAAAGGTAAATCACGTGCGAGCGAGCTTTATCAATATATTATGTTTCCTGTTGCTCCTGGGCGGGAGCGTCGGAATGTTACAAGCCGATGAATCCCGGAAGCCGGTATTGTGCGCGAGCAGGACAGCCACTCCGCCGGTAATAGACGGCAAAATGAGCAAGGGGGAATGGCCGAAGAAAGCCGCGGCATCGGGTTTCAAATATCAGGGGATCGGCGCGGAAGCCAGGGAACCGACCGCCGTATTCGTTACGTACGATGACAAAAACCTTTATTTCTGCTTCCGGTGCTCCGAATCGAATGTTGGGCAAATTGTAGCCAGACTCAAAAAACATGGCTCGGCTGTTTGGAGAGACGATTTCGTATCGGTGAATATTGACGCAACTCTTGGCAAGGCCGGCTTTTCGCAGTTTCTCACAAATTCAATCGGTACTCGATACGGCGCGCGCGGGAAGTGGCGGGCAGCGGCAAAGGTGCATCGCGGTTTCTGGTGCGCGGAGATCGCCATTGCCTTTTCCGCTCTCAGAATACCAGCCGAAGACGGTAGAGTTTGCGGCCTGGAGCTGTATCGCGGAAAACAAGGCGGATACCGGGAAAAAAGCTATTGGGCACCGGCACATGGAGACCCCCGCGTTCCCACACGGTATGGATACATGGTGTTGGGCTCGCTGCAATCTGCTGCCGTACGCCGTGCCGGAGTGTTGGAAACACGTTTGGCGAAAGCAGCGGGAGAAAAGGCCCGAAAGGCAATTTTATTGCGGAAGATCAAAAAGCTGAAAACCTTGCCCTGCCGGACAAAAAAAGATTTCATGGCGATGCGTACCGTCGCCGCTGCGATTGAAAAGCAGATTGTACGGCTCGAAGAATCAGCGATTTGTAAAAAGGTTGCGCCTGTCGCAACAACGGGGAAAATTTTTCTGACTTCCGATGCAGCACGGAGCGGTTACGAGCTGCCGGAAAACTGGCGGCTGCGGAAAATTCTGGGTAGGGATTTTTGGCATGACATTTCATCCCGCAGAATGTCCCTGTTCAGGCGGGCGGGTTTTGTGGACGAACCGTTCATAAAGGATTCGCTCCTGACGATTCCCACCAGGGGCAACGCGATGTTTGAGCGGGTCTTCCTTGATCCCAAGTCCAAAACCCGAAAAATGCTGAAAGAAACCGGCAGGGCGTTTTGCATACCGTCGCCCCACGGCAGCTATGCTATTTCGCGTTCTTCGCGCCGAAAGTTTTTGGATGAGTTTGGCGGGCAGTTTGTCGGCTTCATTGCGGACGAATGCTACGGCCACAATTGCAGGGCAAGATGGAAGCAAATGAAGTTGCCTATGCCCAAAACCCGGCATGAAGCGTTTATGGGATTTGCCGCCCTGTTTCTGGAACGCCGAAGGGGAATTTTCCGTAATTGGGCGCTTTGTTACGTGGATTTGCGGCCTTGGACGATATGCACGTTTTCCAGTCCCATGGACCACTATGTCCTTGAACTCGGGCCGATAAAAATGTCCGGCGCGGAGATTGGCGGACACCCGAAATCTACAGCGATGATGTTTGCGTTCTCGCGAGGCGCTGCCCGTCAGTACGACAAGCCGTGGCGAATTTACCTGGCTCTCTATGGGATGGGTGTTATTTCGGATTCGACAAATGGCTATCGCGTTCTGTCGCCGCGGTGCCGCAACGCGACCCGCAGGAAAAGGTGGGACACCGGGCCGAATAGCGGCACTTCGCTGTCGCTGCAAAAGAGGCAGATACTGGCTGCGTATATGTCCGGGATGAACCTGTTCCACGACGAAGGCGACAGCGATTGCGGCTCAGTTTATGTAGCCAATTACGATTACCGCACAATCGACAGTGTAGACGACCTTGTGATAGTATTGCGGGACAAGCCTTACTGCCTGTCGCCGGCTGGTGTAATCCGCAAGGAATTCTACGACAATATCGTCAAGAAGCATGACCGCGGCGCGATATACACGCCGGTGGCGTTGGTGTTCGACCGCTATCACGGATACATGCCCAAGCATTACCCCAACCACGTTCAGGGCGCGATTCCGTACAAAGAAGCGGACTACATGATGCGGGCGGTCAACGAAGCGTTGTTCCCATGGGAAAGTCGCATGGGCGAGCGGCAGGCGATGGTTACCGGGCCTTTCGGCGACATGTTCGACGTGTTGACCAACAACACTCCGAGCGAAGTGCTGAGTACTTACGGGGCGGCGATGCTTGTCGGCAATGTCGAGTTGGACGGATATTTCGTGCAACGGCTCGTCAAGTACGTCGAGAACGGCGGAACGCTGATTGTCAACGCCAGGCAGATCAAAGGCAAGCTGTCGAAAAAATTCCAGAAAATTCTCGGCTGCAAGGTAACGAAAAAGCGAGGCCGCGGCAAAATAGCATTCAGCAATCTCGACAATTCAGTGATACTGGAAAAAAAGCCCTTCAACTTCCAATACCTCCAGCCGACAACCGCGACGACCCTCGTTTCCCTGATCGAGGGCGACAAGAAAACCGCTCCGCTGGTGTTGTCAAACAAATACGGCAAAGGCCGCGTGATAGTTACCTCGCCGGATTATCTTAAGGAGCCCGGCAGCAAGACGCAGATGCTGAGATTATTCAGCCATCTCATGCGGCGGCTCAATTCCGAATTGTTGCCGGTGGCGGTGGAAGGGAACGTCGAGTATATCGTCAACCGCAACAAGAACGGCTGGGTGGTAACGCTTATCAATAACGACGGCGTGTACAAATATCCCGGACAAAAGCCAATCGTCAAATCCGAGAAAAACGTCGCCGCGAAGGTTACGCTGAAACGTAACGCCGCGGCAAAAGTCTCGAAAGTCAGTGAGTGGCTCACCGGCAAAGAATTAAAATTCGCCGAAACCCCGCAAGGCACGAAAGTAACCCTCACCGTCCCAGCCGGCAAGGTGCGGATTATCGAATTCGAGTTATAACAGGTAGTTGATCCAAATATTTTTGGGACAGGTATTTGCATTGTCGGCCAGGTTTGGATTGGCATTTATGTGGATTGAGTAACCGCTGATGCCCGGCTGTGGTAGAACTATGGTTGAATTGAATTAAGAGAAAGTGGAGTCGAGCATGAAATTTTCAAAATCATGTGTGGTGTTGACGTTGGCTTTCGCGGCTGCGTGTGCGCAGGCGGATCCGAACGTAATTCTTGAGGATGATTTCTCGGGGACGAAGATCAATTCTGCCAAGTGGAAGCTCTACGTTCCGAAGGGGACAGGCGGTTTCATCAGAATTGAAGACGGCGTACTGCATGTTTTGTCATGTGACAGATCGGCATTTTTCACTACGAAAAAAGAGATTCCGTCAGGACATATCCTGGAGTTCGACTACTTTCAGCCTTCGAAAGAGCGAAAGGGCAGCTACCAGAATCATGTGTTGTATAGTGCGACCAGAGACGCAAAGGGGCGGAAGTGTCGCAACACCGTGTGGTACGTTGAGCAATCCGGGTGTTTGTTCAGTCATCACAACGGCCTGCGAGACAAGCGGGGAGCGATTGGGAATTTTCCTCCATCGCGTGATAAGTGGTATCGGGTTCGAGTATTGAACCAGGCCCGGAGCACTACGATTATTGTACGCGACCGGAAGACCGGCAAGCTTTGCAGCCGGGCCACTTTTTCCCACGATCCGGTGTCGTCGGGTCGAATACAGTTTGTTGGGGGGGCATACAACAAAGGCAGCCGCCTGGGCTTCAAGCTCGACAATGTGCGAATTCTCAGCAAAACGCCCGTTCTCGGCAAAGCCCCGACGCCGCTGGTACCGCCGGGAAATTTCGAGACGCCGGCGAACTGGAAGCCGCTCGATATCGCAGGAAGGAATTTCTGGCATTTGGCTTACTATAAGCCCCATGCGTGGAAGCTTTGGGGAATGAGCAAGCATCCGCTGTTTGCCGAAGCGGCGTGGCTGCACGCTCCGACCGACGAAAAAGCGATCAGCGCCACGCCTCGGCCTTTTACGATGAGGCCGGCAAGAACGAAGGCCGGTCGCGAGCGGCAGGTGAAAATTGTAAAGGCCGCCGGAGATAAGTTCCTCGGATTTTATCCGCCGATGAATGAGTGGGGCGATGTCTACCTTCGCCGCGGCCGGCTTGGCAAAGCGACCAGCCGCGATGACGGACTTGCACGAATTAAGCGGATGTATATCAAACGTGCGGATACGGCGCCGGTCAAACGCGCGACCTTTTCGCTTATGAATTACCGGCTTTTCCATCATCACGCCCTCGAGTGGGGATCACGCTCGGTGACAGCCGAAATCGGCGAAACCGTTCCGTGTACCAACCTTCAGATTGCATGTACGCGCGGTGCGGCGCGCGAGTACGGCCGCCCGTGGGGCATCGATCTTTCCTCGTGGCTTTACGGAAAGATGACCCATTACGTGTACACGCCTGACTTCATATCCAGCCCGTGCTCGTTGTACAGCGGTCATTCCGTATCGCTCCACAAAAGATTCTGCTACGCCTCCTGGCTGGCTGGCGCTAACTATATCTGGTACGAGAACGAAGCTGTGCTGGCGATGAATGAAAACGACATCCGCCAGGTGATCGGTTGCCAGCCGGACAAGAAATACGATCGCTGGGTGCTCTCGCCGGTTGGCGAGATAGCGCAGAAGCTCTTTGCTCTCGCGAAAATCAAAGATCGCGGAACCCCTTACACGCCGGTGGCGTTGATGATCGATTTCGCCCATGGCTGGTCGCCGCTGGGCTGTACGCCGCACAAGATATGGGCCAATCTGCCGCTGGCCAAGGGCGACCACATGCTCGACGAGTTCTTCAATACGATTTACCCGTGGAACCCGGCCCGCGACTATAGCGAGCCTGGCGCGCGCAAGCCAGGCAGGAACGGCGAGCAGGGCTTCCTGACGCCAACTCCCTATGGCGATATCTTCGACGTGTTCACGAACAAGTCATGCCGCACCCTGGCTGGCTATCGCGTATTGATGATGGTGGGCGACGTGCGGATCGACAAGGCCCTGGCGGCAAAACTTATAGCATACGTCAAAAATGGCGGCACACTCGTTATCAACGCGAAGCAGCTCGGGGCGCATTTGCCGGCGAAGTTCCTCGGCGCTAAGCTGACGGGGCAAAGCGGCACGGCGAAGTCGGCTTTGTGCAAGCTCGACGGCAAAAAGCTTGCCGGGGCGGCATTCAGCTACGCCAAGGTGGAATTGACAACCGCCAAGCCGCTCGTTACAGCCGATGGCGGCAAAGACGCGCTGGCTTGCATTAACGAGGTCGGCAAGGGCAGAGTAGTTCTCACGACACCGCCTTATCTTCTCAACAAGAAGAATCGTGCGGTGCCCATGTTGAAGCACCTGTTGAAACATCTCACCAGCGGCCTGCTGCCGGTTCGCGTCAGCGAAGGCGACGGCCTGGAGTATACGGTCAACCGCACCGCCAAGGGCTGGGTTGTGGGGCTTATTAACAATAAGGGTATTTACAAGCAGCCGACCGGCCCGCCGACAATCAGGCCCGAAGAGGAAATAGCAGTAATGGTGCGTCTGGATGGTGTGGCGACGAAGGCTACCGAATGGATCACCGGCAAGAAGCTGAAAATGAAAACCACGAAAAAAAGTACAACCGTCAGGCTGGTCGTCCCAGCCGGCGACGTACGAATTATTGAATTGGAGAAATAACATGCGTGCAACACTCAAAATTACTTTATGCCTGTTTTTACTGATGGCCTTCTGCGCGAAGTCCCTGGCTTCGCCCAAGGTAATTCTCGAGGACGATTTCTCGGGAACGAAGATCAATTCTCGCAAGTGGACGGTACGCGTTCCCAAGACGAAGGGCAGTTTCGCCAAAATTGAAAACGGCGTGCTGCATGTTCTTGCCTGCGACAAAGAGGCATCGATAGCTACGCGGCCGGCAATACCGGCTGCTCACATATTGGAGTTTGATTACCTGCAGCCGTCGACAGAGATGCGTGGCGGCTACCAGAACAACATATCGTTTCAGACGATAAAAAGGCAACCGGGGCGGTGGGGTGGCGTGTTATGGTATATCGAGAGATCCGGCGTTACATACAGTCTGTGCGGCGGAATGTGGGGCAGGAAGGAAACACTTGGCAAGAAATTCCCGGTGATAAACAACAAGTGGTATCGGGTTCAGATATACAATTTCATGGGAAGCACCATGATTGTTCTGCGCGATAAGGCTACAGGCAAGATCGAAAGCAAAACTGTTTTTCAACATGATCCCTCGTCGGATGGGCGCATATTTTTCAAGGCGGCATCGACCAGAAAAGGAAGTCGCTGGGGATTCAAACTCGATAACGTGCGGATTACTTCAGGAGGTGGGACTCTCGATAAAGCACCTGCCGCGCTGTTGCCTGCGCAAAAGCCGCGAGTCGGTAAAAGCTGGCAGCCCATGATGCTTGCAGGCAGGAGTTTCTGGCATCTCGCCTACTACAATCCTGTTCAATGGAAGGCCTGGGGCATGAGCGACCTGCCGCTTTTCGCGGAATCGGCATGGATGGCTGCGCCGCAGGATGCGGAGCTGCTTGGCCAGGGTAAGAGACCTTACACGCTGAAACCCAGAGGCAAAAACGCCGCAAGCATCGCGAAAAACGCCGGCAACGAGTTTTTGGGCTTCTATCCGACTCTGAATGAATGGGGCGATGTTCTTCTCAGGTCTGGGCCATGGAAAAAAATGAAGATCAAATCCAGGTACGAGGGGGTTGCGGCGCTGGAACAAATGTACAAAAAGAGAGCCGCGTCCGCACCGGTAAGCAAGGATATTTTTTCGTGGGTAGGCTACAAGCCTTTCAATCATCAGGCATGTGAGTGGGGCGCGCGAGCGCTGATCGTCGAAACCGGAGAAACGATCCCCTGCACCAATCTCCAGATTGCATTCATACGTGGAGCGGCAAGGGAATACGGCAAACCCTGGGGCGTGGATATTTCCGCATGGTTGTTCGGCGCCATGACCAACTACGTTCCGGTACAGGATTTCGTCACGGCACGCTCTGGCCCGTTTTCCGGTCATTCGGTATCTTTTCATAAGAGGATGTCGTATGTGTCCTGGCTCACCGGGGCAAACTACCTCCTGTACGAAGAGCGCAGGGCTTTGGCAGTCAACGAAAACGATGTACGCCAGGTATATGGATACGCCCGCGACAAGGCCCACGACCGCTGGATACTTTCGCCGATCGGCGACGTGGCAAGCAAGCTGTTCAAACTTGCCGCAGTGAAAGATCGAGGCACACCTTACACGCCGGTAGCCGTCATGGTCGATTTCGCCCACGGCTGGTCGCCGGTAGGCTGTTCGGCGCACAAGATATGGGCAAAGCTTCCCTATACCAGTGGCGACCAGATGATAAATGAGTTCTTTAACACGATCTTTCCCTGGAACCCCGACCGCAACTACAGCGTGCAAGGTGCTCGAAAGCCGGGGCGCACCGAGCAGGGATTCCTCACGTCAACTCCCTACGGCGACATCTTCGACGTGTTCACGAACAAGTCATACCGCACGATAGACGAATATCGTGTATTGATGATGGTGGGTGATGTGCGGATCGACAAAGCCCTGGCGGCGAAGCTTATGGAGTACGTCAAAAGTGGCGGGGCGCTGGTTATCAACGCGAAGCAACTCGGGGCACATCTGCCGGCGGAGTTTGTCGGTGCTAAGCTGACGGGGCAAAGCGGCACAGCCAAGGCTGCCCTGTGCAAACTTGACGGCAAGAAGCTCGCCGGCTCGGCATTCAGCTACGCCAAGGTGGAATTGACAACCGCCAAGCCGATTATTACAGCCGATGGTAGCGGCGACGTGCTGGCCTGCATTAACGAGGTCGGCAAGGGCAGAGTTGTTCTCACGACGCCACCTTATTTTCTCGACAAGAAGAACCGTGTACTGCCCATGCTAGGGCATCTGTTGAAACACCTCACCAGCGGCCTGCTGCCGGTGCGCGTCAGCAAGGGTGTGGAGTATACGGTCAACCGCACGCAGGACGGCTGGGTTGTGGGACTGATCAACAACAAGGGCATCTACAAATCGCCGACCGGTCCGCCGAAAATCAAGCCCGAAGAAGAAATAGCCGTAATGGTGCGTCTCGACGGTGTTGCAACGCAGGCTACCGAATGGCTCACCGGCAAGAAGCTGAAAATGAAAACCATGAAAAATACCACAACGGTTACGCTTTCCGTCCCAGTCGGCGACGTTCGGATTGTTGAGTTCCGTACCCGACAGGAAGATTAATACCGGGCGCACAAAATTAGTGCGATCGCGAGTAAAATGTCTAATGACTAAAAAAACACGCTGGGTGGCATGGCGACACCGCAGGGGTCGCCATGAGGGATGGCGTAGGAATTGCGTGGTGGCCTTGTTACCTCGTCTGGCGCACTAACTTTGTGCGCCCGGTATAATAGCATGCGGCAGAGTAGACACGCTGCCGACAGGAAAGGGCAAATTGTTTTGTGCATCCTAAAAAAGGTGAATTTAATGCGCTGGAAATTATTGGTTTTGACGGGCTTTATGGCGATGTTTTTCGTTGGCGCCTCGGTTGCGGACGCCGCGGAGGACAAGCCGGTTTTGTGCATACGCAAAACGCCCCGCCCGCCGGTAATTGACGGGAAGCTGGACAAGGGCGAATGGGCCGGCCGCGGCGAAATTCCCCTGGTTCGCCTGCACAGCGGAAAGGGTAACGCGTCGCAGCCGGCCAAGGCTTTTGTTACTTATGACGATAAGAACCTGTATTTCGGCGTGCGTTGCGCCGAGTCGAACATCGGCAAAATAAAAGCCAATGTCAAGGAGCACAACGGCGATATCTGGTATGACGACGATATTGAAGTATTTATCGATACGAATCACGATAAGATCAGCTATCACCAATATGCCGTCAATTCCATCGGCACGCAGTGGGACCGCGATTCGTCGAAAAAGGGAGCCTGGAAAGCGGCGGCGAAGGTGTATGCCGATCACTGGGTCGTGGAGATAGCCATACCTTTTACCGTACTCGGGATAACGCCGGACGACGGTCTGGTTTGTGGATTTAATCTCACCCGTACGCGGCCTGGTAAGCCGACTGAGGTAAGCACCTGGTCTCCCCAGAAAGGGTCGATTCACGCCCCGGCGCGCTTCGGCTATCTGGTTTTCGGTACTCTCAAGGCTGCCGCCGACCGTAAGGGGAAGCTGCTCCGGGCACAGTTGGACGCGCTGACTGGGGAGACAACCGCAAAGGCCGCTTTGCTTAAGCAGGTTAAAGCGATGGAGAATTTGGTTCGGAAGGGCGAGAGTTTCAAAGTGGCCCGATATCAGGCTATTCGCAAATCGGCGGCGGCGATTGAAAAGAAGATTGAGGCACTGGCGCGAGCGGAGCTGGTCGCGAAATTAACTGCCGGAGATACGGGAAAGAAACACCTTCTGACTTCCGCCGCTGCGCGAAGCGGTTATGACGTGCCGGGCAACTGGCGGATGCGAAAAATTCTGGGCAAGGAATTCTGGCATGATATTTCATATCACAGGATGCCAATGTTCAAGCAGGCAGGCCTCGCGGACGAGCCGTTTATAAAAAACGCGATGCCGGCGATTCGCACCCGGGGCAGTGCAACTTTCGAGCGTGTTTTTTTTGATCCCAAATCCGCGACTCGAAAAATGCTGAAAAGTACCGGCAAGCCGTTTTGCGTAGCATCTGCCGGCGGCAGCTTCGCCCTCGGCCTTGAGCCTTCGGTATGCCGCAGATTCATCAAGGAGTACGGCAAGCAGTTCGCCGGTTTCGTTGCGGACGAATGCTTCGGGCATGATGCCCGGAAAAAATGGCCTCGCATGAATCTCCCCATGCCGAAAACCCGGCACGAAGCGTTTCTGGGATTTGCCGCGCAATTTCTGGAGCGCCGGAGGGTGGCTTTCCACAATTGGGCGCTTTGCTACGTGGAATTCCGGCCTTGGGCGATATGCACGTTCTCCACACCCCTCGATCATTATGCGCTCGAACTCGGCCCGATCAAGATGGCCGGCACGGAAATCGGTGGGCATATGAAAAGCATGGCCATGATTTTTGCTTTCTCGCGGGGAGCCTCGCGTCAATACGATAAGCCCTGGCGGATGTATCTCGCCGTCTTTGGGCCGGGTGTTATCTCGGATTCGACACAGGGCTATCGCGTTCTGTCGCCGCGGTGCCGCAACGCGGCCCCCACCTCTTTCTGGGATACCGGGCCGAATAGCGGCACTTCTTTGTCGCTGCAAAAACGGCAGATACTGTCTGCGTATATGTCCGGGATGAATATGTTCCACGACGAGGGCGACAGCGATTGCGGTTCGCTTTACGTCGCCAATTACGACTATCGGAAAATTGACAGCGTCGACGACCTTGTGATCGTATTGCGGGACACGCCGCATTGCCTGTCGCCGGCGGGAGCAATCCGCAAGGAGTTCCATGACAATATTGTCAATACGCGCGACCGCGGCGTAATTTATACGCCGGTAGCCCTGATTTTCGACCGCTTTCACGGATACATGCCCAAGCACTATCAGGATCGGATTCTGGGAGTGATTCCGTACAAAGAGGCTGACTACATGATGCGGGCGGTCAATCAGACGCTGTTTCCGTGGGAGCATCGCTCCGGCGAGCAGCAGGCGATGGTTACCGGCCCGTTCGGCGACATGTTCGACGTTTTGACCAACAACGCTGAGAGCGAAGTGCTGAGTACTTACGGGGCGGCGATGCTTGTCGGCAATGTCGAGATGAACGGGTATTTCGTGCAAAGGCTCATCAAGTACGTCGAGAACGGCGGAACGCTGATTATCAACGCCAGGCAGATCAACGGTAGATTGCCGGAAAAATTTCTCGGCTGCAAAGTAACGAAAAAACGAGGCCGGGGCAAAATAGCGTTCAGTAACCTTGATAAGTCGGTAATCGTCGAACGCAAGCCCTTCAACTTCCAATACCTCAAGCCGACAACCGCGACGACGCTTGTTTCTCTGGTCGAGGGCAACAAGAAAACCGTGCCGTTGGTGTTGTCGAACAAGTACGGCAAAGGCAGAGTGATCGTTACCGCGCCGGATTATCTTAAGGAATCCGGCAGCAAAACGCAGATGCTGAAATTGTTCAGCCATCTCATGCGGCGGCTCAACTCCGAATTGCTGCCGGTGGCGGTGGAAGGAAATGTTGAGTATATCGTCAATCGCAACAAGAGCGGCTGGGTGGTAACGCTCATCAATAACGAAGGTGTGTACAAACCACCTGGCCAAAAACCAATCGTCAAATCCGAGGAAAACGTGGTCGCGAAAGTTATTCTGAAGCGTAACGCCGCGGCGAAAGTCTCGAAAGTCAGCGAGTGGCTCACCGGCAAAGAGCTGAAACTCGCCGAAACCCCGCAGGGCATGGAAGTAACCCTCACCGTCCCAGCCGGCGATGTGCGGATTATCGAATTCGCACAATGACAATCAGTTGATCTGGATATCCTTCCAGGGCAGGAGGAATTCAACACATTGGGAAAGGTAAATCACGTGCGAGCGAGCTTTATCAATATATTATGGTTCCTGTTGTTCCTGGGTGGGAACGTTGGGCTATTGCAGGCTCGCGAATCGGTCTGCCTCAACGGCGTGTGGCGGTGTCAGGAGGCTAAAGATAATAAGGCGCCCTCTGGCGACTGGCATTACATAAGGGTCCCGCACCGGCTTCGCTTGGGCGTGTTCGATATAACCGATTCCGGGGGCAGGGTCATACCGGGCAGCGACGAGTTACAGAAAAACGCCGTCCGTTTCTGGTTTCAGAGAGACGTGGTCGTTCCGAAAAAATGGATTGGCAAGAAAATTTTTCTCCGTTTCGGCTCGGTCGGTGTCTACGCCAAAGTGTTGGTGAACGGCAAGGTCGCCGGCGAGCATTACGGCGAAAGCACGAGTTTTAAGTTCGATATTACGAATCTCGTAACGCCGGGCAAGAAATGCGTTATCTCCGTTCTGGCTCTAAACCGCAAAGCCGTCGGCAAGACCGTTCCCGGCGGTGGTTCCGGCGGATACGCGGGGATTCGCGAAGATGTATTTCTCGATGCCTTGCCGCAGACCCGCGTCGAAAACCTGCATATCATCACGTCATTCCGAGAGAAAACAATCAAGGTGAAAACCTGGGTGCGAAACGACGGGGACAAACGCAAAAAAATAACGCTCACAGCTTTTGTACTTAAAGACGGGAAGGAAGTTAAAAAGCTTCCTGCCCAAGAGTTCTGGTTGAAGCCGGGGCAAAGCAGGGAAATCGAGACGATACAGAAATGGATCGCCCCCCGGCTGTGGACGCATGAAACCCCTCATCTTTACAATCTCCGAACGGAGTTGCGTTCCGGCGGCGAAGTCGTCGATACGCTG
This sequence comes from Phycisphaerae bacterium, assembly GCA_021108335.1. Classification (GTDB taxonomy): domain Bacteria; phylum Planctomycetota; class Phycisphaerae; order SM23-33; family SM23-33; genus JAIORC01. The sequence continues at coordinate 55,424 of JAIORC010000188.1, forward strand.
ACGACGCGATTCGGGTTTCGCGAGTTCTGGGTGGAAAAGGATTCGTTTTATCTGAATGGCGCCAAGGTACATCTCCTGGGCGAGGGAACGCTGGGCCCTTCCCGTCATTTTCTGACTCCGGAGACTACCAGGGCATGGGTAAGGCTGCTCAAGGACAGCAATCATAATTGCGTTCGTTTCCACACCGGCCCAGCCCAGCCGTGGGTCTGGGACATCTGCGACGAGGAAGGGATACTCGCGGTTTCCCAATCGTCATTTTTTCAATTAAGCCGCAACGATGTCAACCCCCCGGAATTCTGGAAAAACATGAAGACCGAAATCGATGAGTGGATACCGGCCGATCGCAATCACCCCAGCATAATCATGTGGAATGCGGATAACGAAATCCACCACCTGAAATATTCGCTCCGGCTGAAAAAGATGATCAATAAATATGACGCCACCAGGCCGATCCAATACGGCGGCGACTCCGCGTACAAGACGTCCATGCCGCATTGTCTCGGTAACAAGGACTATTATGACAGCCCGGAAGTGGAGGTGTTGAGTACGTATTTTTATGCCTGCTACGGCTATGCCGCCGGTGGAGAGGGACAAAGCTACGGATTCCAGGACCTGCTCAAGCGTGAGAAATGGCCGCCGGTGTGGCAGAAACTGACGGACAAACCCATCGTAATCGACGAGTTCAGCTATCCGTACGATTTTTGCGACGTGAAAATGCTGCGAAACAAAGACCGCAAAGGCCACGTCGCGTGGCTCATCGGCGACGAAGCATACCTGGAAGCGGGCGACTATGACGCAAGGGGGCTTAATGTCAAGGCGATCAGTTTTGGTGACAGCGCGGTCAAGTCGCGAGTCTATTCGCCCACCTACATAAAAGCCAGGTCGCTGATTGGGGAGGATCTGCTTTCTGCCTGGCGGTGCTATGACTTTGCCGGCATCGTGGAGTTTGAAAGCTTCTGCCTGACCGCAAATGCCTGGTACGACTTCAGCGCGATCAAACTGAACTACACTCCCGAAGAGCTTGCCTTGCCAGGCATGAGGCCGAAGTGCCCCGCGGCTTTTTTTCGTGGCGACTCGTTTCTTAACACCTGCAAACCGGAGCTGCCGCCGTACCGGCCAAACAAACTCTTTCACACCGTAAAAAAAGCCTTCGCGCCAATATTCCTCTATCTCGGCGGCGATATGGAAATAGCGAATAAGAGGCATGTCTGGTTCGCGGGCGACGATATGAGGAAAACGCTTTGCCTGATCAACGACCGCCTCGATAAGAAAGTTTTCAGGCTTTATCTCGGTTTCGAGGATTCCTCCGGCAAAGTTTACCAGACGATAAATAAAACGCTTACGCTGCTTCCCGGCGAAGTGAAAAGGCAAAAGGTAAAATTCAACATTCCAGATTTCGCGGCAAAAACAAAATGCCGGGTCAAAATAATCGCTGTGTCCGACGGCGAGGAATATAAAAGGGATTTTGCGGTTACCGTATTCCCCAAACCGGGCTGTTTGAAAACAGTTTGCAAAATAGGCGTCCGCGGTGACAGCCTCGCGGGGTTGCTTGGCAAGAGGATGGCGGGGATCGTTCCGGTGAAGACCATGGCCGAAATCGAGCAATGCGACATTGTCTTCTGCGACAGTGCCGACTGGCTGGAACGGGAAGCCGAAAAGGCGGAGAAGTTCATGCGTAAAGGAGGAATGATAGTTTGCCTCTGTCGCGAATCCGTCGCCGGTGTGGAGGTGGATAGGTTCACGGTGAAGAATCTTTTTCCGCGTGCGAAAGGCCATCCGCTTTTAGGCGGCATCGACGCCGACGACCTCGCGAGAATGGAAATAACCGCCCTGCCGATGTGGGCAAAGCCCGAGCGGGGTGCTTTCCGCCCCATTATCGACGGCGGTTACAGGCTGGACTACGCGTCGATGCTCGAGTTTGTCATTGGCAAGGGCAGGCTTGTCTGCCTTTCCCTGCCGGTCCGGGAGTACGGTGCAGAGCCGATCATTACCACGCTGGTCGACAATTGCGTCCGCTACCGTGACAGCCTTGTTGCCAAATTATTACCGGCGGCTTATATGGGCGGCGCCGAAGGCGCGGCGTTTCTCGCGGGGCTGGGCCTGACGCTTCCGAAAGTCGAAAATCCGGGGCAGGCCGGGGTTTTGTTCGTCGGTGCGGACGTGTCCGACAAGCTCGCCAAAATAACGGAATTTGTGAAAAAGGGCGGCAAGGCCGTTTTCCTGAAACGTCAAAACTTTGATAATTTGCCGTTCGATTTGAACGTGGCAAAAACAAAAACTAATCGCCTCAATTTTCGCCGCCGTCCGCCGTTGATGCGGGGGATAGCCAATGCGGATTTATACTGGGATGAGGAAGTGGAAGTTTTGGCTTTCAACAGGTTCCCGATCCATGCTTTCGCTACTCGTCCGGCGGCTTTGCTCCAAATACCCTATGGCGGCGAGTTCGTATTTCTGCAACTCGATAAAAAGGATATCGCCGCGATAGGCCCGCGGGCGAACCGGGCGGTGTCGATTATGCTGACCAATTTGGGTGTGGAATGCAAAGTTCCCCCCACCTGGAAGATCACCGCTTCCGATCCGGTTGCGATAGACGCCTCGATTAAGCCGGGCGAGGGTTTGCAGGTTTCAGCCGCGATTTTGCTACAGAATTATTCGTGGCAAGCCACTCGCGGCGAGTTGAAAGCAAAATTCTCCGGCCGGGAAACGTCGCAAAAAATCAGCCTGCCTGCTAAAAGGCGAAAACGCGTACTGGTGCCGCTTGCGGCTGAATTGGGCGATATTTCCGCAACGTTGAAGCTGGCTGCAAAGCCGGACACGGGCGAAACGGTTGAAACAGAAACATTGGCAAAAGCAATTGTGATACCGCACATCCGACAAGGGAGTATTACAATCGACGGGCGGCCTGGCGACAAGGAATGGAAAAAAACCGCTGCTACAAAGCGTTTTGTCAGGCTGAACAAGAGATTTAAGCCATTGAACCAGAATGCCGTAGCCCGTATGGCATATGACGAAAAAAAACTTTATATCGCCATCAAGTGCGACGAGTCTCAAATTGACGCTTTGCGAGCACAACACTCCGTAACCGTGCATGACGGGCCGGTGTGGGAGGACGACGAATTGGAAGTGTTCCTGAGCACTGGCAGCGATCCGGCAAAATATTTCCATTTCCTCGTCAATTCGATTGGGACGAGGGCGGACGAAATGAAGCTGGACAAAAAATGGAGCGGCCAATGGCAGGCTGCCACGTCGATCGGCAAAAACGGATGGACTGCGGAAATATGCATCCCGTTCAAATCGCTGGGGCAAAAAGCACCTGCGTCGGGAACTGTGTGGCGGCTTAACCTGTGTCGCTCAAGGCGGGTTGGGAAAGCCGAATATTCCGTCTGGTCGCAGACCAACGGCGGGTTCCACAAATCGGGAAAATTCGGATACCTGATTTTCGGAGGCAAATTCCCCGATGGTGGCTGAAGGAAATTTCGAGTATATAGTCAACCGCAATAAGAGCGGCTGGGTGGTAACGATCGTCAACAACGAAGACGCGCTACCGGTTGAAAAGGACAAACTTTTTTACACAAACGAAAAGAGGAAAATCTAATGCATGGAAAAGTATTAATTTTGACAGGTTTTATGATGTTTTTTGTTGGCGGTTCGGCTGCTGCTGCTCAGAAGGACTCTCAAGCGAAATATCTGTGCCTGAGCAAAACAGCTCGCCCGCCGGTAATTGACGGGAAACTTGGCAAAGACGAATGGGCCGGCAGCGCCAAAATTTCTGGCTTTGTGCTGAAAAGTGGTATCTGCCCCCCGAAACAACAGGCGGAGGTTTTTGTAACTTATGACGACAAAAACCTTTATATTGCCGCGCGTTACGCCGAATCTCAACCGGACAAAATCAAAGCCAATATAACACGGCACAACGGCCCGGTTTATGAAGACGATGACATTGAAATATTTATCGACACGAATTTCGACCGGAGCAGTTGTCACCAGTTTGTTACCAATCCCATCGGTACGCAGTGGGACAGCCTTGCAATGAAAAAGGGCGCGTGGTCTACAGCGTCGCAGGTGTATGCGGACTGCTGGATTACGGAGATAGCCATACCTTTTACCGTGCTCAAAATAACGCCGGAGAAGGGGCTTGTCTGCGGGCTTAACGTCTGTCGTATGCGAAGGAGCAAGATTCCGGAGTTGAGCTGCTGGTCGCCGACGTACGGTTCTTTCCATGCGCCGGGGCGTTGCGGCTACCTGGTGTTCGGTTCTCTCAAGGACGTAGCGGCTCGCAAAGCCGGCAAGCTCAGAGCGAAACTCGCAAAGGTTACAGGAAAAAAGAGCGCGAAAGACGCGTTGCTTAAGGAAATCGGAGAACTTGAGACGTCGGCGGGGAAAGCAGGGAGTTTTGAGGCTCGTTTCCGCAAGCTCGTCAAATCGGAAGCTGCGATAGGCGAGAAAATAACGGCGTTGAAACTATCGCCCCTGTGTGCGAAATTGATCTCCGAAAACCAGATATCCGTAAACAAGATAAAATATCTGATTTCCTCACGTCTGACTTCCCCTGCTGCGATGAACGGTTACAAGTTCCCGGAAAACTGGCGGCTGCGGAAGACGAAGGGCAGGGATTACTGGCATGATCTTTCATATCGCAAAATGCCCCTTTATAAGAAGGCCGGCATTGCCGATGAGCCGTTTATCAAAGACTCGCTCCTCGGGCTTTACTTTTGGAGTAACGATCAGTTCAAGAGAATGTTCTTTGACCCCAAATCCCCGACCCGGAAATTATTGAAAAAGACCGGCAGGGCGTTTTGCATACAGGCCAACGCAGGCCGGAAATATCCCTATGACATTCCACCCTCCCTGTGCCGCAGATTCCTCAAGGAATTCGGCGGGCAATTCGTTGGTTTCACCGGAGATGAATGTTACGGCCACGAGTGCGCGAAAAAATGGCCGCGTATGAAATTAAGCATGCCGAAAACCCGGCACGAATCGTTTCTGGGCTTTCTGGCTTGTTTCCAGGATCGACGCAGGCCGATGTTCCACAACTGGGCTTTGTGCATCGACGAGTTCCGTCCCTGGACAATTTGTACAAATGCGGCAAGGCTTGACCATTATGTTCACGATGCGGGAACGGTGCTGATGTCCGGCCATGAAATCGGCGGGCATCAGGTATGTAATCCGATGGCGTTTGCATTTTCGCGTGGGGCGGGGCGGCAATACGATAAGCCGTGGCGAACGTATCTGGCGGTCTGGAGCACGGGCATTGTGTGGGATTCCACCAACGGTTACGACGTACTGTCGCCGGAGTGCCGCAACTCGTTTGGCAGAGCCAATTGGGACAGAGGCCCTTACAGCGGCACGTCGCTTTCGCTGCAGTGGAGAGAAATTGCCAGCGCGCTTATGTCCGGCACGAACATGTTCCGCGACGAAGGCGACGCCGATTGCGGCTCGCTCTATGTAGCCAATTACGACTATCGCACGATTAATACCGTGGACAACCTCGTAAAAGTCCTGCGAGACAAGCCGTACTGCATATCGCCGGCTGGCGCAATCCGCAGAGACCTCTATAACATTATCATCAAGAGGAATGATCGCGGCGCGACATACGCGCCGGTGGCCTTGGTTTTCGACCGTTATCACGGCTTTATTCTGGGGCATTATCTCAATTCCGTTCTTGGCGTGTTTCCGTACACCGAGGCGGATTACATGATGCGGGCAGTCAATCAGACGCTGTTCCCGTGGGAGCATCGTGCGGGCGAGCACCGGGCGACGGCGACAGGCCCGTTCGGCGACATGTTCGACGTTTTGACCAACAATGCTTCTGGCGAAGTGTTCGACACTTACGGGGCAGCGATGCTTGTCGGGAATGTCGAGATGGACGGGAATTTTGTGAAAAAGCTCGTCAACTACGTCAAAAACGGCGGAACGCTGATTGTCAACGCCAAACAGATCAACGGCAACCTGTCGGAAAGGCTCCAGAAATTCCTCGGCTGCAAGGTAACGGAAAAGCGAGGCCGGGGCAAAATGGCGTTCAGCAATCTCGACAATTCAATGATACTGGAAAAAAAGCCCTTCAACTTCCAGTACCTTGAACCGACAACCGCGACGCCGCTCGTTTCCCTGATCAAGGGAGACAAGAAAACCGCTCCGCTGGTACTGTCGAACAAATACGGCAAGGGCAGGGTGATTGTTACCGCGCCGGATTATCTTAAGGTACCCGGCAGCAAAATGCGGATGCTGAAATTGTTCAGCCATCTCATGCGACAGCTCAACTCCGAGCTGCTGCCGGTGAAGGTGGAGGGGAACGTTGAGTATATCGTCAACCGCAACAAGAACGGCTGGGTGGTAACGCTTATCAATAACGAGGGCGTGTACAAATATCCCGGCAAAGAGGAAATTATCAAATCCGCGGAAAACGTCGACGCAAAGGTTACCCTTAAGCGTAACGCTGCGGCGAAGGTTTCGAAAGTCAATGAATGGTTTACTGGCAAAGAGCTGAAACACGCCGAAACCCCGCAGGGCACGGAAGTAACCCTCACCGTCCCAGCCGGCGACGTTCGGATCGTCGAATTTGAATGACAGTGAAGCGCTTACGAAAATTACGAGATTGAACAAGGCAACGCCCAAAGCCCTGCACCTTGCGAAGCAAGGAGAGTAGAAAATGCGAATTCATAATTGGTTGTGTTTTCTTTTGATAGTAGCGTGGATGTTCTGCGCTGGCGTATCTTGGGCGCAGTCGCCTCGTCCCAAATATACTTGTTATAAGATCCCCAAAGGGGCCGTCAAAATCGATGGTGTCCTGGACGAAAAGTGCTGGTCGCGGACTCCGTGGCTGGACTTGCGGAACACGAAAACCGGCAAACGCATTGCCTATCCGTCGAAAGTGCGAATGTTGTGGGATGACAAATATCTCTACGCGGGCTATGACGTAGGCTATGTGGATGTGTTCGGCAAGGAGACGAAAAGAGACACGCCTTTCTATAAAAAAAAAGAAATGTTCGTAAAGCTTTTTCTGGACCCTGACGCAAACGGCACGGATGTTTTTGAAATCCATGTTTCGCCGCGGAATTGCGTGTACGATGTCCGACAGGCTATCCCGAACCATAATCAAAATCCCCCTGGCACAGTAGCCGCCAAGTGGAACTGCAAGGGGCTTCTCAGTGCGGTTCGTATTAACGGAACCCTGAATAATTCAGCTGATGTGGATCGAGGATATACCGTGGAGCTGGCTATTCCGTGGGCGTCGATACGCAAATTCACGATTGGCAAGTGCCCTCCCTCGCCGGGGGACCGTTGGGCTGTAAGTCCGCAATGTCGGTATTTTCTGCAACCGTCGAAGAATGGAATATGCCGCGGCAAAGCGTATTATGCCAGTTGGCCGAAACTCGGTATTATTGATTCACATGTTTATGACAGGTATGGACATATGATTTTTTCATCACAAAGCCCCAGAATGCTCGAATGGAAACTAGCCTGGATATGGACCCTGCCGTCGAAAACCGACGCGCAGATCGAAGACGCCGTCGTCAAGGCCAAAGCAATGGGCTTCAATGCGATAGCGTGGAATGCCAGGTGGAAACCGTTCATTCACGCGTGCAGAAAACATGGCATGCAAGCATATGCCGTTATCTCCCCAGATTACGGGAAAGCCTGGGGAACCACAAAGCACGAACAGGTAATGCTTCCTGGAGAGGAGAAATTACCCTCCAGTCGCAAAGATAATCCAACTTATCAGGAAGGCGGCGAGCCGCTTGGAGGAGCTATAGGAACAGAAATCCGCCGAGCCACTTTGCCTTGTTTCAGGCATCCGCATGTCCTTGAACAATTCCGCAAAAAAATTCGCCAAAGCGTGGATCGAGGCTATTCGGGAATTGCCTTCGATTGGATTGGTTACAAGAATCTTCACGGGTGTTACTGTGAACACTGCAAGCGGCTTGCCCGTAAGGCGGCCCCGCCCGGAATGTCTCCGCAGGAGGCAGACCGCCGGTTTCAAGAGGAAACGCTCACGCAATTCTACAAGAACATATGCGATTACGCCAAATCCTACGCTAAATCCCTGAACAGGACCGTCAAAACCACATGCCATGTCTACCCGGCCTTTTTACCGAACAATCTCTATGGTAACAAGCTGCCGGTGGACTATTGCGGCCAGACGGTTTCGTGGTTTTTCAAGCCTCATTGGAAATTCGAGAAAATCGAACGCTACACGCGGTACGTCGTGGAGAATGACTCTTTGTACCACCGGCACAGTGTAGGTGCGCCTTTTATCGCTTTCTACGGCAAGGGAACCTTCGCTGTCGATGTCAAGTCGGCTGGGCGTGTTAGAAAAGAGATTCAAATTATCAAGAAATGCGGTGCAAGGGCTATCCAGTTTGCCGAACTGGGGAATATTCTGGCAGTCCCTGCTGTCGCCAAGGTTGTCACAGAAGAGCTTAATGACCAAGAATAAGGAAAATATTATGCATGGAAAAGTATTAATTTTGGCAGGTTTTATGGCGATGTGTTTCGTTGGCGGTTCGGTTATTGCTGCCGGGAAGGACTCTCAAGAGAAATATCTGTGCATCAGCAAAACCGCTCGCCCGCCGGTAATTAACGGAAAGCTTGGTAAGGACGAATGGGCCGGCAGCGCCAAAATCTCCGGCTTTGTGCTGAAGGGCGGAATCGGTGCCCCGACGCAACAGACGGAAGTCTTTATCACTTATGACGACAAGACTTTTTACTTTGCCGCGCGTTGCCTCGAATCGAGCATGGATAAAATCAGAACCAGGGTAAAGGAGCACAACGGGGCGGTTTATAATGACGATAACATCGAGTTGTTTATCGATACGAATTATGATCGATACAGCTATCGGCAGTTTGTCCTGAATTCCATCGCCACGCAGTGGAGCGATGATATATCGAAAAAGGGAGCATGGTCCGCGGCTGCGAAGGAGCGCGATGACTGCTGGGTCGTGGAAATGGCCATACCCTTCACCCAGCTTGGCATGACGCCGGAAAAGGGGCTTGTCTGCGGGCTGAACATCTGTCGTATCCGATGGGGCAACAGGAAGCCGGAGCTGAGTTGCTGGTCGCCGACGTACGGTGGGTTTCATTCGCCGGGACATTTCGGCTGCATGGTCTTTGGTTCTTTCCAAGAAGTAGCAGCCCGTGAGGCCGGCAAACTCAGGGCGCGGCTTGACAAGATTACGGCGAAAGATTCTGACAAGGCCCCAGTGCTTGCAGAGATTAAAAAGCTGGAGGATTCGGTCAAGCCGGACGAAAAATTCGACGTAGACCGATATCGGGCGCTCCGCAAATCGGCCGAGGCCATTGGTGAAAAAATAGTAGACCTTGGGTTGTCGGACTTGCGCGCGAAATTGACCGGCGCCGGCACGGTGGAAACGCAGCATCTGACTTCTGCCGCCTCACGGGGCAATTACAAGTTCCCGGAAAACTGGCGGAGCCGGAAGATTCTGGGGCAATATGAATTCCTGCACGATCTCTCGAATCACAAAAAGTCCCTTTACAAAAAAGCCGGGCTTGCGGATGAGCCTTTTATCAAGGACGCTCTTATGGGGGTTTACGTCCTGCACAATAAGATGTTCAAGAAGAAATTCTTCGACCCCAAATCCCCTATCCGAAAAGAGCTGAAAAAAACCGGCAGACCGTTCTGCATAAACGCCCTGGTCGGTAATAAGCGTATCAGCGACATTCCGCCTTCCCTGTGCCGCCGATTCATCAAGGAATACGGCGACCAGTTTGTCGGTTTTATCGCGGACGAAAGCTTTGGCCATAACGCCCATAAAAAATGGAAGCATCTGGGGGTAAGCAAGCCGAAAAACCGGAAAGACGCGTTTATGGTTTTTGTAGCCTGTGCGTTGGATCGGCACACGAAGATTTTCCGCAACTGGGCCTTGGGCCATACTGAATTCCGCAACTGGTCGGTTTGCACGTTTTCGGATCCGCTGGACCATTTAGCGCTTGAAACCCATAACCTCGTGATGTCCGGCCATGAAATCGGTGGATTTGTGCCGTGTACGCCTTTGTTGTTTGCTTTTTCCCGTGGTGCGGCAAGGCAATACGATAAGCCGTGGAGGACGTACCTGGCGGTTTGGGGGCCGGGCGTGGTTTGGGGTTCTGTAAAGGGCTACAATGTATTGTCGCCCCGATGTCGCACACCGTTTCATCGGCCAACGTGGGAGAGAGGCCCGTACTGCGGCACGTCGCTTTCGCTTCAGAAGCGACAAATTCTTGCGGCCTACATGTCGGGCACAAACATATTCCGCGATGAAAGCGATGCCGATTGCGGTTCGCTCTATGTCGCCCATTACGACCATCGCACCATTGATACCGTTGACGACCTCGTGCTGGTATTGCGGGACCAACCCTACGCCCTTTCGCCGGCCGGTGAGATTCGCAAGGAGCTCCACGACAATATCGTCAAGAAGCATGATCGCGGCGCGGCCTACACGCCGGTGGCGCTGGTCTTCGATCGATATCACGGGTATATGTCCACACACTATCGCGACCAGATACAAGGCCTGATCCCATACACCGAAGCGGATTACATGATGCGGGCGGTCAACGATACGCTGTTCCCGTGGGATCATCGCACGGGCGAGCGGAAGACGATGGTAACCGGGCCTTTCGGCGACATGTTCGACGTTCTGACAAACAACACTCCCGGCGAAGTGCTTGACACGTATAAAGCGGCGATGCTTGTTGGGGATGTCGCTCTGGACGGGAGCTTTGTGAACAAGCTCGTCAAGTACGTCAAAAACGGCGGAACGTTGATTATTAACGCCAAACAGATCAAAGGCAAGCTGCCGAAAAAATTCCAGGAAATGCTCGGCTGCAAGGTAACAGAAAAACGCGGCAAGGGAATCACGGTGTTCAGCAAACTGGATAATTCGGTGATACCGGAGAAAAAATCCTTCAACTTCCAATACCTTGAGCCGACAACCGCGACACCGCTCGTTTTCCTGGTCGAAGGTGACAAAAAAACCGTGCCGCTGGTGTTGTCGAACAAATACGGCAAGGGCAGAGCGATCGTTACCGCGCCGGATTATCTTAAGGAATCCGGCAGCAAGACGCGGATGCTGAAATTGTTCAGCCATCTCATGCGGCATCTCAACTCCGAACTGCTGCCGGTGAAGGTGGAAGGAAATGTTGAATATATCGTCAACCGCAACAAGAACGGCTGGGTGGTAACGCTCATCAACAACGAGGGCGTGTACAAATATCCCGGCAAAAAAGAAATCGTCAAATCCGAGGAAAACGTCATCGCGAAAGTTACTCTGAAGCGTAATGCCGCCGCGAAAGTCTCGAAAGTAGGCGAGTGGCTCACAGGCAAAAAGCTGAAATCCGCCGACACCCCACAGGGGACGAAAGTAACTATTACCGTTCCGGCTGGCGACGTGCGGATTATAGAATTCGAGCAATAATCAAACGGCGAAAACGCCTGGTGATTTATAATGCCGGAAACGGTATTATTAGCGGCCCTCGTTGGGTTTATGTGGATGCCGGGCGACGTGTAAGTAGCTTTTTCAAGACAAAGCAGTAGAGACGTTAACAGGAAATTTGGTGCAAATATGCTGATGAAATCCATTGTGTTTAAGGAACTGCCGATCCATGACGCCTGCTGGGCGATTACGACCGGGGCGGACGGAAATGTCTACGTCGGCGTATGCGGCGAGTTGACGGGCGGCTTGAGCGTATTTATCGTTCGTTACGATCCGGCCAAGGACGAGTACGACTATTTGCTGGAGGCAAGCCCGGCCTTGGGAGAACCGACGGACAGCGGCAGGTCGCCTCACAGCAAAATACATTACTGTCTTCTCCCAGCCACTGACGGAACGTTATATTGTGCGACGCATTTTTCCGGGCCTGGGTTGGATGATCCGATATGGCGGCCTTGGCATGTGTGGGACGATCCGCAGCGAATGGCCGAAGGTTTTCACATTTTCCACTTCGATCCCAAGACTGAAGCGCTTGAGGATTTCGGCGTCATGAGCCCCAACGAGGGCTGTCGGGCGATGGCGTTTGCGGAGAAGAGAGGCCTGCTGTACGGCGTTACCTGGCCACGGAATCATTTCTTCGTGTACGACATAAATAAAAGGCAATACAGAGACCTCGGCAGATTTTGCGATGTCAACCCGCAGGTGGTCTGGACGGATTCCGACGAGAACGGATACACGGTAGACGATCTGGGATACATCATGAAATATGATGCGGACGCGGATAAGCTTTTCCGGCTGGACGCAAGAGTCCCCATCGATCCGAGTTCGACAGTCGAGGCCCGCTCGGCGTACGATGTAATTCCTTCGCCGGACGGTAAAAGCGTTTACGGGTCGGTGTGGAATATGGAGATAAACTTCAAGCCCGTGCGACTCTTCAAATATGATTTCGCGGAAGAAAAGGTCTACGACCTCGGGCCAGGCCTGGGCGAGGACGATCTGGACCACGTGGGGGCGCTGATTTTCGGCGACGACGGAATGCTCTATTACACCGCCACCAAGAAAGCCAAGAATCGGATAATACCTTTCAAGGTTTATCTGTTCCGAATGAATCCGGACACGTTGGAAAAAGAGGAAATCGGCCCGGTTGATGACGGCGATTGGCATTCCACGTATATCGCCAAAGCTACGAAAGACCTCCATGGCAACCTCTACTTCGCCGACACGAATAATCGCCCGGAACGAATTTACGTCTACACGCCGGAAAAAACGGATAAGGACACACCTTCAAAACAACCTATAGTCAGAGCATGGGGTTAAAATTATGCCAATAGATCGTAACGAATTAAAAAACAGACAATGGCCGACGCCTCCATTCCCGATCGGCAAGGAAATCGCCGGCAGAAAACCGGATAGCGGTTCGGACGGTTCCTACGACAACGACTGGACGCGATTCGAAATAAAACAAGGCGTGCAATTTAAGGCCCTGCCTCACCCGGCGGATTATTGCCAGTCCTGCTACGTTCACCAGGGCAGCTTGCGGCTGGTCTCCCTGCCGATTCCTCCCGGCGAATGCGGCATCAATTCCCTCGCCAGAGACAAAGGCGGCAAAATCTATGGCCTGACGAACGGCGAAAAAAGCCACCTCTTCTGCTACGACGCCGAAACGCAAAAAGACCAGGCCCGCGATCTGGGAACGTTCGAGGAGACTGCGCAAAAAGGTACGCTGGTTGTCGGTGCCGACGGCCTGCTCTACATGGCTGGTAATCTGCCGTCCGGCGAAGGCTGTATTTATTCCCACGACCCCGCCGACGAAGCCGCCGGCGTTGCAAAAGTATGCTGCCCCGTACAAGGCGAAGGGATTGCCGCGATTGTTTCGGATGAAAACCGGCCTCGGATTTACGGCTTGAGTAACAAAAGCGGGACTTTCTTTCTTCTCGATACGGAGAAGGGCACGGTTGAAATCAAGGGCACGGTTGACGATGACGGCGTGTTTTCCGAGACCCTCGTTATCACGCCCGACGGAGACGTATTCGGCGGCTGCCGATGGTCGCAGTTGTTCAAATACGACGCGAAAGAAGACCGGCTGGCCGGCCTGGACATCAATGCGCCCATAATCCAAGGCCGCGAGATGTATAACCGGCTGGAGTCGCTGGTCTACGACAAGAATACGGATTCCATCTTCGGCGGAACGTCGGCGGATGGAATTCTTTTCCGGTATTATCCAGGTCGGGACAAGATGGTTTCGCTGGGCAAGCCCTTCAACCAGCCGCACATTCGCTGCCTGACTATCGGGCATGACAACGCGGTTTACGGTATCGCAGGCCGGCAGTGCTGCCATCTGTTCAAATACGATGCCGGCGAAGGCGACCTTCGCGACCTCGGCATGGTTCATGTCCGCTCGCCGCGTTTCTGGCATTGCTACGAATGCGACGCCGCCGTTACGGGCAAAAATGGCGAAATATATCTAGGCCAGAACGAAAGAATCAGCTACCTGCATATTTACACACAAGATTGAAAGGAATGCAGTTGCCGCTCTACTGAAGCATCAGCTAGTATTCCGTCCCGTAAAAATTGATGGGTGCCGTGGCGGGAGCGAAGCGACAGCCACGACGTAACTATTGCGAGAAAGCCCTTTGGGGGCGTCCAGCAATTTAACAGGGACGCGGCACTAGGCTGGCTTGGATAATGGGAACCGAATCCATCATTTTGCGTCAAAGAAGTGAAGGAGATTTGGTCATGAAACGAGCGGCTTGGGGAATATGCGGCCTTTTGCTGGCAATCTTTCTAGTACCTGCCGGATGCGAACAAGCTCCGCAACACGGCGTGACACCGAGCACCTCGTCGGACAATACGCTGAAATTTGTCTACGTGTCACATTGGACACTCGGTAGAATCATGCTTCTTGTGAGTGGCGAAGAAGCCGGACTTGATGTCCGATGCATTCTTCCAAAGGGAAAACTTTCCAGTCCGACAAGACATGAAATCGGCCACGGCGAGGGTTTCGCAGAAGTTCGCCTATATCGTGGCAATGACATAGCCAGCTATTTGGCACCAAGCGGTTCCCCACGCGTACCCAGGCCGAACGAAAAGGCTGTTGGTGGAACCCTTGTATGTAAGCCTCTTGATGGCAAGAAGGCGATAATTCTGCTGGAAGGGCTACAGTTCGAGTCCGGTACGATTCCGAAGGTTGGTCCGTTTGAAGTCGTCCTGGATTATCCGCCACCACCATAGATATTGACTGTTGAAATACCCAAGTCGTAGCCAATAATGTCGGCCATGAAGCGACCAGTGCCGTGCTTCTGCAAGCAGAAGCACGGCACTGGGCATTTTTTGGATGGTTGGTTATATGTTTCTCAGGCGGTTTTGCGCCGGCGTTGTTGTTTGAGGAGCAGGCCGATTCCGCCGCCGACCAGCAGGCAGAGCGTCGCCGGTTCAGGTACGATCTCCCAGCCGATATCGCTCAGGCCGGCTTCGTCCAGATCGGTAAAATATTTCCGCTTCCCGTTGGCGATAGTCGGATCCATCGCTGCTTCCTGGTCAACGCCGTCAACTTCGCTTTTGGTGCCTTCTTTCCAGTGGGCATTATCGTTTAACGGAACATCATCGCCATACTCCGCCCTCGCTGCGGGGCCTGTAAAATCGCTGCCACTAATATAATTCTGCCAGGGCGTTGCCCCGCCGATTCCCAGCACATGGCCCATTTCGTGTATCGCGACCGATAGAAAATCATACTCGTCAGACTCTGGGTCGTTAGCGGAGAAGTTCCAGCTATAATCAGTTGGTAGATTAGTATTGAAGGAAACCGACCCGCCCCATGGGCCGAAATCGGTAATCGGGTTTTCCCCGCGGCTTGCCACTAAATCCAGCCATGCTGCGGTACCGACGGCGCTGTAACCACCGGCGCCGCCCTGGCCCAGGGCGCCCATATCCCGCCCGCCGGCGTAGACGATAAGCGTGTCGGCGGCGACGTTCATGTCTATCTCTCCGCTTATCGGAAGGCCGGTAGCAGGATTGGAGAACTGTGGTGTCCAGGTATTCACCCCGCTGGGCGTAATCGCCAGCAGAGTGTCATTAAGAATGCCCTCGTAGTAAGATGCCACGTCGTCCATCCTGTCCCGGGCAGCCAAGCCGTCGGCTGTGCTGGTGTCAAAGAAACCATTCGCGTTGTCGTCGTAGTAGTAGTCGAAAACGACATCAATCGCTGCCGTTGCGGGGGAAATCGAAATAAGGCAAACCGTAAGAATCAGAACTGCACGTCTCATAATGCTCTCCATCTCGTCAGAACCAGCCGCGTGCAAAAGCGCACGGTAACCTGTTTTGCCTCGCATACGTCAGCAAGGCCATCTTCAGTGAGCACAACATGAGCGCACAACTCAAAAGAATTGAACGGCAAAACATCGACAAAACGTCCCTTCCCCGCAAACGCAACCAAGCGAACACCGGTAGACAGAAAAAGCGACACCGAACCCAAGGCTATTTTGATTCAGCTTTGATTCAGCGCGTTCTTCCGCTATCGCAGATGTTCTGAAAAGAGCGATGGCGAGCAAAATGTTTTGTCCAACAAGCCGTAAATTCTCGAGTCGTAATCCTCCTCGAGCAGAGCTAATAAGCAAAGGTTATTGTACGTCTAATACGGATTTTGTCAAGTAATATCGCCGCATCGGCAGATGTAACCACTTATTGTGTTTGCGGTTAAGATTTTTTAATGGAGTCTGCCGACGAGGTTGCGGTAGTCGATTTTTCCCGTGCCGAGCAGCGGCAGTTCGTCGATGGCGATTACGCGGCGGATGTTGTGCAGGCCGCTCATGCCGGCGGCGCGGATTGCCTGGTTTGCGGCGGCGCGATCAATCGGCCCGACGGCGAACATCACGACCTCAGGCCGTTCTTCGTCCGGCGTCGCCACCACCGCCAGGGGCGGCCTGTCGTCATCCTCCCGGTGAAATCGCTCCGCCAGGACAGCCTCGATCGCCGGAAGCGAAATCATCTCGCCGCCGAGCTTGACGAACCGTTTGAGCCGGCCGCTGAATGTCAACACGCCCTCGGCGTCCTGCCTCATAAGGTCGCCGGTGCAATACCAGCTCCGCCCGTCGAGCTCCACGAACGGCGACGGCCCGTCGTAATCCAGATATCCGCCAAATACGCTAGGCCCGCGAACCAGCAACATGCCCTCGCCGCCAGGTTCGACCCGCCCCCGCAATTCGGGATCCACCAGCACATACTCCAGCGAACCCATCACCCTGCCGATGGTGCTGGCGTGAGCGTCGGATTCGTGGTTGACGGAGATCATCGGCGAGCATTCGGTTACGCCGTATCCTTCCAGTACGGTGGTCTGCGGGCACTGCCGGGCCAGTGTGTCGTAGAGGCGAGCGGGGCATTTTTCTCCGCCGCTGACCACCAGCCGCAATGACTCAAGCTGCCGCGACTCCGACGCCCGCAGTATGCCGCTGAGGAACGTCGGCGTGCCGCCCAGAATCGTCGCCTTGTACAGATCGATCATCCGCCCCACCACCATGCCGTCGGTGGGATTTGGGTGATGCACCACGCGGACGCCCAGCACCAGCGGCAGCAGCGTTGTTACGGTCAGGCCGAACGAATGGAATGGCGGCAGGATGCCCAATATGCTGTCGTGGCGGCTTACGGTGAAGCAGTCGTAGGCGTCGCGGATATTCGCCAGAATGTTCCGGTGGCTCAGCGGTACTGCCTTGGGCGTACTCTCCGACCCGCTGGTGAACAGAATGACTGCTGTCTTTGTTGCGCGAGACGCCGCAGCCCGCAAACTCCCCCAGCCTAGCCGGTAAAATCGCGATTTGACGAACGCCTGCAGCTTTTCCAGCCGTCCGAGATTTGCGACGATGTCCTCGATATAAACGAACCGCTCCGCCAGCCCGCCCAGATCGACCCCTTGGGCAGTCAGTCGCGTAACCAGCGCCCTGGCGGTGAGAATCCGCTGCGTACCACTGGACTTGAGGCAGTGCTCCAGGTTCCGCGGGCCTAGCGTCCAGTTGATCATCGCGGGGGTCTTGCCGGCGAATTGTGTCGCCAGAAACAAAACATCCGCCGCCACCGATGCCGGCATCATAATGCCCACGACCTCGCCGGCCAGCGCCCGGATGTGCCGCCGGAGAATCATAATGCTCGTTACCATGTCGCGATATGTTTTGACCCCGCCGGCTTGGTCGGCGGCGATTACCTCGCCGGGCCGGCGACCGGCCTGATACAAAAATGCCTCCGGGATATTCATATCCTCCAGCCCCGGCGGACACGGCAGAGTGGCACAATCCTTTGAGAGCCGTGTGTTTTTCACTGCGCTGGGTGGCATGGCTTGCTTGCAAGCCATGTGTTTCCCCGTATGGCTAAACCACTTTGGCGATACCGGCTTGAGGTTCACCGCCGCAGCCGAGATCGATTCGCCGCAGGCAGCGAGCATCACGTCGCCGACCGTCTGTATCGCTGTGATGTCGTTCTGCGTAAAGCCGAACTCCGCGCCCAGCCAGGCCAGCAGCTCCATGCCCGCCAGCGAGTCCATCCCCAAGTCATTGGCCAGCCGCGACGTATCGTCGAAGTCGGCCCGGCCGATCAACTCCGCTAGATACTCTCGCACTTGCCGCCGCGTCGCCTGCGGGACAGCCGCGGCATCCCCGGAAATCCGTGGCGGGGTCGGTTCGGGCAGTTCCCGCGTGCCGCCGCGCTCCCAAATCGTAAGCGGCACGAAGGTGTTTTTAAGTGCGTCGGTGTTGTAGCGGGATTCGAGGTAGCGATTTATTTCCTGCCGGCTGCCCTGGCGGGGCAGGTCGTCCGGCTCGACAAGTTCGAGCGTAATCTCGCGGCGTGGTGTGAAAAAAAGTCCATTCCGTAGCAGTGCCCAAGCCCCCTGTTTCAGCACAGGCCCGACACCTGGTTCCGTGCCGCCGGCCCAACTGAAGCGGCTGCCCCAAAGCCCGCGCGTGCGAACCAGCACTACCCGAACGTCCGGCAATTCGCGGAGAATCGTCTCCACACCGCTGCCGGCCCGCAGGTCTTCCAATCGCGTTCGCTGCAATTGCCCCGACGGATACAGCACGATATTGTCGCCGCTGCGCAACGCCTCGACGCATTGGCCGATGACCGCCCGCACCGCATCCGACGACGTTCCGATTTCCGTCAGGTCGTCGATGGGCAGCACGCGACACCGCCGGGCCAGCGAGCGGATGAAGAAGCGGTCGATCTGGTTGCGGTCAGCCAGCGCCCGCACCTCGAAAGGCCCGAACAGCCGCGACAGGACAATCACCGGATCGATCAGGGCAGGGTGATTCGGCAGGAACAGAATCCCCCGGCTGCCCTTTCCCAGCACCTCAGCCAGCCCGCGGACGCGAATGCGATATCGCAGCCATAGCGCGAATTTCACGAATGCGAACATCAGGAAATTAATCATGGCTGCCCCCCTTCCTCAACGCCCACCACAGCCCGACGCCCACCAGCACGCTGAAACCGCCCAGCACACCCAGGCAGTCGGTGGGCCTCAGCAGCCGGATCAGCCCCACCTCGAGAGGCCCGGACAGCAGAATGCCGAAGAAAATCATGAAGTTCACCGACGCGATAACTCTGCCCTTGCGGTCGGCAGCAGGGCGAATCTGCACGAATGCCTCGCACGGAACCATGAACAGCCCGCCCATTACCCCCGTAATCCCCAGCAGCGCGAACGCCCCCGCCAGCCGCGAGCCAACCGGCAGCATCGGTATCGCCATCATGCCCAGCAAGGCTGCGCCCATGCCGATCGCGCCCAGCGGCAGCACGCGAAACCATCGCCTGCCGACAGCCAGCCGGCTGCCCATAACGCCCCCCACCGCCACGCCCACCACCTGTGCGGCGACGAGGTACCCCGCCATTGTGTTGCTCTGCTTTTTCAGCAATACGCCGCACTCAACGAACTGTCCCTTCGCCAGAACACTTATCAGCAATATCAGCATCGCCCCGGCGAACCACACGAACATATCCGCGGTTACCACCAGCATCAGCAGCCGGTCCTTGCGAATTTCGCCCAATTGCTTGAAAGTCTCAACCGGCCCGTCCCAGGGAAATTCCGCCCGCGGATTAGCAGCCGGCCGATGCGGTACGCCGAAACTTATCAACACGCCGAGCAGCGAAATCGCCACCACGCCAACCGCCACCAACAGTTGCCCCATCGGAACGCCGCACCACGCTTCGCCGGCCCGCCAATCCAACGCCAACCCCGAATTGGCCACCCCCGCCAGAATCATCGCCGTAACGACCACCTTCAACGTCGCGTTGGCCTTGTTGACGTAGCTGTCGGGGTACAATTCCGGTATCGACCCGTTAAGGGCAGGGCTGAACAGGCAGGACTGAAGCCCCATCATAAACGCCATCGTGAGAATAAGCTCCCAACTCATCGTGCAGATTCCCACCGCCCCGCATAGCATCGCCACCAATTCCAGCAGCTTCGCACCGATCACCACGTGCCGCTTTGGGAATCGATCCGCCATCCATCCCGCCGCCGAGGCAAACAGCAGATATGGCAGCGTGAATATCGCCATAATCCAGCCTTCCATGCCCTTAAGCCCAACGGTCATCGCCAGCAGGATCGCCGACTGGCGAAAGAAGCTGTCGTTGAACACGCCAAGCCCGTACGTCGCAACCATCGCGGCGAATTTCCCGCGAGCCTCGGTAATTTGCTTTACTTCCTGTTCGTTCATTATCCCGCTCTCATTATCAGGTCGTATCCGATCCACATTATCGCCACGTCCGCCATGAGATGGCTGATGTAGCAATCCACTATCGACCGCCCGCGCACCCGCATCCACGACCATACCGCCCCAGCCGCCATCGTGCCAACAGTAAACAACGCCACCATCGGCCAGTCAAACAATGGCAGCAGCGCGAAGATATGGTGCAGGCCGAACAAAAATCCGCCCAGCAGACACACCGCGAGCTTCCCCGGCAGGTAACGCCGGAATTCGCCAAAGAGAAACACCCGCCAGTAATACTCCTCCAGCAGCGAATTCCACAATGAAACGACCACCGTCATCGCCCAGTAATATTCAATAAGCCCCAACGCCCGCACCTTCGCCGCCACCGGCGCGGGGTCGAGCAGGTTGCGGAATCCCACGTAATATCCGCCCAGAATAACGCCAGCCATCAAAACGCCCACCCCAACACTGCCCCGCAGAGATGGCCTCTTCCAGCCGAGCCAGTCGCGCAAGCTCATATCCCGCCGCCGCCACCAGATGACAATCGGAATGGCGATCATCACCGCCTTGAGTACCGAGTACGAAATCGCCGTGTGCCACTGCAAATACACCGCCAGCAGCGTTTGAACCGCCGGCAACAGGCAACACGCCGCCAGCAGCAACAGGGGCAGTTGCGAGATACCCAGTCGCGACATGCCCGGCAGCGCCGCCGGGTTCGCGGGAACCGCCGGAAGTTCATTCGCCGCGTTTGTCGCATTTGTCGTGTTCGTCGTCATTCGTCTATCCCCAGAATTCGCAGGCATGCTGCGGCTACTTGGCCGGCCAGCTTTGTCGGGTGGGTTTTCAGCTTGCCGTAGCGGTGCATGTAAATCGGTTCGAGTACAGCCCCGCGAACCAACGCCATCAGCAGTGTCGCGTCGGCTTTGGTAATCGCTCCGCCGGTCATCTCCGACCGGAGAAAGCCGACGATCATCCCGTCAGGGTCGATGCCAGCGTCGGTAAGATACTGGCTGGGGAAGCTCTGGCGGGTCAGCAGCACGAACACCAGCGAGTCCGGCTGTTTGCGGTAGTATTGGTAGATGAACTTCACGCCCTCGGTCAGCCGTTCGGCCAGCGTCGCGCCGGACCTGGCGAGAATCGGTTCCATCTGGGACGTAAACGCCTGCACTTCGCGGCAGTAGAGCTGCCAGGCCATCTCGTTCTTGCCGGCATAATGGCGGTACAGCGCGCCCTCGGTTACGCCAGCCTGGGTGGCAATGTCCTTTATAGTAGTCCCAGCCAGCCCCCGCGTGGCAAACAAGCTGATCGCCGCTGCCTCCATCCCCCGACGTTTAACTGCTGGTCTCGCCATAATCAAACTCCTTTAATAAGTAAGTGTTTACTTATTTATAGGATATCAAACCCCCCGCGACAAGTCAAAAATGGAAAAAATAAAAATTTCTCCCCTCAAAAGTGGATGGCCCGGCTTGCTTGCAAGCCGTGGTTGTTCCGCCCCCACCCACAAGGTCTCGCCATGAGGGATACCGTAGCCCGGAGCTGTAGCGGGAGCAAAGCGACAGCCACGATGTTTGCCGGCCGGCACATCAATTACTTGCCGGCGGCTAGATAAACCTGTTTTCCATAGGTCATGATTTCGTTGTTCATGGCGTCGATAAGTTCCTGATCGTACGGTACTCCATGACTTGGTGCTGCGATATAGCCGCCATTTTCGGCTAATTGATCGATACGTGTGCGGACCTCGGTTCTTACCTCATCGGTTGTTACGCCCGGCTTATCGAGCACAAACTGGCTGTCGATGCCTCCGCAGAATGTAATTTTATCCGCAAACTGCTTCTTCAACGCGGCGAGATCATTACATGGCTGGCACGGATTCCAGATATCCGCTCCCATCTCAATCATATCGGCGAAGATATCCGTGATTTTGCCGCATGAGTGTTGATTGACGATAATGTTCCGCTCTTTCATGCAGTTGTATATCCGTTGCGTGTGCGGCTTGATGATTTTCCGCCATGTATCGGGGGGGAGAAAGAGATTATTTTGTGTTCCCCAATCATCTCCGTACCAGATCATATCCAGGTTTGCGATATCGTCAAATTTCTGAATCAGCAAGATTTTATAATCTGCTACGGCAGAAATGAGTTCTTCCATGAGCTTGGGTTCTGTAAGATATGCAACCAAAGCTTCGTCCATTCCGAGAAGCAGATAGGATCGTTCAAACAACCCCATTTCGATAAAACCTGACACCATGCAATCTTCGCGATCAATTGCAGCGGCTTGACTTTCTATTGAAGACCAATCAATTTGGTTGACGTCGGGAATTGTTGTCTGCTCGCGCCATTTGAGAAGGTCGGTAACCGGATTGCCTTCGTGGCTTGGATAGGTTCCGCCTTGCGCACCCTCCTCCAATGACCATTCGACACCGAAAGCATCTTTCCCGGGGGAACCTGGCCGCTCTACAACAGGAGAGCAAATAGTTACTACGTTTTCCATTCCGTTTGGAACCCACTGGGGTTTGTTATGCCCTATGGCTCGAAGAAGATTCTCTTTTGCATTCATTTGTCGGCATCCTATAGATTAAGGGGGGCTCTGAAATTACGAAACGGCCAATGCGATTCCGCGAATCTCATCGGTCTGGATTTCGCCGGTTACGGCGTTGTTTGCCGGGGCGACGGCACAATAAAAGTGAAAAAGCTGTCCGTTCTTCGCGATCACGCCGGCTTTATGGGCATGATGCGAATCTATACTTTCGTCTTTCGCGATTATTCCGGCTTTGCAGGCATAACGCGAATCAATACTGCCTGCCTGCCCGACGTCAACAAGTACCTTGTTGGATTTCTCCCAATTGAGCAGGTCTTTTGAGAATGCGATACCGTCCCTCGCATGGCCGTCGCTACAATTGCCGAAATAGAACATCACCCAGAAATCGTCGTGCCGGAAAACACATGGGTCGGAAGCGAATAAATCATCGAAAGCCCCGTCGGCACCGACTTTCAGGATTGGATTGCCCTCATATCTTTCCCAGTGGATCAAGTCGGTGGAGATTGCCACCCCTGTTTGTTCAAGCCATGGCCATTCTGTCTGGTTCTTTGCGTTATAGAACAGATAATACGTGCCGTCATGCTCCATGATCCAGGATTTGTACAATCCGCCGGATTCCCATTCGCACGTGGGCGAAGGTTTTAAGATGGGATCGCAAACTTCCCAATTTCGCAAGTCGTCGCTGTAGCATAAGCCGATTACCGCCGGCCCGCCTTCGTATCCCGGTTCCGGATAGGCGTGATATGTGCCGAGGAAACGGCCATCTACTTTTTTCAACGTCGCGGGGCCAAAGACGTCATTGTCTCGCAGGATGCAGGAGAGGGCGACGTTGAATTCGGTTACCGAGCCTTTCGGCCCGCGGTCCATAATCATGCCTTCCTTTTTCCAGTGCAGCAGGTCCTCGGAACTTGCCAGGCCAGTTCTGTACCCTATTGAATCCCATCCGATAAAGGTCATGTAGTAGCGGCCGTCGTGATAAAACGGGAAGGGGCAATCGATGGCATGGCTGTCAAATGTCCCTTTCTCATAAGACGGCGACAAAACCAGAGCACCGGTTTTGTTGGGCGTCTCGAATGCTTCTATTGGATAATCCATCACATGTTTCCTTTTTCCCAAGATTGAGTGTTTACGCCCACGCGGCTGGCTAAAATATGCACTTATTCTGGCGATACTTAATATTAGTATGTGGCGGACATGTCAACCATATTAAGAGGGAATCTCTAAAAATATAAGCGACCTGAATTTCTGGCGGGAGCGAAGCTTTCAGCCTCGATGTTTGAACCGGCACCCGAGAAACTATTTCTCCGGTCGCTGCGATAGTTTTTCTTGTTTCTGGCGTATTGCGGGATATAACAGTCGCAGGCGTTTTTGTCGGCGGTGGGGTATCGCCGGGTGGATGTCGCTAATAACAGGAGTTTTGCATGATTGTTGATAGTATTCATAATGCCTCGGCTTACCGCGCGTTGAGCGGGCGGATTGCTGCGGCTTTGACGTATCTTGCCGAGACGGACTTCACGAGCCTGCCGGACGGCAGAGACGAAATCCAGGGCGACGAAGTCTTCGCCATCGTTCAGAGATACCAAACCAAGCCGCTCGAACAGGGCAAATGGGAGGCCCACCGCAAGTATATCGACGTGCAGGGCGTTATCGAAGGCCAGGAGCGGATCGGCTTCGGCGATGTAACAGATATGCGAGTTGTCGAGGAATATTGCCCCGAGTCGGATCTGGTATTTCTGGACGGCAGTGGCGAATTCGTAACTCTCTCGCCAGGGATGTTCATGCTGCTGTTTCCGCACGAGGCCCACATGCCCTGCATCACAAGCGGCCAGCCATCACAGGTTACAAAAGTCGTCGTCAAAATTCTGGCTGAATAATGGCATCGGTCCTGATTATTCTGGCGGCGCGAAAAAAAAGGTGATGGAGCCGGAGGGTCGGGGGTATTCCTCAATCGTTAGTAACACAATTAACCGACTCCATCACAACGTTCGAAAAAGGCCGTGCATGCCAGATAAAAACTATTTATCATTTCCTTGCGGCTTTACATAAGTATATTCGGCAAAAGAGGTTGGCGAGGCCGTCAGGTTTAGCCTGAATCCCAATGCGAAAATTCCTTAGATTTCCCGTCCGACAGTGCCATCGCATGGCGGGGCTGCAATTTAGAGCAGTTTAAGCAATTCTGCATGGCGAGACTCTCGATGTCGCCGTGTGGTGAGCATTGAGATTCCCTTGAAAAGTAGCCATTACCCCCCCCTTGGGTTTTGCCGTATTGCGAGAGACAGGAGTCGAACCTGCACCCCTTTCGGGACCAGGACCTAAACCTGGCGCGTCTGCCAATTCCGCCACCCTCGCATGCACATAAGACTATATGGCATATTGTGTTGGCACGCCAGAACTTTTTATCGAATCAACAAAACGGTTCTCGAAGGCGAAACAGAAAAAACTTCTCTGGACTCGTGTGGGCAAACATGTTTTAATAGGGGTTGTCAGGGCAGGGAACATTGTATGGTGTTTCCCTGCGTTTTTTTGTATAGTAATCCGACTGTACGCAGCCTGATGGTTTTTACTGCGTGGAGAGGTTTTCTCCAGGCTGCCAGGAGCGGCGTGGCCTCGGCGGTTTTGGAGGAAGCGTGACAATTACATATTAACCTCGACGTTCCCCAAGGGCGTCTGTGGGCTTTCAGGTCTATCCTGAGCCCTCCCTACGGGAATGTCTTCCAGTTGTTGAAGGAAGGGTGATGGAGATGACAGCTATGATTTTTGCCGGAGTCGCGGGCGGAGTGTTATGGTTTCCGCTCCTGCTGGGTGTTGTCGGTTTGGCAGGGCTTTTTGTCTGGCGACTGTCAGAAGTCCAGCCGCCCATGCTTCCCGAGGCGGGTGGTCGCAGGCCGTTGCTGGACGAAAACGGCAATCCCGTGCTGGATGAAAACGGCAATCCGATCTATGAGGAGGAGGAATCTGACGCCGGGCAGTTTTTGAAGACGATGGCTTTGGTCATGCCTTGGGTTATCAGCCTGCTGTTTCATGTGGGTCTTTTCCTTATTATGCTCGCGTTTGTCTTTCTTGTGGCGTCGAAACGCAAGCCGGAAGACGTTATTGTTCCCAATCTCGCACCTTCCACCAATCCCGGCGGTTCGTTGAGGGCATCAAAGACTCGTAGCCGAAGCGCTTCCAGCAGCACGACTGCGTCCAAGAGTACTGTCCGCAGGCCAACGACGTCGCCAAGTAAATCGACTTCGTCGTTGAGTGTTATTGGCGCGACTGGTGGCGGCAGCAGCGGTGGCGGGGATATGGGGACAGCTACCCTGGGCGGCGGTGGGCCAAGGTTTTTTGGTTCCGGTACCGGCGGTAACGTACACAATGTTGTTTACGTAATTGACCGTTCCGGTTCAATGGTCGATACGTTCGACAGCGTAAGGCAGGAGATGTATCGTTCAATTGGTCGATTGGGGCCTTCACAGGCGTTTCAGGTAATTCTTTTTGCAAAGACCAAGCCCAAGGAATGTTTCAAGCGTTTGGAGTCGGCTACGCCGAAGAACAGGAAAAAAGCGTCAAGATTTCTTGAAGTCCAGATTGTCGAGGGCGAGACGGACCCTGTTCCGGCACTTAAAAAAGCTTTTGCCGCACTGGACAAGGCCAAGAAAAAAGGCCGGCTCATCTGGTTGTTGACAGATGGCGAATTCCCTGATAACGAAGCTGTATTACGGGCGATTTCCATCTTGAACAAGAACAAGAAGAAAAAGGTATTCATTTTCACATTTCTGTATGGTACCGCACCCCCTGAAGCGGTCCGCGTGATGAAGAAAATCGCCGAAGAGAATAAAGGCACGTACACGTTCGTGGAACACAACGATTAGAAAATGGGAATTACGATGAGACAAATAGCCGCGGTAACGTTGTTGATAATGTTTGCAAGCCCTTTGAGTCTGGCCGACGTGCTGGTTGATGACCGGGGCTTGTCGTCGGAGGGGGAGATTACGGGCTATTCCAACTATGAGGTAGCTTTAACACTGGATAGCGGGCTGCCGATAGGTCGCGAACTGTTGCGGATCAAGACGATTGAGGTTACGAATAATCCGGTGTTTACAAAGGCAGAGAAACTGCGGGCGAAGAAGGATTATTCCAAGGCGGTTGCCCAATATCGCAAGGCGGAGGCCGCTGCCCGGAAGAGATGGATGAAGCGGTTGATTTCCGACCGTTCGTACCAGGCGATGGTTGACGGCAGAATGATAGACCAGGCTGTCAAGCAATGGTTGAAGCTGGTCGATGCCGCCAGCGTCTCCCAGGCGTCGCTGAAGCTGGCTCCGGGCAAGTTTGCCAAGGCCGGGGCTGCGACGAACAAGAAAGCGGTCAAGGTTCTCGAAGATAAAGTAACTCGCCTGATGCGGAACAAGACGAGGAACAAGGTTTATATCAAGGCGGTTCTGGCCCTGGTCATGAAAATTCACGAGGCGGACGGTAATTCCGACGGCGTTACCAAAACCGCGGAACGGATTTCCAGTCTCGACAGTCGGCCCAAGCCTACGCTGCAGCCTGGCGATAACAATGGGGTAAAAACGCCGCCAGTCGGGCCTCGCAGCACGAAGCTCAAGGCCTTGGCGGTTCGCCTCAAGGCGGGCCATCCCGGCGACGTTATAGCGGCGATAGAGACGCATTTTCCAAAGTACAGGCAAGTGGACAGGCCGGAAGCGATGTTGTTGCTCGGCAAGGCCCAGTTGTTGAAATACAAGAAGGACGGCAGAAAAAACCGCAAGCTACTTATCGAGGCGGGGCTTAACCTGATGGGCGTGTTTTCGGAGTACGAGTCTGAGACGCAGGCCGTCGAAGCTCTGTACCTCGCTTCCAGGGTGAGTCGTGAACTTGGTAATAAGCCGGCTGCGTTGCGTGTGTTGCGGGAATTGGTAAACAACTACGGCGACGACGAGCAGCAGGACACCTGGGTCAAGAAGGCCGAGGCGGAACTGAAGGCGGCGGGTAAATAATTGAATTATTGCAGGGAAAATTCCCGGCGAAAATGGGTTAAAACAGTTAGCGGAACGGTCTTATTGCATTGAGGCTGATAAAATAGTTAAAAAAAACCGGTGATCAGTGGGATTCCGGGTAAATTAAGTTTTTGTGCCGTCGAATGATGCGGCGGTTGGTGAACACGAGCGGTTTGAAGGAGAATTTGATAATGGACTTCAGTATTTTAGCGCAGGCGGCAGGGGACGTAGAAATTAGTTACGGAAAGATTCTGCTTACCGGCGGTGGGAATATTGGCTACCTGTTGTGGCTGATGAGTGTCGTCGTTGTGGGATTGAGTGTGCATTACATTATTTCCATTCGCCGGTTGAACATCCTCCCGGATATGATCCGTATGCAGTTGGAGGAGCTTTTCGAGGGCAAGCAGTATCGTGAAGCCATCGATTTGACCGAAGGACAGAGCGATTTCCTGAGTTATACGGTGCATGCGGCGCTGACCGAAGCTCCTCATGGATATCCGGCGATGGAGCGGGCCATGGAAGAAGCCGCCGAAGAGCGAACGACCAAGATGCTGCGTTCCATTGAGTGGTTGAGCCTGATGGGTAACATCGGCCCGATGCTTGGCCTGCTCGGTACGGTCTGGGGCATGATCGGTGCGTTCTTCACAATTGCGAATCAAACCGGTTCGCCCAATCCGGGTGAATTGGCCGGCGATATCGGCATTGCGCTGGTAACTACTTTGCTGGGGCTGGGCGTGTCTATTCCTTCTCTTTCGGTTTACTCGATTATGCGGAACCGGATCGACGCGATGACCAGCGAATCGATCATGGTCAGCCAGGAATTGATTTCGAATTTCCGACCGACCGCCAAGCGGTAACAGGCCCATATCTTCGGGCGGAATCAGTCCGGGGCAAGGAGCAGATTGATGGCAAAACGTAAACTGAGAAAAGGTGGCGGCGGCGCCGACGAACTCAACATGACACCGATGATTGACTGTACGTTTCAGTTGATTATCTTTTTCGTGCTGACCGCCAAGATGGCCCAGGAAGATGCCGAGGTTTTAGTCCCGGATCCGCAAAAATCGGCGGCCGTTCTCGACGAGAAAGGCAACAAAATATTCAAAAATCGCGTAACGGTGAATATTCCCAATAAATACGGAAAGGACGACACCGATCGCGACCCGGTAATAGCCAGTCGGGCCACGCGCTATGTGGTTAAAGGCAACGAGGATGTCGAGGTGGGTGATATCGATACCCTTGTGTTGATATTGAAAAAATATCGTACCCAGGCGATAAATGCTGGTGTCAAGTCCGAAGAATTTTTCATGGAAATCCGTTGCGACAAGGATATCGCCTTCGATAGTGTCTTGCCGGTAATGTTTGCCGCGGAGCAGGCAGAAATCAGCAAGATGGCAATAACCGCCATTGCCGATCCGGAAAAGCAATACAAATAGAAAAACAGGATACAAATATGTCGATAACACAAAAAAAACAAATTGAGGACAGCGATACCGTTCATTACGTTTCGGAGCGGAAAAAGCGAGGCCGGGAAGAAGCAAAACTTCAACCGCCGCTGACCCCCATGATCGACGTAACGTTCCAGTTGCTGCTTTACTTCCTTGTAACGTCCACTTTTGCCAAGGATGAAGGGCAGATACCCGGAACGCTGCCGGGAGGCCCAAAGACCCCCTCGAAGACTAGGCCGGTACGGATTGTGCTTAGTCCCATAGGTGTTCATCTCGACAAGGTTCAATATGAGCTGAGCGGATTGGCACCGATTCGCAGGGTGGAAGAGTTAGCAAGCGTTCTTGTCGGCCAAAGGGTGAAATATGGAGATGAAGTCCCGGTGATTATCAAAGCCGACCCTAATGTCCGGTGGGAGTATGTGGTGGAGGCGTTTAATGCCGCCAGTAACGCCAAGTTCAAGAAAATAGGTTTTGCGCCTTCTTAACGGCAGGTTGATTGAGGAGTAGACAAGTATGCGGTATCGGCTATTGACGATTGGGCTGATGGCGGTGGTTTTCCTGTTCGGTTTGGCAGGTAGGCCCGTTGCGGCGCAGGAGTCTGCGAAAAAAACTGTCGCGAAGAAAAGTTACCTGAGCGTAGACCATAAAAACCTCGGCCAGACGTTGCGACGGCTGGGATTGGGAACACTGTTGGAGGCCTTGGCCGCCGAGACGGGCGACCTGGAACTGCAACTGGTGGTATTGAAGAGTAAGGCAAATTCGCCATCTCTCAAGCCCAAAGAACGCCAGGCGATAACCGCCAGGATAGCCACCCGGCTGAGCGAGCAAATCAAGAAGTTGGAAGGCGTTCTCGAAAAAACCACCAATGAAGATGCTCGCGAAGAAATACTGATTAAATTGTTCAATGCCCGTGTAGACTTTGTCGATACGCAAGGTCGGCAGCGAGGCAAGAGCCATTTCGATCTTATTATCTTCCTGCTCGGTAGTGAGGAAGACCGCAAGACGCTGGAGCAGATAACTGCCGTGGCGACAAAGCTGTTCAATCGTACCTCGCGCGATCTGCAAGAAGCGTTGGCGGATGCCAAGCACGAACCCCGCAAAATGGTTTACCTCGTTCCGGAGCTGGAGGATATTGAGAAACGGTTGGAGTATCGCGGTGCTTACCTGCTGTTCTATCGCGCCATTGTCCTGCCGAAAAAATCCAGGGACGAGCGAACCAAGTTGCTGAAAAAGGCGGCGAAGTTGCTTAAACCATTTGAGGAACGAGTCGACTATGGCGTGCAACCATACGCTAAGCTCTTGCTGGGCCGGGTCTATCGAGAGCAGGGAAAATACAAAGATGCCGAAACGCTCTTTACCTGGGCAGCCGGGAAGAATTCGATTCGCGGGATTCAGGTCGAGGCCTTGTTTGAAAAGGCCAGGAACCGGATTCAATGGGGCGCATGGCTTATCAGAAGAAAGAAAATCCAGTCGGGCAACAAGAAATTCGCCGCTGCGGAGACGGCTGTCGCGGAATTTGCCAAGCAGGGGCAGGCTATTCTCGGCAAAGCCGGCGAGTTGGGCATAGACCTTAAGAAGCTGGTTTTGAATGATTACCTGTATTCGCAGTGGGCTTCGGCTTTGCGGAAGATGAAAAAGAATTCACTGGCCGTGGAGAAGGATGTTCTTGGGCAGAAGGCATTCCTGGAAATTATCGAGAAATACAAGGGCCAGCCCGGTGTAGTCATCGGTTTTGCCGAGCTTTTCGAGAAAAAAACCCGCGGCAAAAAAAAGGATCTCGCCAAGATGCCCCCTGGGTTATTGTCGCTTCTTGCCCAATTGGAGCTGTCCCGCGGCAAAGATTTGCTGGCTCGCGCCAAAGGCAAGCCGCTGGCGCCGGCCGCACAAAAGATGGTCGATAAGCATTTAAAACAAGCCATGGGGATGTTCGGGGTAATTCTCAAACAGGATTCCGCGGCAGCGAAGGCAGTCAAGCCGGCGGCTCTTTTTGGTCAGGGCGAGTGCTACTACTGGCAGAAGGAATATAGCGAGGCCGCGAAGTTGTTCCGTCAAGTGGTCGAATCGTATGAGAAAAGCGAGTATGCTCCCACGGCGGCTTTGTATGCCGTTAAAATCATCGAAGCTCTCATCAGGCAATATATCGAAAAGAACAAGCCGGTTCCCCGCCAACTTCGCGAAGAGATGGTGAAATCTATCATCACCATGCTGAAGCTCAAGGGCGACAAGCCCGAAGCGACAACCTACAACTTCGACCTTGGCTGGCAGTACATGAAGCTGGCTGAGAGTGCGGCATCGGACGACGCGAAAAGAAAAGAACTGCTTGCGGCGATTGACGCCTTCAAAAGGGTTCCGGCGAAGGACATGTTGTCTACCGCGGCGAATTTTTATATGCTGGACCTCCGGTATAAGTTGTTGCAGATGGCAAAGAACGCCAAGGCTGATTTGGGCGCGGCGCGAAAACTCAAGAGCGAGATGATTAATTTTGCTACCGCTATTCATGCCAAATGGAAAGCTGCTCCGTCAACGACAAAAACAAACGCCCCGACGAAACAAGACTTGGGTTTGTGGGGATCGACCAGTGCGTTTCACGCCTGGCAGATTTCATATGATTTTCTCGGCTTGAAGGACGAAGCTCTCCGGGCAATCGCCGAGCTGAAGGACCGTTGGCAAGGTACGGCGGTGCTCCGCGAAAGCCAGACGTTCTCCATTCGAAAACTCCTGGAGCAGGGCAAGGTCGACAAAGGTGTCCAGGAATTCAAGGCCTTCCAGAAGGAATACGGCGATAAGGAAGCCAAGGGCTTGATGGAGTTGGTCGTGGATAATCTCCGGTCGGCAATAGACAAGCTGGCCGCCACAGATAAGGACCCCGGGCAACTGAAGAAATTCCGCGAAGCGTTCAAGGGGTTCGGCCGCCAGTTTTACGAGGCGTTGCCTTCCGACGCGCCGGCGGAGGATAAGTATTACGTGTTTAGCCTCTATGCCGACGCGTTGATCCAGGCGGGCAACACCGAAGATGCCAAGGTCGCAATGCCGCTCTTGTTGGAGCTTAAGAAGATTGATCAGTCGCAGCAGGAGGCCCAGAAGACGGGAGTTACCGGTTATTTCAAGGACAAGATCGCGGCGGCATTGGCAGCCGGAGAGAATCTTAAAGCGGCCCTGGCGATTCGCAAGGATCTTGAGGCTGCTCTGAAGCATTTCAAGCTGAATTGGTCGTCCAACATCAGGATGGCTGAGGTGAAGTACCGTTACGACCAGATGCAAACGGCGGAACAAGTGGCGAAGAAAGCGTCGCAGGAAGAGAAACCGGCGAAGGAAAAAGACAAGGCCAGGGCCATCAAGCGGGCAACCCTGTCAATTCGCAAGGCATATGACGCACTCCAGAAGCAATTGCTCGGAGACACGGCAATCGACGCGAATGTTGTGCGGATGCTGGCAAAGTGCTATCTGATTTTGAAGGAGTACGACAAGGCTGCCCCGATGTATGAAATCCTGACAACCGGCCTGACTCCCGAGGCGAACCATGACCTTTATTGGGGATCGGAACTGGAATATGCCCAGTGCCTCTTTGGACAGAATAAAACGAACCCCGAAGGGCTGAAAACGCTGCGGACCCGTCTTCGCCAGCTTGCCGGCAACGACCCCAATCGCGGCGGGCAGCGTTACCTGAGGCGATTTAACCGGATCGAGGCGGATTGCAATAAAATTATCGACCAGAATGGCCAGAAGTAAAGGGAATCTGAAAGAATGGCGTCGCTACCAAATTGCGAAGGAATCGAATCAAGGCGTTGATTTGCCCACCGGGAAACGTATACTGGGGTAAATTGATTTGGCGGCGTGGCCAAGCGGACTAAGGCGACGGATTGCAAATCCGTTATTCGTGGGTTCGAATCCCACCGCCGCCTGTTGTAAACCCTTGCTGGGACGAAGAAATTCGGATAGAGTTTACCTATCTGGATGCAGTCTGGGGTGTCTGAAAAAATGGGAATAATACCAACGTTTTTCGACGAGGTGCTTTATGAATAGCAAACGGTTCCTTTCGCGGATATGTTGCTTTTTTCTTCTGGCCTGCCTGGTTGCGGGGTTTGGCCCTGCCAAGGCCTATGCTCAGGAGAAAAAGCCTAAGCCGAAAGTCTGTGTTGTCAAGCTGCGCGACGGCACTGAAGTTAAGGGCGCGGTTACCAAAACCGATAAGGGGATTCGTGTTGAAACTCCCACAGCGGTGCGGGAATTCAAGAAAGAAGAGGTTGTTTCCATAACCGAAGCCGTAGTTACGCCCCATCAGGAATACCAGGAACGCCTGAGCAAGATTGATATCAAAGACGCCAAGGCCCTCTACGGCTTGGCGCAGTGGGTGTTTCCGAAGCACGGGAGGAACCTCAAGCTTCTCAAGGCAGCCCGGAAAAACCTGGAAGACGCCCTGAAGCTGGACAAGGATTATGTTCGTGCAAAACTGCTCCTGCGGCAGATCAACGCGAGGATCAAAACATTGGAGGATAAAACCCCCAAGCCCCCCGTTGACAAAGACAAGAAAATCAAGGATCTGGTAAGCCAGCGCGATATTTTATGGATTCGTCTGCTGGAGCTTCGCTTGGATCCCCCGAAGGCGGAAGACAGGGGGATCAAGATTCAATATGTCAAAGACCAAAAAGGCCCCAAGGGCAAAACCGCCCTGCAGCGTTACGTTACCAGTATGATCGGCCAGGAACGCAGCAATTGGGATCGCAAGGGCAAGAGAAAAAATTTCCTCAGTTGGCCTCGCTGGAGGCAGGTGCAGGAGATTCTCGAAAACAGGGAAGAAGATGTCGACTTATTGAGAGACATTCATGTCCAACGCGACCCCAAATTCATGATTGAGTTCCGCAGTAAAATCTGGCCGCTTATTCGGAAAAATTGTGCGCAGTCGAATTGCCATGGTGGTTCAAAGCCCAAAGGCGGGCTGAAATTCTTCGTGTCGTCCAGTGCGTCGGAGAAAGCGGACTATACCAATTTTATTATTCTCAGCGGCTATCAAAAGAAACACCAACGCCTGTTGTCCCGGCAAAGTCCGCAAGATTCTCTGTTGTTGCAGTATGGCCTTAATCGGGAGGTATCCAAGAATCCGCACCCTTTGCTGAATCCCAAGAATCCCAAGTCGGTGATTACTCCGATGTTCCAGAACAATCGGGCAGCGAACTATAGAATGATTCTGGAATGGACGAAAAAACTCCGCGGTCCGCTGCTGCCGGATTATCACCTCAAATATAAGGTGCCGCCGGGATTGGACCTGGACCTCAGCGGGAAGGCAGACCTTCCCTTCGGGAAGAATCCTTCGAAGTAGGCTTTCAGCCGGTTGGGCATCCCCCGTATGATGACCTTCGGTTGGCGGGAAATACCATGGAAATAGCGCTCATGGCGGTTCTG
>JAIORC010000167.1 GCA_021108335.1 Phycisphaerae bacterium
ATAAAAAAGTGAAATTATCGGATATCGGGTTAAATCAAACCGATAAACAATTGGACTTGAAGGAGAATTACTATGACGGAAGCATTGGTAGAAACGGGAAACACGACTCGTGCGGGCAAGTATCTGACCTTCTCTCTTGCGAATGAAGAGTACGGCCTGGAGATACTCAAGGTGCGGGAGATTATCGGCATGATGGATATCACTGCCGTTCCCAAGGCGCCGCCTCACGTGCGAGGCGTGATAAATCTCCGCGGCAAGGTCATACCCGTGATTGATTTACGGATGCGCTTCACCCTTCCGTCAATCGAACAAACGGAAGAAACGTGCATTATCGTCGTCTGCGTGGGTGACGTGGAGATGGGCGTGGTCGTGGACAAGGTCTGCGAGGTGTTGGATATCGCCGGTGATGATATCGAGGATTCGCCCGAATTTGGCGAGAATGTCGATACCACGTTTATTCTTGGTATGGGCAAGGCCGAGGGGCATGTGACCATTCTCCTGGATATCACCAAGGTGCTTTCGAAGGACGACATACCTGTCTGATTCCCGCCAGGTTTGTCTGGCGAGGCGAGGTGGAGGTGGTCTGCCAACGGTAGTATGGAACAAATATACCGACGAGGGAGTCGCTATGTAAAAAAGGCGGGTGGGGGTGTTGTAACTGTGGGGTAGTAACATGGCTGTAGTCAAAACGCTCAATACGGATATTTCTGACGCGCAGTTTGAGCAAATCAGCGCGCTGGTGAAGAATCTGGCGGGGATCAATCTTCATGACGGCAAGAAGGAGTTGGTCAAAGCCAGGCTTGCCAAGCGGTGTCGCCAGTTGAAATTGCAGAATCTCGACCAGTACATTTCTCTCGTCAAAAACGACAAGACCGGCCAGGAACTTATTTCGATGCTGGACGCCCTGTCCACGAATTTGACGTTCTTTTTTCGGGAGTCGCAGCATTTCACGTTTCTCCGCGATACGGTTTTGCCAAAGATAGTAAAACGCGGCGACAGGCAGTTGCGGATATGGTCGGCTGGTTGCAGTAGCGGGGAAGAGCCGTATTCGATCTCGATGCTTCTGAACGAATCGATCCAGTCGATCGGTAATTGGGATGTGCGGATACTGGCTACGGATTTATCGACGCGGGTTCTGGCGATTGCGTGCAGTGGCGAGTACAGCCAGCAGCGGTTCAAGGAGACTCCCCGGCAGTTGGTGTCGCGGTATTTCGAGGTTGTGCGGGAGGAGCGGCCTGCTATTTTCAAGGCCAAGCCGGAGATTCGCGACCTGATTCACTTTGCTCGTCTGAACCTGATGGAAGACTGGCCGATGAAAGGGCCGTTTGACGTGATATTCTGTCGCAACGTGATGATCTACTTCGACAAGCCGACGCAATCGCGATTGATAAATCGATATTATGACCTGCTGGCCGACGGGGGTTATCTGTTCCTCGGCCATTCCGAAAGTTTGACCGGTACGAAGCATACATTCAAGTACGTTCAGCCGGCGACGTATATGAAATAACAATTTCAGCATGATTGTACAGCTCGACTGCGATGAATGCGGTAACTTGCGTTTTTTTGCAGGGGTCGGGCGGGAGCGTGGAGATGGTTTCATGAAACACATCGTGGGTGTTGCGGACATGAAAGCTTCCGACAGCACGGGGGATATAATCGTTACCCATGCCCTGGGCAGTTGCCTGGGCATAACGATACACGACGAGAAGGCCCACGTGGGGGGAATTTTGCATGTGATGATGCCCATGTCGAGTATCAACCCCGAAAAGGCCAAAGCTAATCCGTATATGTTTGTGGATACGGGTTTGCCGGCTTTTTTCAAGTATATCTATTCCCTGGGAGGGATCAAGAAGCGGCTGGTCGTGAAGGTCGCCGGTGGGGCCAATGTGCATGCCGGCAACGGTGACCGTTTTGCCATAGGTAAGCGGAATTACATCATGTTGAAGAAGATATTCTGGAAGAACGGGGTGTTGATCGAGTCTGAGGACGTGGGCGGATCCAAGGCTCGCACCATGTATATGGAAGTGGGTACCGGACGGGTATGGCTGGCAAACGCCGGCGCGGAATGGGACTTATAATATTTTGTAATTTTTTATAATACGACAGTACCATCGCCAGGTAGTTGAGGCGACGAACGTGATGCAGGTGAAATTGAATCGGGAACACAAGACGATAACAGGCGGATCGACGGACAGCACGAACCGCCGGAGGTACTGAGCCATGGCCCTTAATGTGTTGGTAGTGGATGACAGTTCGGTAACCCGGATGATGATCATCAAAACGTTGAAAATGGCTGGGCTGCCGATAGGTGAAACTTTTCAGGCGGGCAATGGGCAGGAAGGCCTGGACCAGCTTGAAGAGAATTGGATCGACATCGCCCTCGTGGACATCAACATGCCGGTGATGAACGGCGAAGAGATGATCGAGAAAGTTCGGGAGAACCCCGAGTGGCAGGCGATGCCGATTATCGTGGTTTCCACCGAGGGCAGCCAGACGCGCATTGAAAGGCTGTTGCAGAAGGGCGTCAAGTTTATCCATAAGCCGTTCGCCGCGGAAACCGTTCGCGAAGTAATCTCTGAAATTACAGGAATTGATCATGAGCCCACAGAATCCGAAACCGATTTTTAACGACGTACTTGCCCACACGGCAGAGCAGACATTCGGCGAACTGGCGTTTATGCTGGTTATTCCCGAAGACAGCCCGCACCCGCAGGAGAAAACACCGCTGGGATATGCCGCCGGCGTTGATTTTAGCGGCCCATTCGGCGGGAAGTTATTTGTGGGAATTGCCGAAGAAACTCTCCACCCGCTCGCGGAGAATATGCTGGGCATAGACCCCGGCGAGTCGATGCCGGAAGGCGTAACGCTTGAAGATGCGCTGAAGGAACTGCTGAATGTGATTTGCGGCAACCTGCTTCCGGCCATCGCTGGGGACGAGGCGGAATTCAATATCGGCGGCCCGGAGCTTCTTCCCGTTTCCCAGTTGCCCGCCGAGGTACCGGGGCAGGATTTTGCCGGTAAAGTGGGGCTGGATCTTGATTCCGGCAGGGCAGAAGTGGTAATGTTTGTTGAGCAGGGTGCGGAGATTCCCGAAATCTGCCCGCCCGGAAGCTGATTGCTGATATACTTATTCAACTGTGGAAAGGAGCGACTCGATGATTAAGGTCTTGATAGTGGATGATTCTGCGATTGTCCGGCAGGTGCTCTCCACGGAGTTGTCCAAGGCCAGGGATATCGAGGTCGTCGGCACGGCGGTTGATCCGTATGTCGCCCGAGATAAAATCGTGTCTCTCAAACCGGATGTGATAACCCTGGATATCGAAATGCCCCGCATGGACGGCTTGACGTTTCTTGCCAAGTTGATGAAATTTCATCCCATGCCGGTGATCGTGGTCAGTTCGCTGTCGGCCAAGGGTTCGGAGACGGCCTTGCGGGCGTTGGAAATCGGGGCGGTGGAAGTAATCGGCAAGCCCGGCGGAGCCTATTCCGTCGGGGAAGTCGCGAAGGACCTCACCAACAAAATCCGGGCTGCCGCAACCGTCAGATGCGTCAAAAACAAAGCACCTGCGAAACATCGCGAAGTTGCTCATCATCATGCCGGGGCGATGCTTGCCACTACGCACAAGATACTGGCCATCGGCGCTTCGACCGGCGGCACCGAGGCTATCAAGGAAGTTCTCACGAGAATGCCCCGCAATACGCCGGGCACGTTGTTGGTCCAGCACATGCCGGAAAAATTCACCGCCAGCTTTGCCGAACGCCTCGATTCGCTCTGCGCCATGGAAGTACGCGAGGCCCGCAACAACGACGCCGTTGTTCCGGGCGTAGCCTTGCTGGCTCCGGGGAATTTTCATATGGTTCTCCGCCGCAGCGGCGCGAAATACTTCGTGGAGGTCAAAGACGGCCCGCGAGTCCATCATCAGCGCCCGGCGGTGGACGTTACATTTCACTCGGTCGCCCGGGTCGCCGGGACGAACTCCGTTGGAGCGGTTTTGACCGGTATGGGTGCCGATGGGGCGGCTGGGCTGCTTGCCATGCGACAGGCCGGGGCGCACACGCTGGCCCAGGACGAGGCCAGTTGCGTCGTGTTCGGCATGCCCAAGGAATGTATCAAAGCCGAAGCCGCCGAGCATGTCGTCCCGCTCACGGAGATGGCGGCGAAAATCTGCGAACAACTCGCCCGCAAAGTCGCCATTACGGCATAATCGAACATCGTGGCTGAAAGCGTCGCTCCCGCTACGGCACCCTTTTTTCTACTGTTCTTTTTGGGTATCTTCTTTTTTGTCGGTTTTGACTTCATCGCCGACGGTGCGGATAGCCCAGCGGGCGAGGGTCATTCGGGCGTTGTCGTTGAGCTTGACAACAATCTCTTCGTCGCGGGCTTCGATCACGCTGCCGACAATGCCGCCGATGGAAATAACCTTGTCGCCCTTTTTCAACTCGCTGAGCATTTGCTTGCGTTGGGCTTCTTTCTTTTTTCGGCCTCGGCCCATGAAAAGATACAGCAGGATGAACCCGCCGATCATGATGTACAAGAAAGACCCACCAAATGGGCTTTGCGGTTGATCTTGTTCCGCGGGTTTTTGATCTTTAGTTCCTTCGCCGTCGGCGGGTGTGTCGCCTTCGCCAGTGGCTGGGGCGGTACCGGGCGTTTTTGTGTCCGTGCCGTCGGTTTTGCCTTTGTCGGCTTTTTGTGGCGTGGCGCCCACGAATTTAGGGCCTGTCGGGGGAGTTTTTTGGGCTGTCGGCGTCTTGGCCGGTGCGGGCTTTGCATCGCCTTTTTCCTGTGCGGCGGCGAATCCAGCCGTCAGGGCCAAAACCAATAGTCCAATCCATGCGTGTTTGACAGTCGTTTTCATCGGTAGCTTCCTCTTTCCGGGCCGGGTCGGTGTTTTGCCGCTTCCGGCGGTTATAAATTTTCTTGCCTGTTGGATGGCCGATTTCAATGGCCGAAGCGGCATTGTGCGCATTTGCCCCCCCTTCGTCAAACAGAAAGACAAAAACCAGATGATGGCAGTGTGAAAAATTCCCTGAATTTTGCCAATTCCTTCCGAATATTCCCGCCGGCGGCTCCGATTAGTTCACCGGGGTTTTTCTTTAATCGTAGAGGTTGTTACAGAATGGTAATTGACACAAAAGAAGAGAACTATGGCAGAAAACCAATCGATTAACGCATTGCTGGAAACTCTTTGCGTGCAGGTGGGCAAGGTCGATCCCGCCGACAAGAAGAGCGTTGTTCGTGCCGGCGAGACCATGGAGAAGGCTTATAGGTTGCTGGAGGCATACAGCCGGCCCGCCATGGAAATGCTTAAGCTGGAACTGGAGATACTCAAAGGGATTTTCCAGGAACAGATTTCCGCCGGCGAAACCGTTGAAATATTGGCCCGGTCTCTGGAGGCCTCCGGCGAGGTTCTCTCGGGGCAATCTCCAGGCGTTAAACGTATTCGCGAAGCGAACAAGTCGCTCTGTAATATTCTCGAATCGGCTGGGCTGAGCGTACCCGCGCGGAAAACCGACAGCCCCGCCGATAGCAAATCGTCCCCTTCGCCTGCCCGCTCGCTCGACAAATCGCTGCTTATCAACCTGTCCGCCCAGTTGCTGATTATCGGGCCGGACGACAAACAGGAATTGGACGACGCCTGGAAGAAGCTTTGCGAGTTCTGGGTGGACGAGTCGCTCAGCATGGAAATGCGGGAGCGCATCGGGGCTGCTGCCGATTTGGTCGGGCGTGTCAGCAGCGGTCGTTCGTCAGACCCAACCGCGGCCTTGACGACCGCGGCGGGACATCTGTCCCTGGTGGCGAACGTTCTCGAAGAGACCGCCGAGGCCGGGGATGTCGATCAGACCCATGTCCCAGCCGGCATGGACAAAAAGGTACTGGAGGAATTCGTTGTCACGACGCTCGATATCGTCGGAAAGGCGGAATTCGCCCTGATGTCGCTGGAAATAGAGCCGGCTGATCAGGCACATGCCGATCAGACGCAGCAGGCCTTCGAGAAAATCAGGCAGTCTGCCGAGGCGGTCGGCTTGGAGCAAATCCGCCAGGTCGCCGGCATGGCTGAGGAAGTGGTCATCCGCGGCCAGAAGGGCGAAATCCGCATTGTCGGCGGCTATGCCGACCTTGCCCTGCGGAGTTGCGATACCATTCGGTACATTGCCGAGCATCTGAAGCAATGCGCCCCCGGCGATCCGTTGCCGCTGCCGGATTATTACGTCGAGCATGTTGTCCAGTTGAGTTGCCCGGAGGGCGTGGGCATTAACGAACAATGCGCCACGGAGTCGGTTCGCCTGGGGGACATTCTTATCGGTCGCGGCTGGGCCAGCCGGGCTGATATCGAGAAAGTTATCCGCCAGCGCGGCGACGAGCCGCTTGGCGAGGCGCTGGTACATGCCGGAGTTGTTACGGCCAGCCGGATTGCCAAGGCCCTGCGGGCGCAGCAGAAGCTGCAAAGGCGAATCGAATCCGCCGCCGCCCATATCGCCGCCCTGCCGCTGGACACTCCAGACGCTACGGACGCCCAGGGCGATTCCGGCGATTCTGTCGCCACGGGTGAGCATGCGGTTGTCGCCGAGACCGTCGAGCCGACCACGCTGCCGGCTGACAGCGACGGGGACTTGCTGAAGGAATATATCGTCGAGTGTCTCGACCACATCGCGGCGGCGGAGTCGTCGCTGTTGGAACTGGAATCCAGCCCCGGCGATACTGAGCCGATCAACACCATTTTCCGGGCGTTCCACACCATCAAGGGCACCAGCGGATTCCTGGGGCTGACCAATATCCAGAAGCTGGCACACCTGGCCGAGAATCAACTGGACCGCGCCCGCGAAGGTGAAATCCAGATTGTCGGCGGCTATGCCGACCTGGCGCTGCAAAGTTGCGATCTGTTGCGGAGTATGATAGAGGCCTTGGACGGCAAGGCCGGCGGCGACGTGCTGCCGGTGCCCGATACCCTCGGCAGACTTTTGGGCGTCCTGAAAGACCCTGACGCCGCCGGCGTCGGCAGCCAGGCCGGTGCGTCAGCGATTGCGTCTCCTGCCCCAACGGAAGAAGCTCAAGACTCGCCCGTTGACGTGGCTGAGCAACAGGATTCCATAGCGGAGGAAAAAGGTGCCCCGGCAGAGCAAAAAGACGCCCCGCAAAAAGTCGCCGAAGGCAAGAAATCCGAGGCCTCCGTCCGCGTAACAACCACCCGCCTGGACAGCCTTATCAATATGGTAGGCGAACTGGTCATTGCATCGGAAATGGTTGCCAAGAGCACCGATGCCATAGCCGGTGCAAGCCATCGCCGGGCCAAAAAGAAAAAGAGACGAAAAGCGACGCGGCAGCAGGTCGAAGCCGAAGCTGAGGCTGTGGAAACCAAACGAACGTCAGGCCGGAAAGACAAAAACGCCCCGGATCAACTGTTACTCCGCAGCGTGCAGCATTCCGGCAAGATCGTCCGCGAATTGCAGGATGTAACGATGGCCCTTCGCATGGTTCCGCTGAAGGCTACCTTCCAGAAGATGGCCCGCCTCGTTCGCGACCTCGGCAGAAAGTCCGGCAAGGCGGTGCGGTTTGTTACCGAGGGCGAGGATACGGAAATCGACCGCAACATGGTCGAGCTGCTGGGCGATCCGCTGGTTCACATGATGCGTAACGCGGTGGATCACGGTGTCGAATCGGCGGAAGATCGCAAAGCCGCCGGCAAGAGCGAAACGGGAACCGTTACCTTACGGGCGTATCATCGCGCGGGCAAGGTCATCCTGGAATTGCAGGACGACGGCAAAGGCCTGGCCCGCGAGAAGATTCTCGCCAAGGCCACTGAGCGCGGACTGGTTCCGCCCGGGCGGGAGTTGAGTGACTCCGAGGTGTTTATGCTGATATTCCAGGCGGGCTTTTCGACGGCTGAGAAGGTAACGGACGTTTCCGGGCGCGGGGTCGGCATGGACGTGGTCAAGCGGGGCATTGAGTCGCTGCATGGGCGGGTCGAGGTACATTCGCAGGTCGGAGAAGGCACGACCTTCACGATTCATCTGCCGCTGACTATGGCGATTACCGACGCGATGATTCTCAGTGTCGGCCAGGAGAAATACCTCCTGTCAACCGTGGCCATTCAGCACAGTTTCAACGCGCCGGAGGGGTCTATTTCGACGATTACCGGCGAGGGAGAAATGGTGCGGTTCCACGGGCAATTGTTCCCAATTTACCGCCTGAGCAGCCTGTTCCACATTCCCGATGCGGTGGATGATCCATACGATGCTGTGTTGGTACTCGTGGAGTCCAACGGCAGGAAGAGCGCGATCATGGTGGACAAAATACTCGGCCAGCAGCAGGTCGTGGTGAAAAATCTTGGTGAAACTTTCCGGGGCATTCCCGGTGTTACGGGCGGGGCGATTCTCGGTGACGGACGGATAGGATTGGTTCTCGACGTGAACAGCCTCGTTCAATTCGCACAGGACGGCAATAGCATGGCGGGGTCGCTTGCGTTGTCGGCATAATTACAGTCGGTTCAAGTACGAGGAGCAGGTGAAATGGCTGACAAAAAAGCATGGACAATCGGAAAGCGGATGGGACTGGGCTTTGGACTGGTATTGACGGCTTTGATTGCCTTGAGCGTGGTTGCCGTCTACGGCTTGCGGACAATGTCTGGAAACGTGGAGGAAACCATCGATCGCAACCAGGTTCTCGACCAGATCAACAAAGCCGAGATTGCCCATCTGAACTGGGCGGGTGAGGTTTCGAGCCTGTTGAATGACGATCACATTACCAAGCTGGACGTGCAGCTCGACCCGCACAAATGCGGGTTCGGCAAGTGGTATTACGGCGAGGGCCGCAAAAAGGCTGAAAAAAACATTCCCGGTATTGCCAAGGACTTGGCGGACATGGAAAAATGGCACAACCAACTGCATGAAAGCGGTAGAGAAATCAGAGATGTATTCAGACAGGGCGACGTGAATCTGAGTGCGGA
Organism: Phycisphaerae bacterium; assembly: GCA_021108335.1. Classification (GTDB taxonomy): domain Bacteria; phylum Planctomycetota; class Phycisphaerae; order SM23-33; family SM23-33; genus JAIORC01. Next base: position 8,949 of record JAIORC010000167.1, read on the forward strand.
AATACAGAGAATCAAGGGTAAGCATCTATTATGGCGCAACAAGGTTCAGAATGTTTTTATTTATTCGTCACTGAAAAAGACGGGGGTCAAGCAGGATCCTCGCACCTGCCATTTCGCGAAATGGTTGTACTCTCCAGAGGCGAAGCAGATGCGTAAGGAAAATCCCGAACTCGACGCCATCTGCGCCCGCCTCGAAGAACCGCACAACAAAATGCACCTCAGCGCCAAGACCATCGACAAGCTATTGGCCGAGGGCAAACGCGACGAGGCCTTGGAATACTTCAAAGAACATACCGAAAAATACGCGACTGAGACAGTTAGCCTGATGGAAGATATAGTCGCATGGAACGACAAAAACGTTATCGGTATGCAGAAGGCGCAGCACATCTACATCGAGCAGACCCAGCCGGCTCTGGCCAAGGTGCAGGGATACCTGGAGCATATTGGCGAGAAAGTAGCCGAGGATATCGACAAAACCAACGAGAGCACACTCGTTATGGCTGGGACGTTGAACTGGCTTTGCATTGTCGCAGCGATAGCGGCGACTATTGCCGGCGTCGTAATTGCCGTGGGAATCGTCCGTGGCGTCAATCGCATTCTCTCCCGGGTTGCCGACAATCTCGGCGACAACGCCCAGCAGGTCTCGTCGGCGGCGGGGCAGGTTTCATCGGCCAGCCAGTCGTTGGCTGAGGGTTCTTCCGAGCAGGCGGCGGCTGTTGAGGAAACCGCTGCCAGCGTCGAGGAGATATCGGCGATGGTCAAGCAGAACGCCAAAAATGCCCAGAACGCCAACGAGATGGCCAAGAACAACGCCGCCAGTGCAAATGAGGCCAAGGGCTTGGCGGACTCGGCTTCCGAGTACTCGGCAAAAGGCCAAACCGCGATGGGCAATCTCGCCGAGGTGGTTGATAACATCAAGACATCTTCCGAGGAGACGGCTGGGATTATCAAGACGATCAACGAGATCGCCTTCCAGACGAACTTACTTGCCCTGAACGCAGCGGTCGAGGCTGCCCGTGCCGGCGAGGCGGGCAAGGGATTCGCCGTGGTTGCCGAGGAAGTACGCAACCTTGCCCAGCGTTCGGCGGAGGCGTCGGGGGATACATCGAGGCTGCTGGAAGAATCGCAGAAGTACGCCGCCAACGGCGTTACTGCCTCCAAAGAAGTAGCTGAGATTTTGACGCAAATCGGCGACGTTGCCCAGAAAGTTTCCGTCAACATCGCCGAGGTAGCTGCCGCCAGCGAAGAGCAAGGCCGCATTACCGACGAGGTCTCCCGTGCCAGCGATGAGCAGGCTGATGGAATCAGCCAGATCAACACCGGCGTAGCCCAGATGGATACCGTTACGCAGTCCAACGCCGCCAACGCCGAAGAGACGGCATCGGCTTCCGAGGAATTAAGTGCCCAGGCCGAGGAACTCTTCAGCCAGGTCAACCAGTTGAAGGCGCTGGTAACCGGGGCGTCGGCGGTCGCAGCCAGCCGGTCGGCGACGTTCCAGCCGCAACAGGGTGCTGTTACGCGGCCGGCACAGCCGGCCAGGCCAAAACCGGCGGCGGTACAGACAAAGACGAAAGCCCAGGAAACTTCACCAGAAGAATCCATCCCCTTTGATGAAAAGGAGTTGGCCAATTTCTGATTTTATATATCGTGCGGATGGGCGGCATAACGACATCGTAGAGGTCGCCATGCCACCCTAGATTTGAATGTTTTACACGGCAGCCTGTGCGGGCTACCGTGCCGGGATGCAAGTGAACGCGGGGCAAATTAACGTAAGGAGAATGCCATGTTCAAGAATATGAAACTCGCAACAAAGTTGGGGCTGGGGTTTGGTGCTGTTGTGTTACTGATGGTGGCGCTTGGTGTTACCGGTTACATCATGTTTGGCCGGATCGACGCAAACGCGACCGAGTTGAGCGGCCATTATATTCCCGCGGCGAAGTATGCCACCGACGTGTCGGAGTTGGCCTTGAATTGCCGCCGGGAGGAAAAAAATTACCTGATCAACCATAATGAGAAATATTATCAATTGGCACAGGGGATTCTTGAAAAGCTGAATGAAGACTTGGGCAAGATAGACAAACTCGCCAATGAATATGACGATACTGCATTGGCGGAACAGTCCAGGCATGCCCGCCATGTCATATCGCAGTATGGGCAGCTATTCGAGCAAGCCGTCGTTAACACTAGAGCCAACAAAGTCGCGGCGAAAGCGATGGACGAGAAGGGCCGAATTGTATCCAACGCCGCCCAGAACTATGTGAAGGACAAGCAAGAGGAATATAATAAGGCAACAGGGGAGGCGAAAAACAAGTTGCTCAAGGCAAGATCCATCGCCAACATGATCAACCAGAACGTCTATCGAACGCGTCTACGCGAGAAGGAATATATCATTCATCCCGATCCGAACACCTGGAAGCGACTTACTAAACACGTAGCCGATTTGAAGCAGGGGCTGGTTGATTTGCGGAAGATAAGCACCGCCGCTGAAGACATCCAGAAAATTGATGCTGCCACGAAGGGTACAGAAGAATACCTGGCTGCAGCCAAAACATGGGTGGCTAACGACCAAAAACTGCACGAGGAAATTCTGCCGAAGATGAAAGACGCCGGTGACGACGCGATGGAAACCGCCGCCAAGGCGGCCGTGGGGGCGTGGGGACACGCCGACCAAAGCACCGCCGACGTTACTTCCATCATCGCCAGTTCCAACGTGATTATTATTGTGTCGCTTATTATTGGCGTGGTGGTCGGTATAAGCCTGGCGGTGGTTATAACCCGCGGAATTACCAGACCGGTTAACCGCATCGTAACGGGGCTTACTGAAGGCGCGCAGCAGACCACGGCGGCTTCGACGCAGGTTTCGGCAGCCAGTCAGTCTTTGGCTGAGGGTTCGGCGGAGCAGGCTGCTGCGGTTGAGGAAACCGCTGCCAGTGTCGAGGAGATATCGGCGATGGTCAAGCAGACCGCCAAAAACGCCCAGAACGCCAACGAGATGGCCAAGAACAATGCCGCCAACGCCGGCGAGGCGAAGTCTCTGTCGGATTCGGCTTCCGAATACGCCGGCAAAGGCCAAACCGCGATGAAGAATCTTGGCGAGGTGATCGACAACATCAAGGCGTCTTCCGAGGAGACGGCTGGGATTATCAAGACGATCAACGAGATCGCCTTCCAGACGAACCTGCTTGCCCTGAACGCAGCCGTCGAGGCTGCCCGTGCCGGAGAGGCGGGCAAGGGCTTCGCCGTGGTAGCCGAGGAAGTACGCAATCTCGCACAGCGCTCGGCGGAGGCGTCGGGAGATACGGCGAGGCTGCTGGAAGAGTCGCAGAAATACGCCGCTAACGGTGTAGCGGCGTCCAAAGAAGTAGCCGATACCCTGACGGAAATCGGCGAAGTCGTCCAGAAGGTTTCCATCAATATCGCCGAGGTAACCGCTGCCAGCGACGAGCAGTCCCGCCTTACGGATGAAATCGCCCGCGCCAGCGACGAACAGGCAGAGGGAATCAGCCAGATCAACACCGGCGTGGCCCAGATGGATACCGTTACGCAGTCCAACGCCGCCAACGCCGAAGAGACGGCATCGGCTTCCGAGGAATTAAGTGCCCAGGCCGAGGAACTCTTCGGCCAGGTCAACCAGTTGAAGGCGCTGGTAAATGGGGCGTCGGCAGTCGCGGCCAGCCAGCCGGCGGCGTTCAAGCCGCAACGCGTCGCTACCACGCGGCAGGTACAGTCAGCCAGGAAACCAGCGGCGGCCCCGAAGAAGACGGCAACACAGCGGTCTTCAGGCGAGCCGGAAGCAATGATTCCCATGGACGACAAGGAGTTGTCAAACTTCTGATGTGCTGAAACAGGCACTGTATAATTGTAATCTGCATCTATCGCGCGGCGGCCATTCTTGGCCGCCGCGTTGTAATATAGGAAGGCCGCTACTGCTGCGGCGTTTGTGGTTGTGCATCATCTTCGCTTGCAAAACGAGAGGTAATTGGCTACATTTCGCGGGCATTAAACAGACTTTAGCTTGGGCAGCTATTTTTTCAGGAACTGAGGTATCATGATTTCGTTTAAAATCGAGGCGACTACAGACCGTAACACCATTGGCCAATTTACACTTGAAGCTTTCGCATCCTGTCGGCAGAGCAGTAATGGCATAAGCCTTCAGTTGGACGGTGAGTTTCCATACAAGGTAACGCTGACGCCGCCGGCGGGCGAGCGGCTCAAGAATATCTCCTATTCCGTTTCGACTGGTTTGAAAAACTTTCACCAGGTCATCGTTCCCGATACAGGCCGGGCGTATCCTTCGCAAATGCAGCTTGTTGATTTCTGGGCCAAGAAGATTGGCTCGCGGTTGAACAACATTCGTATGCCGCTGTTTCTCCTGACCGGCTCCAATATGCAGACCGATTTTGCTTTCGGCATAATCGGGGAGAATTTCGAGACCGACTTCCTGGTCCACGAGCCGGCCAAGGACAGGGCGCTGGTTGCCTGGATGAAGCGATTCACAGTCGAAATCAGCCGCGGCACGGAGGACTATCCCATTCCCGAAACCGTCGCCAAGGCCAATGCCGACGGCTCGATTACCGAGCACATCTACTTTAAGGAAGGCTGTGCGCCCGAGGAGGAAAACTGGCTGCTGACGCTGCGGGACTTCGCCGAAAAGATGGCCTCGCTGCAAGGCCTTGCCCCGCGCACGACGCAGGACAGCCTGCTGCCATACTGGTGCAGTTGGACCGACTGGCACAGCGATAACGTTACGGAAGAGGTTATTCTCGACAACATCCGAGAAGGACTGAAGATCGGGATCAAGAATTACATTATCGACGACGGCTGGTTCGGCCCGGGCCTGGACAGCGATTTCTCCATCGATCTGAATATCGGCGACTGGGAGGAAGACCCGCAAAAGATTCCCGACCTGAAGCGGCTGGTCGACCGGATGCACGAAATGGACACCAATGCCGTTATCTGGTGCGCCCCGCATGCCGTGGCACCGGACGCAAAATGCTTTCCCGAGCGTAAGCGGTACCTCATCCAGAACGAGCCCGGCGAATACATGATGACGCCGAACAAGTTCCATTCGCTGTGTTTCCAGTGCCCCGAATCGCGGGAGATCATGGCTGATATCTGTGCCGGCTTTATCACCCGCTACGGCGTGGACGGGGCGAAATACGATCTGTTCAACTGCGTCAACGACACTCCTTGCATCAGTGGCGAACACCAGCACGATACGGACTCCGCCATCGAGGGCCTGACCCGGACGCTGGCGCTCATCGACGAGAAAACCAGAGCGTTGCGGCCTGATTATATCGTCGAATTGAAGCAGAATTACGCTACGCCATGGCTGTACGGCTACGGGACGGTCGTCCGGGCGGGCGATACCCCGTATAATCCCGAAGGCAACTTCATGCGAACGGCCTACATCAACGCGTATACGCCGTACAGCCTGAACGATTACCAGACAATTACCAATTACGACACCCCTGCCGCCGCAGCCGCCATCGCCGTCAAAATGATCGCTGTCGGCATCCCGACATACTCAATCGACCTGGTTGCCCTGAACGATACGCACAAGGACATTCTGGGCTGGTATCACCAGTGGTATCAACACAACCTCGAAGACCTGAAGAATTACCGCATTCCGCTGGATCCGCTGTTCTGTTCGTGGCGGGTTCGCGGCAGGGATGGCGATATTTACTTTCTGGTCAACGGCGAAAACCGGCTGAGTATCACCGAGCCGCGCGATTGCCAGATTGTCAACGGCACATTCTGCAAAGAACTGCTGCTGCGATTCGAGAAAAACGTTTCGATGGAAGCGGAAGTCACCAGCATCGGCCAAACGACAGGCCGGCAGAGCACTTACCGGGATACCAGCCTGGTAAGCATCCCCGTCGACACCGGCGATATCGTAAAGCTGACGATTGTGTAGAGCACATTAAGTTATCGTGGCCGATATCGGAAAATGGAACTTTTAGACAGGAAATTGGTCTGGATGTATATATACTGTTGGCATGGAAAAGGATCCTGTCATCCCAAAAGATCAAGCCGCTTCCGCTCACGAGAATCTTGCGGAATTAAGTCGAATTGTCGGTGGGTTGGCCCACGAGATTAAAAACCCCCTTTCCACGATCAATCTGAACCTGAACCTGCTGAGCGAAGACCTCTGCCGATACGACGACGAAGAGCACCGCCGCCTGGTGCGTCGGCTGGAGCGTGTAAAGGACGAGGCGACCCGCCTCAAGCAGACGCTCAACGACTTTCTCCGTTATGCCGGCAAGGTCGAGTTGTCGCTGCGGCAGGTTGACCTGCGGGACATAGTCGGCCAATTGCACGATTTTTTCGCCCCGCAGGCCGACGCCGCACGGATAGTGTTGCGTATATCCGCGCCGGCTGAGGCGGTGCTGTGCAATATAGACGAAAATCTCTTCAAGCAGGCGATGCTGAATCTGCTGATAAACTCCGCCGATGCCATGGACTCCGGCGGCGAACTGCTGGTGAAAATCGCCCGCGAATCCAGCCATGCCGTCGTGGAGGTAATCGACACCGGCAGCGGTATTGCCGAAGACAAGCTGGAATCGATATTCCAGCCTTATTTCTCCACGAAATCCGGCGGAAGCGGGCTTGGGCTTCCAACCGCCCGGCGAATCCTCCGGGAGCACGGCGGCAGTCTGCGCGTGGAATCCGAAGTTGGCAAAGGCACGCGATTTATCCTCACGCTGCCGCTGGCTGGGGGTGCCCGATCATGACGATTTTGACCCGACAACGAAGCCGACGGCAATTGCAGCCGTTCGGAGCAGAAATGAATTTTTAGAGGTTCCCTCATGTAATTTGCAGCTTTACCTTGTGAGGCGGCAAAGTAGTTATTACAATTAAAGCGACCTTGAATGGAGTTGTGTTTATGAAATCCTATTTTTGTCAGAAGTGCGGCAGGAGTTACAATCACAACGAATGCCTCCAGGACGGCTACAGGTTGTACTGCGTGGGTTGCGCGAAGGGAAGAATCGTTATCGCGGGCTGGCCTTTGATTTTAATAGGCATATTCCTGATAGTGATGTCGATAATGGTTCGGTCCATGCAGAATGCCGGCCGATACTGGATTTTCATCCCGTCCGGCGTTGGCATCTGCCTGGTGGGGCTGCTCAAGATTCTCCAGGAAAAACTCGCGAGAAAAAATGCCCCGAAAGAGGATCCTCTGGATATGGAAATAAAAATCCCCCAGCAAGGCCAACCCTGCCAGGCGCCTTGCCCGCCGGAAGAACAAAAAGTGGACGAAAAGGAAAAGGAAGATTCAACCCCAATCGATCCGCCGGTCATGTAGCATGCGGGACAGCCGCAACCTTCAAACCCTGATTGACAGAATCGTTCCGGCAGGGTAATTTCACTCCACATGGAAGCAAAGGAACAATCCGCAGCGGATATTTTGATTGTCGAGGACGAGGTCGGCCATGCCGAGGCCCTGGAAGAGGGTCTGTCGCGCGTCGGGCATCGCTGCACAGTCGCGCACGACGGAACCACAGCCGTCGCCAGGCTTGCCGCCGGGTCTTTCGACATCATCGTAACCGACCTGATGCTGGGCGACGGCCCGGACGGGTTGGCCGTGCTGGCGGCTGCGAAGGAAAAGGCACCCGCCGCCAAGGTTATTCTCATCACCGCCCACTCGTCCATCGACACCTGCCGCCAGGCCCTGCAAAATGGAGCCTTCGACTACATAGAAAAGCCGCTGGACCTCGACGAGTTGCGGGTGGTTGTCGGCAGGGCTGCGGAAATGACCGCCCAGAAGCGGACCATCGTCGAGCTTCGCGAGCGGCTGGACGAGAAGTTCGGCTTCGACCACATCATCGGGCAATCTGCCGGCATGGTCAAAGTGCTGGACACCGTCCGCCGCGTCGCCGGGAGCGACATACCCGTGCTGATACTCGGCCAGAGCGGTACGGGCAAGGAACTGCTCGCCGAGGCGATACACCAGAACTCCCCGCGAGCGGACAAAAAATTCGTCGCCATCAACTGCGCAGGCCTCAGCGAAACGCTGCTGGAAGACGAGCTGTTCGGGCACGTCAAGGGTGCCTACACCGGCGCGACCGGCGACAGGCCCGGCAGGTTCGAGCATGCCGACGGCGGGACGATGTTCCTGGACGAGGTCGGCGACATGCCCATGTCCATGCAGGCCAAGCTGCTGCGAGTGCTGGAAAACGGCGAGATCGTCCGCGTCGGCGCCAACGAGCCGGCCCGCGTCAACGTGCGGATTGTCTCTGCCACCAACAGCGACCTGGAAGAAAAAGTCCGCAACAAGGAATTCCGCGAAGACCTCTATTTCCGCATCAAGGGAGCGACCATCGAAATTCCCCCGCTCCGCCGGCGGCGGGACGATATACCCCTGCTGATCGATTTCTTTATCAATAGGGCCAACGACTCGCACGGTACCAAAATTAAAAGCATTTCCACCGAGGCCCGGCGGATGCTGGTGGCTTACCCCTGGCCGGGTAATGTCCGCCAACTCCGCAACGTGGTCGAGAACATGGCTGTGCTTGCCAACGGCGATACGCTGACAGTCGAAGACCTGCCGACGGAGATTCACTCCCCGCCGGCGGCGGTTACCGACGACCAATTCCGCGACCTCGCCGGCGTCAGCATCGAAGAGGCGGAAAAGCAACTCATCCGCAACACGCTGAAACTGGTCGACGGGAAACGGGAAAAGGCCGCCGACATCCTCGGCATCGGCGAACGCACGCTCTATCGAAAGATAAAAGAGTACAACCTGAACGAATAGCCCCGCGGAGCCGAACCCACATGGGTCAAATTTCACAGCTATCGAAGCATCTTGTAAACAAGATCGCCGCCGGCGAGGTGATCGAGCGCCCCGCCAGCGTCTTGAAGGAACTGGTGGAAAACGCCCTCGACGCCGGGGCTACGCGGATCGACATCGACGTTGAAGACGGCGGTAAAAAACTCGTACAGGTAACGGACGACGGCGGGGGAATTTCCGGCGAGGACGTCGCCCTGGCCTTCGCGCCCCACGCCACGAGCAAAATCTCCGCCGAAGACGATCTGTTCAACATCAACACAATGGGATTCCGCGGGGAGGCACTAGCCAGCATCGCCAGCATCTCCCACGCCCAGATCCGCACGCGCGTAGCCGATGAAGAAGGCGGCTGGGAGGTCTCCGCATCAGGCCAGATAGTCAACGACCCCGTCCCATGCTCCGCCCCGAAGGGCACAACCATTATCGTGCGGGATTTGTTCTTCAACACGCCGGCCCGGCGAAAATTCCTCCGCACCACCAACACGGAATTCGGGCATCTCACGGAGCAGTTGACCCGCCTGGCGTTGCCGCGGCCTGGGGTTGGGTTTACTCTTCGCCATAACGGGCGTCTATCGCTGCACCTGCCGGCGACGGATTCGACAGCCCGCCGCGTAGCCGACCTGTTCTCGGCAGACCTGGCTGATTGCCTGTTGCCGCTGGTCGCCCGCACCGGCGAAATCGGTGTGGACGGTTTTGTAGGCCCGCCGACGGCAGCACGCTCCAGTGCGAAGTGGCAGTACGTGTTTCTCAATGGCAGATACATCCGCGACCGTATGCTCAGCCATGCCGTCCGGGAGGCGTACCGAGGCCTGCTGCCGCCGGCGAAATATCCAGCCGTGTTCCTGTTCATCGAGGTCAACCCCGCTGACGTGGACGTAAACGTCCATCCCACGAAAATCGAGGTACGCTTCCGCAACAGTAACCAGGTATACGGCGAGCTGCTGGCAGGGCTGCGAGAAACGCTGAACCGCTCGAACCTCACGCCCGACGCGGCCATGCCGGAATCGGCGGACTTGCCCGGCGAAACCGGCGACAAAACCGCCGGTGATGGCGACCAGCGGGCTTCCGTGCGGCAGGCGATGGCGGACTTTTTCAAATCCGCACCACCGCCGCCCCGGCTTAACTTCCCGCAGGATCAATCGCAGCCGTCGGCAGCCGCAGCGCCGATGCCGCCCGATTTCAACCGTCAGCCGCTGGGCACCCCCAGCCGAACGCCTGGCGAAGATTTTACGCCCGGTTCCCAGTCCGCCGGTCCAACGCAAGGCTTTACCCCACAGCCGGCTGCCCCGCCGCAGGGCCTTACCCCGCCGGGACCGCGGGGCTTCGGGCCGCTGTTGCAAATTCACAATTCCTACATTGTCGCCCAGACTGACGACGGGCTTGTAATCGTCGATCAGCACGCCCTGCACGAGCGGCTGAATTACAACGACCTCCAACGTCGGCTCACGGGCGGGAAACTCTCCAGCCAGAAGATGCTCATCCCCGCGACCGTCGACGTAACCCCCGCCGAGGGCGTCCTGCTGGAGGAATCCGCCGAATTGCTGGGACGGCTGGGCATGGAGGTAACCGCTTTCGGGCCTGGCAGTGTTGCCGTCCAGCAGTATCCCATATTCCTGGCTGAGCGAGGCGTGGATATCTCCGCGTTTCTGCGCGAACTGCTGGACAAGCTCGCCGAAGACGCCTCGGCTGGGCCTGAACGGATTATGGAGGAGATACTGGCGATGATGGCCTGCAAGGCTGCCGTCAAGGCCGGCGACCCGCTGACCCCGGCGGAAATGCAAGACCTCCTGGCCCGCGCGGAAAACGCCCCAAAACGATCATCCTGCCCGCACGGCCGACCCACAACCATCCGAATGACATTAAAAGACCTCGAAAAGCAATTCAGCCGGATCTGAAATTCTGTCCGAGAAAAAAATGTCGGGTGCCCCCCAGGGGGCGGTAAAAAAACGCGTCGGGTGGCATGGTCAGCGGCAAAGCCGATGGCCATGAAAGATAGATATACGACGGCGAGTGGTATGTTGGGTGGTTTTGAGAAAGGGATGTCGCAGAAATTGCGAATCGATCTTTCATGGCTACCCCGCAAAAAACGCGGGGTTTCCATGCCACCCGATGTCGTGGGAATTTGCAATTTTTCATTTCTGCGCGGCGGTCTTCCCAGGCTGCCGCGAAAACGGCATGAGTGCCACGTGACAAAAATTAAAATATAAAATATTCTACTTTCGCCGGACAGGCCGATTATTTCTAATAGAGTAGTTGTAGACATGACCCCTTATGGAGAAGGTACCATGAAACACATCTTTTGCACCATCAGCGTTCTGGCTGCCATCGCCGCCGTTAGCGGCTGCGGCAATACGAGAATTATCGAAGCCCAAACCCTGCTGCGAAACAAGATTGAGATGGGACTGTATCCCACCGACAAGCTCCTGCAGAGCAAGGCCATCGACCTGCACCGGACCTTTACCATGCCCGATAAGGTCGAAATCGACGCATGGGCGATCAACGCTAAAAAGTCCCCCGTTGCGGGTACTGTCATCCTGCTGCACGGTACCGGCCAATGTAAGTGGAACTACCTCGGCATCGGCAAGAATCTCGCCAAACGGGGCTACGACGTGGTGCTGATCGACCTGCGCTGCCACGGGAAAAGCACCGGTAAATACATCACCTGCGGCGCGAAAGAAAAGCAGGACGTCAAGACCGTCGTCGACACGTTGATCCGGGAAAAGAAAATCGCCGCCAAGCCGCTATACGTCTTCGGCGTTACGTTCGGAGCCGCTACCGCCCTGCAATATGCCGCAATCGAGCCGAACGTCGCCGGCGTGGTGGCGATGGCCCCCTGGAAAGACACTGTTACCAAGGCCCGGCGGGACGTCGGCATGCTGATGGAAGAAAAGGAATTCAGTGCCGTGCTGGACGACGTAGGCAAAATCGCTGACTTCGACCCGCGGGCAACCTCCGCCGCCAAAGCCGCCGCGAAACTCAAATGCCCCGTTTACCTGATTCACGGAAAGGCTGACCTGGTCGTGCCCGTTTCGGACAGCGAAGCGATTTTCGCTGTCCTGACAGGCCCAAAAGAACTGAAACTCATCTCGCCAGGCCCGGAACAACTACTCGTCGGCATGGCCTGGGAAACCTGGGTGCCGGACCAAATCGAAAAACTGCAAAAACTGGAAAAACAGGAACCGGGGAAAACGGTGAAACAGGAACCAGGAACTAAAGAACCGGGAAAAACGGAAAAACAAAAACCGTAAATTGTAGGGTGGGCCTGCCCCCAGGGGGTGCTTGCACCCACGCGGGAACCAGGAATCCGTTGAAATGGGAACCAGGTTTTTGGGTGGCATGGTCCCCCCCCCTTGGGGCAGGCCTGGGGACCATGTGTTTTTCCCAGTTCCTGTTTTTTCAGTGTTTGGGTGGCATGGCTTGCTTGGGGACCATGTGTTTTTCGTCCTGTGTAGATGCAAGCACCCATCCTACGAGTGGCATGGTGGCACAGGTTTGCAACCTGTGCCTGGTTACGGAAAACGGTAAACAAGCCCCGGTTTTCGCTCAGCCGCCTCCCAGCGTCGGTTTCGCTGCGACTGAGTACACCGGCCCTTCCCTGGTAAGCCGGCTGGTGTAGACGGTCAGATGCTCCAGCCGTACCCGCCCGAAAAATTCTTCAGCCAGGGAATCCGCTACTGCCCGCATTGCCTCCGCCTGCTGTCTGCTGACGTATTTGATTCTCGCGAGGGTAATGTGCGGGTGAAACGAGCGGTTTTCCGGTGGGAAGCCCAGTGGCCCAAGTGCCTTTTGCAGGTCGGCGTGCAATTGGCCGAGCCGGCCTGTCGTATCGGCTACGTCCGCCCAGAACATTCGCAACGGCCCTCGCGGAGGAATCACCCGAACACCCCGGACATCGAACTCGATAGCCCCCGGCTGTCGCGCAGCCACCTCGCCGGCAAGGCGGCAGACCTCGGCAAGCACCGCGTCTTCGCAATCGCCGAGAAAGACTGCCGTTACGTGGAGATTTGCCGGCTGTACCCAGGCTTGCCCCAAGGGGGGGACCTTGCTGCCCTTGCCCAGCCGGGTCTGCAATTCAGCCATCCGCCGGCGGCTGGCGTCGTCGATGTCAAACGCGATAAATGTTCGATGCGTCATGTCGGGTTCACCCACGCGGACGTAATAATCATGGCTACCCTACGAAGCAAATTCAGTTAGTTTTCTACAAAGCCAATTATGCTCTTTTTTCGTTTGGCCAGCTATGGCAAGCCATTTCCCATCCGGCAATTTCAAACAAATGACATCTCCCTTTCTCAATAACTCCATTTGCATTTCATGTGTTTCCAGTTCAAATACCCACTCTTTATTCCATCGCCTGATTGTTATTATTAACACACTGCTCGTGGCAGAAATGCAAAATATCCATCTGGCAATCATTGTGCTCATGATAAACAACCCAACCGATGCAGCCAGCACAGCCGATACTAACATAACAGATAAAAAATCGGCCAAAGAGAATTCATCATGCCGGCTAATTCGAATGACGATAGTTTTTTCATGAAATTCCAGTACGCCTTCGCCTTTAATCCCTTCGCTCTTTTGCTTTGGAGGGGCTATACGGCCGCATTTGATTGGAGTTTTATAATCTGCCATAGTTATACATGCTATGCAGCAGCAGTAGGTTATGCAACTCGTGGCATAACAATTTTCCGGCGGCACGTATCTCGCGGCGGCCTGGGAAGGCCGCCGCGCAAAGTGTCGGAGGCAAAAAATTTCTTTTGATGTATTGACGAATGGGGAAAATCCAGTATATTACTCAATCCCAATTGCCGCGTCATTGCGGCTGGGTGCTTTTTGACGGTTTACGAATGCAGGTGGCGACATCTGCTGAGCCTATTGCCAGGGCTTTTCGTGCCGGGCAAAGCGGCCCCATCGTCTAGTGGCCTAGGACACCGGGTTTTCATCCCGGCAACCGGAGTTCGAGTCTCCGTGGGGTCATAGGGTGCGATTCCAACGAATCGCACCCTATTTTATTGCGCAGAGCCAGCCGCGCCGCGTCTGCCGTTTATATGCTTGCAAATGGTGAATCCGAGGGACTAAAATCTCGCCACTATGTTACAGAGACTACCAACCAATCCGTTATTGAAGCCCGAAGACCTCCGCCCCACGCGTGAGGATTTGGAAGTAATGTGCACACTGAACCCCGCAGCCGTGCGAGTCGGCGGGGAGATTCTGCTGCTGGTTCGCGTGGGCGAGCGGGTGCGGGATGTCGAGGACGACTGGGTCGCGTATGTCGTGTTCGATCCCGATGCCGGTCAAACCGTGGTCAAAAAAATCCGCAAAGACAATCCGCACCTCGACACGTCCGATCCGAGGGGCTACTTCCTCGACGGGAAAATGCTGCTGACGAGTTTATCGCACCTGCGGATAGCACGCAGCCGCGACGGCCAAAAATTTACCTTCGACCCGCAGCCGGCAATTTACCCCGCCACGCCCTACGAAGCATTCGGCTGCGAGGATCCGCGGATAACCCTTATCGACGGACGATACTACATCACCTATACCGCCGTGTCCGATCGCGGCGTAACCGTTGCCATGGTCGGCACGGATGATTTTGTCTCCTTCGAGCGGCAGGGGATAATTTTCCCGCCGTACCAGAAAGACGTCGCCATTTTCCCGCAGAAGGTTCGCGGCATGTACGTCTGCCGCCATCGGCCTTACATGAGCGAATTCAACCTCGCCTCGATCTGGACGGCTTATTCGCCGGACCTGCATTGCTGGGGGCACCACGAAATAACCGTCGCGCCCAAGCCGGACTCGTGGGAGTCCGACCGCGTCGGCTGCGGAGCGGCGCCCATCCGAACCGAAGCCGGCTGGCTGGAAATCTATCACGGCAAAGACGAAAACGGGCGATACGCATTGGGAGCGATGCTCAGCGACCTGGAGCATCCCGAGCGGGTGATCTGCCGTTCGTCCCAGCCGGTATTCGTGCCGGAGGCGGATTACGAAATTTCCGGCATTTACGGGAACTGCGTATTCTCCAACGGCCTGATTGTCGACGACGACGGAACAATGACGATTTATTACGGCGCCGCCGACCGCATCTGCGCCGCCGCGACAACAACCGTAGACGAAATGATCGCCGCCGCCCAGGGGTGAACCAGGAACCGGGAAAAACAGAAACGGGAATCGGGGGACAACATACTGATTAATTGACGTATATCGGTTTTGATATATTGTTGCCATGGCAAGATTAACAGGAGTCATTAGTGTATAATCAGGCAAGCCAGACCAATGAAAAGGAAAAATTAGTATGGTGTCCCCCGATTTTATGAATCTAAAATATGCAAACCTGTTTATTTTGATATCTTTTGGCATAATGTTTTTTGGAGGGTGCAAAGCGGAGAACCGCTCCACGAAAAACAAAGAGCCTTCTTCTACAAAAAAAACGGAATCTCAAGAGTTGCGATGTTTACTAGATAAGCTTGAATCGCATGATGATGAAGTCCAGGAGAGTGGGTGCAGGCAGTTGATGGCACGGGTAATAAGGCGAAAATTGTCTAGTGAGGCCAAACCGCTGATTCCTCGGATGATGAAGTTATTGAAAAAGGGTGATTCCGATGTCAAACTATCTCTTTTGGTTGCCTTGGGTAGCATGGGGGCCAATGCAAAGGAGGCGATCCCAAGTATAAAACAACTTTTGAAACACTCCAATGAGTTGGTTTGCGCTTGTGCAGAAGAGGCTATTGGGCAAATAACAGAGCAAAAACAAAACAAGAAACCTTCTTCTGCGAAAAACTGGGAATACCAGCAGCTACGGCGCTTGTTAGATAAGCTTGAATCTCATGATCGCGAAGTTCGAATTAATGGATGCAGGCAGTTGATGGTACGAGTGATGATAGGAAAATTTTCCATCGCTGTCAAACCTCTAATTCCTCAGATGACGAAGTTATTAGAAAAGGGTGATTCCGATGTCAAACTAACTCTTTTGGCTGTCTTGGGTAGCATGAGAGCCGATGCGAAGGATGCAATTCCAAGCATAAAGCAACTCTTGAAACACGGTGACATGTTCGTTCGCGCTGGTGCAAAAGAGGCGATTGAGCAAATAACGGGGCAAAAACAAAATGAGGGCAAAAATCGGGAAAATCCAGATATGATGAAGAGACTAAATCCGGCAGTAAAGCTGGGCAAATCGGGGGACAGCATACTGATTAATTGACGGGCAAATCGGGGGACAGCATACTGATTAATTGACGTATATCGGTTTTGATATATTGTTGCCATGGCAGCGATTTTCGTCTTGGGTTTGCATACGTTGCGGCAATTCGATACCATGCTCCCTTGCTATTGATACAGGAGCAACCCCATGAGTATGACAATTACGGAAAAGATTATCGCCAGACATGCCGGCCGCGATGCTGTTCGCCCCGGCGAAAAGGTTTGGTGCAATGTGGATATGCTGATGACCCACGACGTGTGCGGGCCGGGCACTATCGGCATTTTTGAAGAGCAGTTCGGCAAAGACGCGAAGGTCTTCGACCCGCAGCGCGTCGTCATTCTGCCGGATCATTATATCTTCACTGCCGACCCGAAGGCCCATCGCAACATCGAAATTCTCCGTGATTTCGCCAAGCGGCAGAATCTGCCGTACTACTACGACCCGGACTTCATGATCGCCGGCGACAACAGCGTGCCCAAGCCGTACGCCGACCCCCGCAAGACCTCCTACGCCGGCGTCTGCCATGCCGCTCTGCCGGAGAAGGGCCACATTCGGCCCGGCGAGCTGATGATCGGCACCGACAGCCATACCTGCACCGCCGGGGCGTTCGGCATGTTCGCCTCGGGCATGGGCAATACCGACGCAGCCTTCATCCTCGGCACGGGCAAAACCTGGCTGCTCGTACCGCCATCGATGAAATTCGTCTTCCACGGCCAGGTGCCGCCGTACCTGATGGCCAAGGACTTGATCCTGCACGTTATCGGCGAGGTCGGATTTTCCGGTGCGACGTACATGGCGATGGAGTTCGCCGGCGAAGCCCTGATGAGCCTCAACATCGACGAGCGATGCACCGTGCCGAACATGGCTATCGAAGCCGGCGGCAAAAACGGCATCATCGCCCCCGACGAGCTGGCCATCGAATACGTCAAGGCCCGCACGGATGTCCCCTTCGAGCCGGTATACTCCGACCCCGACGCGACTTACGTAAAGGTGCTGGAATTCGACACCGACAAACTCGAACCGACGGTAGCTATGCCGCACTCCCCCGACCGCCGCGCACTGGCTAGGGAGCTGGGCGACGTAACCCTCGACCGCAGCTATATCGGCTCATGCACCGGCGGGAAACTTACCGACCTGCTGGCTGCGGCGAAGGTGCTCAACGGCAAGACCGTCAAGATAGATACCTTCATCGTGCCCGGTTCGACAGAGACCGACGCCCGTATGGACGAGGTGATGGTCGACGGCAAAACGATCCGCCAGGTACTCACCGGCGCCGGCTGCAAGATTGGTCCGGCAAACTGCGCCGCCTGTCTCGGCGGCCCGCAGGATACCTTCGGCCGCGCGAACGAACCCATAAAAGTCGTCTCCACGACCAACAGGAACTTCCCCGGACGAATGGGCCATAAGGAGGCGGGCATTTACCTCGCAAGCCCGCTGACCGCAGCCGCCAGCGCACTGACCGGAAAAATCACCGACCCTCGCGACGTGGTGAAACTGGACAAACCCGTCGGCCTGGCGGTTTGACAGGTGGCACAGGTTTGTAACCTGTGGCTGAAAATTGAAGAATTGTGAACTATTCGGAATCGAGTTTGTGGTATTCCATGAGCGGCACGTCAAATACATATAAATTTTGCCGGCTGATAACAGCCTTGGGGCTTCTTTGTACGGCGGCTGGCGCTGCCGATGAGGGTGGCGCTCCGGCAAAGCAGCCGCTGCGGAAATTTACCGCCCGGAATATCGTTATCTACACGGACCTGCCCAACGTCGATGCACGCGAGGCCCTCCTGCGCGTTACCGCCATGACCCAAATGTTCAGCCGGCGAATCGAGGGCTTTCCCGGCGAGATCAGCCGAGACCTGCTCTTCTATTTTTATCGCAATCTTCAGGACTATCGGGCGTCGTTGAATCCATCGCCGGCGGCGGGCAGTTGCGGCGTATATACGGGCGGCGAACTTCGGGCGGCTATCGACATTCCGAAATTCAGCCGGCGGAGTGTATGGCGCGTGGTGCAGCATGAAGGCTGGCACGGGTTTGCCCACCAGGTGATTACGCCGAAGGGCAGGCAGTTACCGATCTGGCTGGACGAGGCGCTAGCGGAATATTTCGGCGAGGCGGTTTGGACTGGCGATGGTTTTGTCACCGGCGTGATAGACCCCCAAAGGCTGCGGCGGGTGCAAAAGCGAATCCGCACCGGGCAATTCCGGCCCTGGAAAACGATGATAACTCTGCCCCGCGAAAAATGGGGCGAAAAACTCAACGTCGTCAATCACGATCAGGTCTGGTCGATGGCCCAGTTTTTCCTTCATGCCGACGGCGGAAAATACAGGAAGAGTTTTGCCGCGTACTGTCGCGACATAGCCGGCGGCCTGGAGCCTCTGCCGGCATTCCAAAAGCGTTTTCGCCAGGAGCCGGAACTGCTGCAAAAAGCGTATGAGCAGTGGTGGCTGGGCCTGGGCGAGAATCCCACCGCCGGCCTCTACGACGAAATTACCATCCGCACGCTGATGAGCTTCCTGTCGCGGGCCTACACGGCGGGGGCGAAATTCAAATCCGCGAAGGAATTTTTCGTCGCCGCCCGGGCGGGCAAGTGTAACGTGGATAGAAAGAAAACCCCGTCGCGATGGCTGCCGGATCACCTGCTGGAAAAAGCCCTCGCCGAAGCGAAAAAATACAAACGCTGGGAACTGACCGCCGGCAAGCAAGGCCGTCCCGTCCTGAGGTTGCACCGCCCGGACGGAACGACGTTAACGGCAACCTTCAGCAGCGACGGCAAAACATCGTCTCCCAAAATAATGGTTACTGCCGGCAAATAGGGGAAAAACAGGCTGTAGGCCGGAGGCTTGAGGCTGTAGGAGTAAACCGGGGGGCAAGCAGTTTTTCCTCCCGCCTCCAGTTTGGGTAGGCCGGGTCTTGACCCGGCGATAAGAAGGCGATAGCCTTCTTACATGGAAATCCCATCCGATAATACATCGCTGAAAAAACGTGTTTTTCGCCGCCGTGAAGCCAAATTGGACAAACTTGTTGTATGTGCCATGCAATTGCCGGGTCAAGACCCGGCCTACCAGAAACGGAAAAAAACAGGCTGGAGACTGTAAGCTTGAGGCTGTAGGTAAACCTGGGAGCAAATTGTAGGGTTTGCCGTTTGGCAGTTTTTCCTCCCGCCTCCAGTCTACATTGTTGTCGGCGGGGTGATTTCCGGTAGTGGGATCAGTTCCGGCGGTGTTTTGTCGGCAGTTTCAGCTTCGGTAGACTTGCCTGCTTCGCTGGCCAGCAGGTCGTTGACTGTTGGTTTGTCGAGGGTTTTGCCGTCGATAATCCGCTGGACGTCATTGGCGGAGAGTGTTTCGTACTTCATCAGCGCCTGGGCCAATTTTTCCGTCGTGTTGCGGTGTTCTTCCAGTAGGTTGCGGGTTTTTTCAGCGGCGATATCCATCAGGCGGTGGATTTCCGCGTCGATTACTTCGGCGGTCTGGTTGGAGTAATCCTTGCCGGCGATGTCGGCAAGGGTGCCCTGCGGATCGGTGGCGTACCGGACAAAACCGATCTTCTCGCTCATGCCCCAGTCGAGCACCATCTTCCGGGCGATGCCGGTTGCCTGGGCGATGTCGTTGCTGGCGCCGGAGGAAATATCGTTGCAGAAAATCTCCTCGGCAACCCGCCCGCCGAGAAGCTGCTGCAAAATGGCATGGCAGTATTTGCGGGTGTAGAGGTAGCGGTCTTTTTCCGGCAGAGAGAACGTCGCCCCGCCGAACGGGCCTCGCGGAATGATGGAGACCTTGTGCAGGGGGTCGGCATCTTCCAGGAGGCATTGCACCATGGCGTGGCCGGCTTCGTGATAGGCGGTGATTTCCCGCTCTTTCTCGTCGACGACGCGGTTTTTGCGGCTTCGGCCCCAGCGTACCTTGTCGCGGGCCTCTTCCAGGTCGCACTGCTCGACGAAGTCTTTTCCCGCCATTGCCGCGGCGATTGCGGCTTCGTTTACCAACGCAGCCAAGTCGGCGCCGCTGAACATCGGCGTGCCTCGGGCCATGCGGGTAATGTCCACGTCCGGGCCGGTTTTGATCTTGTCGATGTATATTTTGAGGATTTCGCTTCGGCCCTGGAGGTCCGGCAGCGGCACGGTAACCTGCCGGTCGAAGCGACCCGGGCGGGTCAGCGCCGGGTCCAGCACGTCGGAGCGGTTGGTCGCGGCGATGACGATAACCTGGTCGGAACTGCCGAAGCCGTCCATCTCCACCAGTATGGCGTTGAGGGTCTGCTCCCGCTCGTCGTGCCCCCCGCCGTTGAAGCCCTGCCCGCGACGCCGGCCGACCGCGTCAATCTCGTCGAGGAAAATAATGCACGGGGCGGAATCCTTGGCCTGCTTGAAGAGGTCTCGCACGCGACTTGCGCCGACGCCGACGAACATCTCCACGAAATCGCTGCCGGAAATGTTGAAAAACGGCACGTCCGCCTCGCCAGCGATAGCCTTGGCCAGCAGCGTCTTGCCGCAGCCCGGCTCGCCAACCAGCAATACGCCGCGAGGAACCCGGCCACCCAGCCGACTGAACTTCCCGGGATTCTTGAGAAACTCGATTATCTCGCTGACTTCATCTTTGGCGTCTTCAATTCCCGCGACGTCGTTGAACGTTATCGTGGATTGTTCCTTGGTGGTAACGCGGTGCTTACTTCGCCCGAAATTGCCCAGAAAACCCGCACCGCCGCCGGCGCCGCTCATCCGGCGGAACAGGAAGAACCATATCGCCACGAAAATGGCGATCATCAGCAACATGCTCGGCAACGCCCCCTTCCACCAACTCGGAAGAGGATATTCAACCTGTGCGGTACTGCCCGCGTTTTTCAGGCGGATGTTCAAATCTTTCTGAAAAGTCAGGTCGGTCGGGTAACGATACACGACATAAAATTTCCGGGGCTTGCCTTCTTCCAATGGGACTTTGTCGGACAATTCCCCCTCGATTTTTTCGGTCTCCACGCGGATTGTGCCGACAATGTCGTTGTTGTCCACGTAGTTCCAGAACTCGGTTATGGTGATCTGTTGCTGTTTGCCGGAAAAGTGCTCGCTCAACAACGACGCCACCAGCAGGCCTATCCCGATGATGACAACCCAACCCAGCAGAGATCGGCTGAGTTTCGGGCCTTGCGGAAGTCGCTGCGGGCGCTGCGGACTGGGGGGTAACTTATCAGGCTTCTGGTTATCGCTCATATTATCTTCTTGTCTTCTCGGTGTTACGGTTCATCAATCATCATTCACGGCGACGCGATTTCAAACGCAGCCCCGTTGCTATTGCTCGTTGCCCCACTCGGCTTCCGTGGTTTCCACGATCCGCTCGGCAAGTTTGTCCATCAGGTCTTCGGAGCCTCGGAAGAAATCTTCATTGAAAGGCGCATCCGGCAGATAGACCGTGGTTACGCGGAAGTTCTTCTTTTCGACGTAGGTCTTGTTGCGGCGGAGGTCTTCCCATTTGAAGCTGACGTAAAACGTAATCTGCATTTCACGGGGAATGCCCGTATCGGGATTAATGCTCAGCGTAGCCTGCGAAATCCGGTCGATCGAACCGGTCAGCAAGGTGTCCGCCCGGTTTTTGGCGACCACTTTATAATTCCTGTCCAGTTCGATTTTCTTGATAATGGCTTCGGTAAGGCGGATTTCCAGATCGCGGCGGTAAATGTCGGCCCCGCGTGTCCAGATCGGCACGCAGACCGTGCTGATGCCCTGGCGGCCTTGGTTTTTTGCGGTGTAGCCGCAGCCCCCGACCCAAACAACTGTCAGCAGGCACAATGCCGGTAAAATCATCATTCGTCGTATCGTATTCATCTTAGTTTCCTCCCTTGCCGGTAATTTTTTCCAAATCTTCCAGCCGGATGGGTTTGTTTTTTTCGTCCTGCTTATCGTCCGGTTGTTCTGGCTCAGCCGGAACAACTTCGGTTTGTGGTATTTTTAATTCTGGTTGAGTTTCGGTTCCGGTTGTCGATTGGGCCGGCGGCGTTTGGGCGTTCTCGACCGATGGCCGCTCGGCAACTTGCGGCTGAGGCTCCAACGGCTGGATTCTGCCCATCATCTCCATGCGTCCGCGAGCGGATTCTGCCCAATGCGTTTCGGGATATTCCCGCAGGAGTTTCCAATAGTAAAAAACCGCCGCCCTTGGCCTTTTGACCCGCTCGTAGAACTTGCCGGAGTGGAACAGCTTATGGGCCAGCGTCAGGCGAATTTCAGCGAGAATATGAGGAATGTTTTCGCCCTTGGCTGCCTGCGGATAGGCCTGTGCGAATACGCGGAACCGCTCGGCAGCCTCCAGCAGCGGCGTAATATCCCAATTAACGCCCCGGAAACTCAACAGATTGGCCTTGGCTGACTTGAGCATGGCGTAAGACCTGCGGGGCGACTGGGGATTCTGCTTGACGAATTCGTCGTAAACCTTGACCGCCTCGGCATATTGCTGTTTGTCAAAATGGTAGTCCGCCACTCGCAGCAGCGACCGCTGGGCAAGTTGCGTGCCCGGTGCGTGGGCGGAAATTCGCATGAGAATCTCGATGCCGTCATCCTGCGCGGAGACCTTGAAAATCTTTAACGTCCGACGCTTCCGCCCTTTGAGAAACGCGTCGGCGATTTTGTACTCGCGATCCAGTGCCCGCTCGAAAAACGCGCCGTTGGGATAGGTCGAGATTTGCCGCTCATACCACTTGTACGCGTCCCAGTAGCGGCCGCGATTCATCTGGGCCTCACCGGCGAGGCTCATCGCCTCTTCGCAGGCAGGGCTGTCGCCGTGGTTCACCAGGAACGCGTCGACGGCCTTGACCGCCTTCTTGTTCTTCCCGTTCCCGATACGATCGCGAATAGCTTCCAGGTCCGCCTCGGGCGAACCGGGGGCTGCCGGCGAGGCCTCGACCCAGGCCTTGCCGTCCCAAACCCGCTCCGCGCGGGCAAACCCCACCCCGCAAGTTACCGCCAACGCGGCAACGGCAAGGATTCGCCATGTCGTTTTCATATTCAAATCATTCGCTCCGGGGCAGCGATGCCCGGTTTCGGCGCACAAAAAAAGCCAGTTAATACAGGCGAACGATTATACCAATCCGGCGGCTGTATTCAAGCTGGAACAGGCGTTTGTTTCTTTGTCGCGGGTTTCTTTTCCGTGGGGGGTGGTTTTGGCCCTGCCGGCGGGATAGCGTTTTGAGGCCGTGCCGTGCGGGATTTCTTCGCCTTCAGCTCGATGATTTTGCCGGCTTTGTCTGTGGTTACCGTCAGCGGCGTAGCAGCCGACCAGCCCGATCCGACGTATTTGCCCTCGGCGTAGTTCCAGATTACCGCCATCGCCCAGACGGTGAAGGTTTTGCCCTTCGGGAGATTCTCCGCAGCCTGCAGTTCGGCGAAATCGACGTCCAGGCGGCAGTTGGTCCAGCGGGCGGGGCTTGGGGTATCCGGCGTGAAAAGATTATTCCACCGCCGGGTAAGCATCTTGCCGTTTTTCCGCACCAGCGGGATAGCTTGCCCAAGGCGGAATTCCACGTCCAAAGCCAACCAGCGATTGCCCGGAGCGGTAATCTCGACCGCCGAGCGAATAACGAAATATCCCTTGCCGGTGGCGGCGTCTTTGCCGATCTTGACGACATCGTTTCTCAAATAGCGAACGGAAACGGTTTTGATTTTCGTGTTTGCTTTAGTTTTTGCTTTTGCCGGTGGCGACACTGCGGATTTTGCTTTCCCCTCAGCTTTCGCGGCTTTTGCGGGTTTCGCGGGCGTTTTGGCCTTGGTTTTTTCCGTAGTCTTGGTTTTCTCCTTCGGTTCCGCCGCCGTTACCTGGCACGTACATGGCTTGCAAGCTTGTCCCCAAGGGGCAAGCCATGCCACCCACGGCAACAATATCACAGCCACGCACGATAATATAATTCGTCGCATGATTCTTTTTCTCCCGGACAAATGTAAAACGCGTCAGCCCAGTGTAACCAATCCCGTCGGAAATTTCAGCCCCAGCCACCGCTAATTGGCGTTTAGAAGTTCTCTTAAGGACCTTTATTTTTCAGCACATACTTTGCCATTCGAAGATTTTTGCCGAGTTGGTGCGTGATATGGTAGCACAGCAGGCGGTTCACGCCGTCGGCCTGGGCGTCGCGGAGCGTTACTTTTTTGCCCGCCTCTGCTGCCGCCAGGGCTGCCAGCGCCCCCAGCACCGCCGGCTCGATGCGAAACTTCTCGGCATGGCCGGCTTCGCAACCGTCGCAAAGAATCCCGCCCTCCCGGCTGGAGAAATAGACGTTGCCCTGCTGCGGAATTTCCGCCACGGGCATCCCGCAGGCAACGCAGGCCGCCAGGCCGCCAAGCAGCCCCGTATGCCGCAACAGCCGCCACTGAAAATACGCGATAACCGCACCGATCGGCGCGTCGGCTTGGCCGAGCCGACCGAGTGTCTTGTGCAGCAGGTCGAAAACCTCCGGGTGCGGGTCAGCCTCGGCCAGCATCCCCCCGACAAGCTCGATGGCATACAGCGACGCGTTCAATCGCACCGCGTCCCGCCGCAAATCGGAATGGCTGACCGTCTCGGAAAATTCCATCAGCGTGCCGAGAGCCTCGATGTTCCGGATGGAAAACATCAGGTCGCCCTCAGCAAGTAAGTCGATAGCGCCGCCGGATTTGCTCTTGGGCCGCTTCGTGCCCTTGGCCAGCAGGCGAACCACGCCGGCTTCCCGCGTGAGAAAATGCACAATCTGCGAAGTTTCGCTGTAGTCGGTGGTTCGCAGGCAAATGGCTGTATCGCGGTGTCGCATGCCGCAATTCTAAGCAAAACCCGCGTGGGTGCAAGCACCCACGCAGACGGTTATGGCTTTTCGGCGAGTTTGAGTGCTTTGGCGAATTTTGCGTTGTGGGGTTTGGCAAGAGCCTTGGCGAACTCGTCGCTGGCCATCCATCGAAGATTCCTGTTGGCGAACAGATTGGCGAACAGTACGTTTCGGCCATGCTCGTTGAAATCGAAGCCAGCTTTTTCGCAGGCTATGATTGTCTCTGCCGGGGCGTCCTTGGCTGGGGCTAAATAGCAATATGCCACGCCCAATTTTTCCTTGCCAGGATACCGCAATCTTTTTTCGGTTATATACTTTTCTTTGACAAGCTGGCTGAGTTGTTGGGGATACTGGTTGTTGTTTTCGGCTGCATACGCTGTTATCGCATGACGAAGACCATGGAGATTATTCTGGGATATTGCCCGCCTGGAAAGAATTCGCCCCGAAAAGAATAATGCAAATATGGCCAAAAAGCTCAACACGATTCCCACTATTGCCAAACCTTTTTTGGAACGTTTGGTAGTCAAGGCAATGATGCCGCAAATCACCGTTGGCAAGCCAAACAGAAATACTGCTGCCAGGGCTAGGTAGACACCAAGGCACATTGACTTTAGCGGAACAAAAGCCCCGAGTCCGAGAATCAAGGCTATGATACCCATGACCAGGACAGCGATGCTGAGTCTGGCTGATTTTCGACGGCCTGGTTGAGACGTGGCCGGCTGTGGTGTCGGCGGCGTTGATGTCATTGTATTTTCCTTTTCCGATAGTGGGCTATGGCCCTTCGGCGGTCGGCGGAGTTTCCTGTCGCTTGCTTTCCAAGGCGGAATCGTCCTCCCCGGGATCGTTGGACTTTTTGGTTTCGCTCACGGCCTTTGCTGCCCGGATCAGGCGATAAAGCCCGCCGGCAAAGCCCAGCACAAACCCCACCAGCGTCCATAACGGTAACGTGTCGTACCGGGAATCCAGCCATATTCCGCCGCCGGTCAACAGTCCGACCGTGATAATAAATTCCATGCCCACGGTGGCATGAGGCAACAACATTTGACGCTTCGGAAATTCAAGCACGTTCCAGACCTCGCAGACGGTACAAGCTCTAGGGTATGTCCCCCGCAACAGGCTGTCAAGAATCCCTGGCCGGAAAACATCTCCACATGCCCGGCTTGGCAAATGTCTTGGAGTTTTCACGATGAATGCCTTAAATTACCAGATATGCGTAAAATAAAAATTTCCCAATTGCTCACCATTACCGCGTATGTCCTGGTCGTAGCGAATATCTGGCTGTTCAGCCCGCTCAGCAGCATGAAAATGCTGGGCACGGTCGGCCTGCTGGTTCTGTTCGTGCTGAACCCCATCGCCGTAATCGTGGCGGGCCAGCGCGCGGGATATCGCAAGGCCTGGGTATCAAACAGCCTGTTTGTCGCCCTGCTGCTCGGGGGGCTGTATGCCGGGCCTGAACTGCTGGGCATAGCTCTTGGCGTTCCTCCCATCGCCTCGCCGTGGGACTTGGGCTGGGGATATCCCGCCGCTCTCGTGGGGTTGTATGGTACATGGATATTGTTGGGAGCGATGCTCCGGCGAAAAACCCTTATGACCGTGCAGAAGTGCATCCACGAAGCCGCCGCCAGGGCTGCCCAAAAACAGCGGGACGAACAACCGGAGCAGTAGGAATCTTGATACATCCCCTCCCCCTCAGACCCGGTGCCGTGATGGGAAGCGAAGCTTTCAGCCACGATGTTTGCTCACTCCCCACGCGGGCAAATGTCTTGGAATTTTCACACTGAATGCCTTAATGTAAAAGGAGTAGTTGTCCTGAATTTGTCCTGAAAAATTTCGTGGTGATTTATCGAAAATGGATAACAAAAGAAATATTAAAAGCACTCTCAAAACACTCACCATTGCCGCGACTATTCTGGTAGCGGTAGATGTCTGGTGGTCCTGCATATACAGTAACACGAAAATACTGGGCATAATCGGTCTGTCGATTCTGTTCCTGATGAACCCCATCGCCACAATCGTGCTGGGCCGGCAGGAGGGAGACCGCGAGCCCTATATTCCAAGCAGCCTGTATGTCATTCTGCTGATCTGTAGTTCCTATGCCGGGCCTGAACTATTGCGTGTAGCTCTGGGCTACTCTCCCGTCGAATCGCTGTGGACCCTGAGCTGGGGCTGGGGATACCCCATCTCACTTGTGGTGGGGTATATCGTATGGAGGTTGCTGTGGACAATGTGGCAACAAAAGATCCTTGCAGCCGCAGCCACGCGGAAGAGAATCCACGAAGCCTTCATCATGGCTACCCAAATGCGGCAGGCCGAACAGCACGAGCCACTATTCAAACAGCAGGAGCAGCCGGAATCTTGATACATTTCTCCTCAGGCGGTACATTGGCGGCGGTATGTTAAGTTCATTTTCCAAAAAAGCGAGGCTGTTTCGCACCTGGACCAGCGGGCACCCCATATGGTGCGCGTGGCAGGTTACGTACCGCTGCAACTTCCGCTGCCGGTTCTGCGGATATTGGCGAGACCCTATGGGCAAAAAGCCCGAGCCGCCCGTCAGCGATTACCGTATCGGCGCGCGCAAGCTGGCGTCGTTCGGCTCGATGCTGATAAGCCTTGCCGGCGGCGAGCCGTTCCTGCGGCCTGACCTGCCGGAGATTGTCGGGGAAATCGCCGAGTTTCATTTACCGTTCGTTACCACCAACGGCTGGAATGTTACCGAGCAGGTCGCCCGTGACGTGATGGCTGCCGGCTTGTGGGGTGTGTCGGTGAGCATAGATTATTCCGACCCCACCGCCCACGACGAAGCACGAGGCCGGAAGGGAGCCTGGGAGCAGGCGTGGCGGGCGGTGGAAATGTTCGCAGCCGCCAGGAAGTACGACTATCAGCGGGTAAACGTGATGGCTGTGCTGCTGAACGACAATATCGATCAGATCGAAGACATTATGCAAGCTGCTGCCCGGCGGCAGGCGTATTTCATGATTCAGCCGTACGGGTTCCGCAAAATCAATACGCACGAATTCGCCCACAACGACGGGGCTGTCTCGCCGCGATTGCTGGAGATGTGGCGGCGAAACCGGAATTTTCTGTCCAATCCGACTTACCTGGGCAAGTTCGACGAGTTTCTCGCCGGCGGCATTCCGGGTTGCCGGGCCGGGCGGGCGTTTTACAATATCGACTCCACGGGCGACATCGCCATTTGCGTGGAGAACAAGGCCAGGCCCATCGCCAACCTCTACCGCCACAGCCAACACGCAATCCGCGACCGGCTGCGTGCCGCCTCCAAAAATAACGACTGCACCTGCTGCTGGTACAACTGCCGCGGCGAAGTCGAAAGCCTCTACAAACCCAAAAGCCTCATCCAATCCCTCCCGACATTCTTCCACAACCGAGGCGCCGCCGACGGAGAAAAAATGGGCCGATGGAAATAGGGCAAAAACGGGAACCAGTTTTTGTAGGGTGGGTGCTTGCACCCACGCGTGGGCTGGTTGGATGGCTATGAGGAAGAATCGCGCGGAAATGAATTTTTCATTTCCGCGCGGCGGCCTTCCCAGGCCGCCGCGAAACCTGTGCAGGCGGTACAGGCTTGCCCCAAAGGGGGTTGTAACCCGTGCGAAAACCGCGTGGGTGCAAGCACCCACCCTACAGCCCATGGAAATTCATTTATCCCGGTGATCACTCATCGCGGCGGATGATTACTCTTGGGCCTGTGTCGTAATCGGGGTTTGGTTCTTCTTTGTGGATTGAGACATTTCCGCAGCCCCATCCCCAGCGGCGGCGTCCCCAGCCGCCGTAACCCTCGACGTGCAAGTCCGTTGAGAGCGTGGCCGGCGGGCCGGCGGGCGGGCCGGGTGCTCGGCTTGGCGTGTTTACTTTTGCAGCGACGGTTTGGATTTGTTGTCGTACCGTGGCGAGGGATTTTTTTGCGTCGGCCAGTGCTTCCCGGGCGTTTGTCAGGGCGGCTGGGTTGCTGGCGGAGGTGCTCAGGGCTTTGTCGGCTAGCGCGATTGCCTTTTCGGCGGCGGCGACGGCCTGGCGGATTTTTTGCAATTCCGTCGCGATGTCCGCAGGCGGCGCAGGCCCGGCGGCGGGGGCTTTTTGTCGCGTGGGCGGGGCTTTGACGGCTGCCACCCATGCCTTGCCGTCCCACTTGAGTTTCGTGCTGACTGTCCGACTGGGGTTGAGCACCTCCAGCGGCGCATTGCCCGTGCTGACGGTGTTATACTGCGGAGCCGACGACGTAAAATGGGCCACCCGCGTAACCATCATGACGCCCACGTTGGTTCGCGGCGCTTCGGGCAGATTCTTTATCGTCCGATCCGTGTAGGTTACCTGGTAGAATACGTCGGTGCTGGTGGTCGGCTCGGCGGCGGGGGCAAGTTCATTCGCCAGCCATGTCGCGCCGAGCAGAATCGCCAGCCCGCCCAGCCATTTCCAATTCCGTTTCAGCAGCTTTTCAAGTTCACAGGCGTTCACGGGATATCTCCTTAAACAATTTACATTTTTTAACTCTAGCGTGGTGGCCTTCCCAGGCCACCACGGCACAGGTTGCAAACCTGTGCCACCTACACCAGTTTCGCAACCCGCCCGAAAAAGAATATCGGGTGCCATGCTTCTGCTTGCAGAAGCATGCTTCGGATTCATCATGGCGACCCCTTCGGTGTCGCCATGCCACCCACGATTGTAGGGTGGGTGCTTGCACCCACGCGGTTTTCGCACGGGTTACAAACCTTCGCCACCCAGCGGGCGCAGCTTCCCCGGCACAGGTAGATATCGGATTTGCCCCGTGTCAACTTAGGCTGTTTTACCGCACACGCTTTGCCGTTTTGCCGCACATATTTTACCGTTTTACCCACTGATTCAGATTCTCTCTTGCCATTGTCCCGTTTGGGTAATACACTTTGAGGCGACATGAAAAAGATACTTACCGCCGAACAGGTCGACCGCGCGCTCAGTAAGCTATTCAAGGCTGTTACCGCCAACATGCCCAAAGACGCCCCCATTGCCATTATCGGCATTCGCACGCGCGGCGAGACGCTGGCGAGGCGGCTTGTCGAGCGACTCGCCGCCGACTACCCGAAAATGCAGGTGGACCTCGGAATTCTGGACATCACTTTTTACCGGGACGATTTGTCCCGTCGCCGTGGTGCGCCGCTGGTGCGGGCTACCGAAATAGATTTCGACATCGACGACCGCTGGATGCTGCTGGTTGACGACGTGTTGCAGACCGGCAGAAGCATCCGGGCAGCCCTCGACGCGATTCACGATTTCGGCAGGCCCAGGATTATCCGACTGGGCGTACTGATCGATCGCGGCGGGCGCGAAGTGCCCATCGCCGCCGACTACGTAGGCAAAACACTCTCCGCCCCCGACGGGCAACGAATCCAACTGAAACTGAAAGAAAACGATGGCCAGGAAGGCGCCTATATCGTCAAAAAAGCGTAAGTCGCTCCCCAAACGCGCAGCCGGACACGCCGCGCCAAATGCGGAAGTTACCGTCGAGCCGGATTTCGTCTGGACCCGCAAAGACCTGCTGGGGCTGGACGAGCTTTCGCCGCGGGAAATTGTTTGCCTGCTGGAGACGGCTGAGAGTTTCAAGGAGGTTTCCACCCGGTCGATAAAGAAGGTTCCCGCCATGCGCGGCAAGGTGGTGGGGCTGTTGTTTTTCGAGGATTCTACCCGCACGCGAATGAGTTTCGAGCTGGCAGCCAGCCGGCTCAGTGCCGATTCGCTACTGTTCACCGCCAAGGGTTCGAGCGTTTCCAAGGGCGAGACCACGATGGACACCGTGCGGAATATCGAGGCGATGGGCGTGGACGTGTTCGTGATGCGGCACGGCCAGAGCGGTGCGCCGCACATGGTTGCCCGGCAGGTGGAAGCGTCGGTGGTCAACGCCGGCGACGGCAGCCATGAGCATCCGACGCAGGCGTTGCTGGATATTTTCACCATGCGGCAGCGGCTTGGCGGAATCGCCGGCAAAAAAGTGGCTATCGTGGGCGACATCGCTCATTCCCGCGTCGCCCGCAGTAATATCCTTGGGCTGCGTAAGCTCGGTGCCGAGGTCGTGGTGGTAGGCCCGCCGACGCTCGTGCCCAACGCCATCACCGCGATGGGCTGTTCGATCAGCCATTGCCTCGACGACGTGCTTGGCGAAGTGGACGCGATCAACATGCTGCGGATTCAGTTCGAGCGGTTCGGCGGCGGGCTGTTCCCCAGTCTGCGGGAATATCACAAACTTTACGGCATGGACGCCGAGCGGCTCAAACGCTGCCGCAGGGACGTGCTGATTATGCACCCCGGCCCGATCAACAGAGGCGTGGAAATCACCACCGAAGTCGCCGACGGGCCGAACAGTTGCATCCTCCAGCAGGTTACCAACGGCTTGGCGATCAGAATGGCGGTGCTGTACCTGGTGTCGCAAGGAAGAGAGTAGGTCTTTATGCTAGTGTTCATTGACGAAAGCTATCAGCAGAAGGCAGTCGGGGATGTTTGGACTGCTTTGGCTGCAATATGTGTTCCAAAAGAAAGCTGCCGGGATATTGCCAGAGAGTTATTCAAACTGAAAAAACGTTTCTGGCACGTCAGGGAGCCGGATGAAATGGAACTGAAGGGGTCAAAACTTCTCAATGCCAGAGGAGTCCAATCTCCTCGAAATCGAGATTTTATCCAGGAAATCATATCTCTATGCAAACTTTACAAGTTAACGCCCTTCGCGGTGGCCCAACACCACCCGGAAGGCTTGGAGCTTAGTCGTTTGCGAGGGAAGGGAATTCTTCCGGATTTGCATAAAGGACTTGTCCGACGAGTACACCAATTTTTAGCGGACAAGCATCCTGAGCGACTTGGCATATTGGCGTTTGATGAGCGGGATCGGCAAACAAATCGCCATATATCCAGGGCTTTTCGGAATTATCTTTTCAAGAGTAAAGAAGCTCAGGAATTCGAGCAGATTGTCGAAACCCCCTTTTTTTACGATTCTGAGATTACCCCTGCCGGGGAAATAGTCGATATTGTTGCCTATCTAATGTGTGCTCGTTACGCCGGACGAAAAAACGACTCTGTACTGGAGAAATTTTTTATGTCCTTTAGAGATCTTAGTTATAGCCCTCAAGCCGGGGCTTGGAGTTCAAAGCGGCTATGGGGCTTTTCGGCTTTGGGAGTGGATCCAAGTTAAGCGCAAAAAAAGGAATTGGCGGTTCCGAAGAACCCATAGGCCAAACCGCTTAGGTTTGACAACCAATCCCACACATGACTATTGTACTCATTAAATTCGGCAAAAACCAAATTAAATCAAAGAAAAAACAAAAGTAAATCGAACTTTATTGCAGCACCAGCCATGAAAAAATAACGCAACATCTTTGTACAAAGGCGGTTATGAAAAAAACACTGCTTCAAAACGGACGCGTGATAGACCCCGCCAACGGGGTTGACGCGGTATGCGACGTTCTGCTGGCCGGCGGTGAAATCGCCAAGGTCGGCACGACGAACAAGACCGACGCCAGGGGCGCCGAAGTTATCGACGCCGGCGGAAAAATCGTCTGCCCCGGGCTTATCGACCCGCACGTGCACTGTCGCGAGCCGGGATACGAAGATAAGGAAACCATCGCCACGGCGGCTGCGGCTGCCACGGCTGGCGGGTTCGCCACCATCTGCTGCATGCCAAACACCAATCCGCCGCTGGATAACGACTCGGCGGTTCACTATGTTCTTCAGCAGTCCGGCAAGGCGAATCTCGCCCGCGTGCTGCCGGTGGGGTGCATTTCCAAAGGCCGCGACGGCAAGGAACTCGCCGAGATGGGCCTGATGCTCGAAGCCGGCGCTGTCGCCTTTACCGACGACGGAAACGGCGTGGGCGACAGCATGGTCATGCAGCGGGCATTGCAATATTCCTCCATGCTCGGCGTTCCGCTGATGCAGCACTGCCAGGAGCCTTCGCTCTTCGGCGGCTCGATGAACTCCGGGCCTGTGGCGGTACGGCTGGGCCTGGGCGGCATCGCGTCGGCGGGCGAGGAAATCATGCTCCGCCGCGACCTGGAACTCATCGAGCGGATCGGGGCAGCCTATCACGTGCAGCACGTTTCCACCGCCGGCAGCGTCGAGATGCTCCGCCAGGCCAAGGCCGACGGGCTGAACGTATCAGCCGAGGCGACGCCGCACCATCTGCTGCTGACCGACGCTGCCTGCATGGGCTACGATCCCAACTACAAAGTCAACCCGCCGCTGCGAACCGCTGGCGACGTCGAAGCCGTCCGCCAGGGCGTCGCCGACGGAACGCTATGCTGCCTGGCGACGGATCACGCACCGCACACGCGGGAAGAAAAGGAACTGGAATTCGCGCTGGCGCCGTTCGGCATAATTGGGCTGGAGGTGGCGGTGGGGCTTTACGCAAAGGCGCTGATCGAGGCCGGCTATTGCGATTGGCCGACACTGATCGAGCGAATGACCACAGGCCCGGCGAAGGTGATACATTCCCCGCTGGGCACGCTGACAGTCGGCCGGGCTGCCGACGTAACCGTCATCAACCCCAAAAAGAAATGGACGGTCAAGGTCGATCAATTCCATTCGAAAGGCCGAAATTGCCCCTACAACGGGATGAAACTCAAAGGCCGACCCGTAATGACAATCGTCGGCGGCGAAGTAAAGTTCCGGCTGTAACGTGGGGCATCTTCAAGACCGCCCACCCTTAACTCCCGCGTGGTGGCCTTCCCAGGCCACCACGGCACAGGTTGCAAACCTGTGCCACCCAACACCAGCCACCCTGGATTTGTTTGGGTGGCATGGTCCCCAGGGGACCATGTGTTTTTGCCCTTCGAGCGGTATCGCGGCGGCCTTCCCAGGCCACCGCGGCACAGGTTGCAAACCTGTGCCACCCAACACCAGCCACCCGACGTATTTTGGTGGAATATCGGCAAAAAAACAAAATTTTCCCCGCGTCAGACGCGATATAATAGTATGACCGACGAACGTCGAAAACACCCGCGGTTTGACTTGGAGTTTACCGTCCAGGCAATCAGTTCCCGGGGCGATACGGTAATCACCGCCCTGACCACCAACATTTCGGACGGCGGCTTCTGCATACCAATGCCCGCGGAGCTTCTTCCCGACGCCGGCCAGCCGATGAATATCCGCCTGAACGTTTTGCAGGCTGCCACAGGCAAAGCCAAGACGTATACCGGCACGAGCAGGATTATCCGGCGTGGTGAGGCTGACGAAGACGGGATGGCTGAGGTGGCGATGGAATTCACCAAACCGCTGGAACTGCAACTCGAAGACAAAACCTCATACGAACCACGACTGTAGGATTCTCAGGCTGCTTCATAAACCACCTTCCCATATTTGTTGGCTGGGTAGGCGATGCTGCCAACGACATTCTTGCTCTCCTCGAACCATCGCGTCGCGATGAAGAGAATATCAAATGGGTAGTCGAACTCCCACAGCGCTTTTCGAATACGTACATATTCTTTGCGTTGGTTACTGGGATCGGGCTCAACAATCAACAGGTCAATATCACTGTCGCGGGTCATCTGGCCCGTGGCTGCTGAGCCGAAGAGGATGATTTTGTCTGGCTTGGCAACGGTGAGAATCCGCCGAACGATATCCTTAATGATCTTGTCGTCTATGCCCATAACCCTTTGACTCCAACACGCTACAAAAAGGCCCCGATCATTTTCGCTCCGGGGCTTCCCGCGAACTATAATCAGTTGGGAGGTTCCCAGTAAAATTTAAGCTTTCCAAGAGCAACCGTTTAACCATACCTCAATCCTACCGCACAGCCATGCGAATTTGCAAGAACTGTTAACCGAACTGTCCGTCCCCAGCTACGATTTTGTCCCGCCTTTTACACGCTCGGATTGTTATTACTTCGGTTTTTTGCCTTTACCAACCGGGTTTTTCCGTTTTCCCATCGCAGAAGGAATTTTCGACATTGGCAGCATATACGTGAGACTGCTCTGGTCGGTGCGGACTGCAAAGCCGTTCTTTTCATGGGACCAAGTGATGGACCGTACCTTTGAGTCGAAGACCTTCTTGCCAGTCTGCTCACCTTTCGGCAAAGCCCATATAGTTACGGCGGAGCGCCGATCGTCTCCTCCGATCCAATGCCAGCCAGCCACATGATGGGCTGGTTTGTCAAAACACAAGCTCCACAGGAATCTCAACCCTTTGGGGCGCAACGTGGCTATGTCCTTGCCATCCGAGAGACGCCACACTCGAATGAAACCATCGGGTTGCTCAACGTCGTCCTTGATACTCCATGCCCCGGACATTCCGAGAAACGCCCCATTTTCCGAGAACGCCATGCTGGCGACATCTTCTGTGTAAACTTGTGTCCGCAGAATCGCGTCGTGTTCTGGCAATCGTAGTTCCTGGAGAAGACCGCCGGTCTTCGTATCCCACAGAGCGACAACTGACTTATAACCTTCTTGTGAGGGTTTCCAGAAATAGGTCGCAAGCTTCTTTGAATCATGGGATAACGCCATGCAGTCAAATCGCTGAATCGATGGCATATATCCATCGGAGTCTCTTGTAACATCCGGAAGGGCAATGGGCAGTTGCCTGAGTACTCTGAGGGTGTTGGCTTGAACCAGTATCACACGATAAGTGATGTGCGTAGAGCATTCTGCCAGCGCAATAGCCAGCATTTGGCCATCGGGACTCAGCGCCATCGACTCAGCCTTCCCCTCCAGAAAGAGGGACATGCTTCCGCTATCTTGCCGTCTTGTTAATCTCGTGTGATACGAATCCTTTTTAGCCTTGGTGGTTAAGGAATACGCTACGCGGCCATCCGGTGCCTCCAAATGGATTGGCCAATACTGCCAGATGCACCCCTGGGATGACATCAACACCACGACGGCCAGGATCGCAACCATAGAATAGAATCTACTACACCCGAACGAGCCATCTATTTGCACAGCGCCTATGCCACAGCGTTTGTGCTTATTCGACTCCAACGTGTCCATTTCCCTTCTCCTTCCCATAGTTCGTAGGTTATACAACTTGTTGCAACCTACTGGCTATTGTAGCATCGTGGCTGTTGCTTCGCTTCCCGCCACGGCACCCCGCGAATGTCACGGCATCCCGGTACGCCGCATGCGGCGATATTATTTTGTTTCGCTGATGGCTTTGTCGCCTATGTCGCTTCGCCAGTATGCGCCTTGCCATTGGATTTTCGTTACTGCGCCGTAGGCCTTTTCCTGAGCCTCTTCGAGCGTGTCGCCAATGGCTGTAACGCCCAGCACCCTGCCGCCGTTGGTAACCAGTTTGTCGTTACGCATGGCTGTGCCGGCATGGAAAACCTTCACGTCTTCAATGGCGTCGGCGTCGGCGATGCCGGTAATCTCAAAGCCATTTTTATACGCCTCCGGATAGCCGGCGGAGCTCATCACCACGCAAACAGACGGCCTCGGGTCCCACTCGATGGTAACCTTGTCGAGCCGATGCTCAGCGGTGGCAGTCAGTATTTCCAGGAGGTCGCTTTTGAGCCTCATCATCAGCGGCTGACATTCCGGGTCGCCGAAGCGGCAGTTGAATTCGATAACCTTAGGCCCGGCGGGCGTGAACATCAGCCCGGCATAGAGTAGGCCTTCGTATCGGCCGAAATCGCGACGCATGGCGTCGATGATCGGCACGAGGATTTCCCGCTCGATGTGGGTCATCATGGCGTCGTCGATAATCGGCACGGGGCTGTACGCTCCCATGCCGCCGGAGTTCAAGCCGGTATCGCCCTCGCCGATCGGCTTGTGATCCTGAAGGGCTTCGAGGGGGTAAATGTTCCGCCCGTCGCACAATGCCAACACGCTGCCCTCCTGGCCGGTGAGCATTTCCTCGATGACGACGGTCTCGCCGGCTTTGCCGAAGACCTTGCTGCCCATGATGTCTTCCAGCGGCTTGATTGCCTGGTAGGGTTCCGGGCATACGAACACGCCCTTGCCGGCAGCCAGCCCGGAGGCCTTGACGGCTATGCCGTGATCCCGCGAGAGTACGTAAGCCTTGGCTGCGTCGAGGTCTGTGAATATCCGCGCTTCGGCGGTCGGCAGCGAGACATGTTGCATGAGCATTTTGGCATAGGCTTTGTCGGATTCAATGCGTGCGCCCTCGGCGGTCGGGCCGAAACACAGCAGGCCCGCGTCACGGACGGCGTCGCCAAGCCCGGCGGCAAGAGGCACCTCAGGCCCTACCACAACGAGCTTCACGCCATTGGACTTGGCGAACTCCACGATGCCTTCAATATCGTCCGCCGCCAGGTCGACGCACTGGCCGCCGTCGGCGGTGATACCCGGATTGCCGGGGGCTGCGTAGAGCGTTTCGCATTGGGGAGACTGCATCATTTTCCACGCCAGGGCATGTTCCCGTCCACCACTTCCGACCAGCAAAACCTTCATTGAGATATCCTTTCCCGTGAAAAACGGAGATTGTGTCCAGGAGATTCTATATCAGCGGGAGAAGTGTAATCGAAGAAGGCCGGGGAATCCAGTAGTCTGTGATGGTTTGCCGAAGTCCATCCGTGTTGCTTTCACGACGGCCTGATGATGTAAAGAAACCCCCCGGAGCAGCTTAAGCAATTTTTGTCGCACCCTCGCTCACCCTGCTACGACAATCATTACTCAAACTGCTCTGAAATAGTCCCCACCTAACCCTCCGCGAATGAGTGTATGGCGCGCTGCTGGGTATCGAATATCGGGATGAGCCGATCCATGTGGACCAGTTCGAGAACTTCCTCGACGGCTCCCGATGCACAGCAGATGCGGAGACGGCCGTTGGCGTCCTGACATTTATTGTGGCAAGACGTAAAGGCGGTCAGACCTGTACTGTCAACGTATTGTACCTCTGTGATATCCAGGATCACCTTGCAATTCTCCCGGAACATCGGGGTGATGTTCGCAATGGCGTCCTGATAATTGGTGGCATCGAGGCATGGCTCTTGAAGGGAAACTATAACCACCCCTCCGTGTTTTTCCACGTTCAGGAACATGTAGTTCCTCCCTTTCGCATACGAACCGGGGCAGCAGTCGCAATGGCCGAAAAGCCATCTGAATTTCCCCGACAACTATCTACTGTTGCAAACGAGATTCCATTCATTGTTATTGTATCCTGTCACGAAAGGAATTTCCCAGATAACGGGCGGAATCGGCCACGCGGGCGCAGGGGGAGCTGTAAAGCCTCGCCGGCAAAGGGGTTATCGGCGAAGAGGGGTTGGGGTTAAATAATTCCGCCCCACCCAAAGAGCAGATGGACTGTTAGAAATATGGAATGTTTTGAGTGGCTTGCCAGAGCCGCTATCCGATTATGAGGTTTCCTAAAGAGTGCCCTATGCTACGGTTATGCCCCTGCCCGCTGGGCTGGCGGCATAGCGATGTCGCGACAGCGGTGGATATCAGCCGAAAGCTTGAGCATACAGGGACAACCCTTGGTATGTTCAACCATCATGTTACTTGTTGATACTGCGGGACTTAGGCCGAAACAGGAAGAACATCGCCCCGCCCAGCGAAATGCTGAACACGGCCAGTTCCAATCCACCGGCTTCCGCCCGGTTTACCGCCAACGTACTGGGAGACTGCTGGTCTACCGATACCGTTGTGCCTGTTTCTTCCCCGCTGACAATGATCCCCGCACCGAAAATCAATACAGCAGCAACAACAATAACCATCCTCACAAGAACGCGATTCATAAACTCGCTCCATTATCCACCAACCTGGCGGATGCTACGGCGATTCCCTTCTGTTTTTCGGGGAGTTGAGCTACCCGGGGATGCTCCTCCATCTCCAAAAAACAGTATACAATATATTGCTTATTTGTCAAGTTTATCTTATTGTTTTTTACGGCTTGTCCGCGAGCCAGCCACGCAGATAAGCTCTGTCGGCAAAAGCAGTTACGGCTGCTCCTCTACGTCTTTTTCC
The DNA here is from genome assembly GCA_021108335.1 of Phycisphaerae bacterium. Lineage (GTDB taxonomy): Bacteria > Planctomycetota > Phycisphaerae > SM23-33 > SM23-33 > JAIORC01. Next base: position 47,593 of record JAIORC010000167.1, read on the forward strand.
GGCAGGTCGTGATGATCCCTGCCTTTATGTTCGATAAACAGATTTATAATGTTGCAGGACATGTCCTCTGCGAGGGTTTTAGTCAGCTTTCGGCCTGCATTTTTTATGTATTCATGGGTCTCGCGGGGCGTGCTGACTTTCTTTACGTCATAGCCTTCCAGGCTGTCTTCAGGCCATAGCGTACCCTCTTCGGCACCGACCACCCGAATGGTCGTCCGCAGGTTTCCCTGCCAGACTGGACTTGATGGATGGTCCTTCAGCGAAAATTCTCGTATCTGGACATACAGGACAATATCCGCACCGATTTTTTTCGCGATTTCCGTATTGGAAAGGTTGTGGAATTCCGGTGTCGCCACCATCAACTGCCTCAGTTGATGATAGGAAATTACATCCTCGGTAATGCAACTGGCTACGAGGTCTTTATTGAGTTGGCGGGTCAGTTCGTATCGAATTGATTCGCCTTGGGCAAGATGGGACGGGTCGTCCACGAGAACCAGTATCGTCTTGTCTTTGGGAATTTCGTATTCCGGCTTGATCGTTTTGGGCGGGGTAAATAGCGTCGCCAAATATGCGAATGCCGCGCAGCCGCTGAGACTGCTCATTGCGGAGGCACCTGCCAGAATCAATAAGATGGATATTTTTGTCTTCAATGCTACTCCTCGCTCGGGGCAAGCTCGTCTTTATATTTGGGCACTTTGTGGTTATAGAAAAACTTCACCAGGTTTTCGGAGAAGACTATCTCGGCTTTGTTCCTGATCTTCAGCTCGTGCCCGGCGGAATACATAATATGTTCCGGGTAGATTGCTTCTGCGGTTCTCGTTTCCCCATCTGTCGGCCAGACGGGGTCTTCGTCTTCGGCAAGGGCGTCGTAGAGTTCAGCCGTCGCCGTAATCCGCCCCTGGTAGGCGTCCATGGAGCCGTAAACCCGCGAGGTATACTCCTCCAGCGCAACGAACAGCACAAAGTCCGCGTTGAGATCTTTGCAGATTTTCTGTTTGTCAAACGACTCCCAATGACTGTGTTCGTCCTGGTACCGGGCCGTTGCAAGGGGGGAGATAACCCGGATTTTTTTGATATGCTTTTTCAGTTGGGCGGATATATGGGCGCCGAGCGTCAGGCGAACGGTGGGATATTCCAACTGAACGGATTCGTCGGCGTAGATCAGGATGGCGACAGTATGGTTTTTCAGGTTGCCAAACTCAGCCTTTACTTTTATTTCTTCCGTAGAGTGCCCCAGCCAAATCCCATAACGCACAGCGTCGCAACCAACCAGACCAGCCATGCCCAGCAGTAGCAAAATTACCGTCTTTTGAAAATTTAATCTCATTCGTATTCCTCGTACATCATACTCCGACGGGGTATTGTCCCGTCGCCACGCCGATGGCCACCTTCAGGCCCCATCCGCCAAGCCAGGCGGCTATCGCACCGGCCAGCCACCATTTCCAACGCCTCGGGCGAATCCGACCCAGCACATTTCGCCCGGTAACAGCCTGAACGGCTGCCAATATCATCGCCGCTACGACGGCTGCGAAAACCAGCACGCCGAACAGATGGGCGCGAAACGCCAAGCCAATCTGCCCATGAGCCATCGCCGCCAGTGACGTCGTCATCCCGCAGGAAGGACACGGATAACCCGTCCTCACCAGGTAACCGCACACCGGCAAACCACCCTGCCTGTGCGTGCCATGCCCGGCAGGATTAGGCGACAACATCGCCGCCGTCGCCAGCAAAGTTCCGCAGGCCAGCGCAACCACCAAGCCAACAAGGCGTCTACGCCGCCGCTGGGCAGAGGCAAACAGCCCCGGCGTTTCGGGTTTTCGGTTCTCCAGTTGCATCCGCCTATAGTCGGCTCATCGGTTTTTGCGCAAAAATCGTCAACAATCCGCCGCCGCACCGGCAACATCCCGCGCAGCAACGAAGATATATCGTTATCTATTCCATCGGCAGGAAAAGGCTCAGAGGATTAGCGGACATCGTAGCCGTAGCGCACGGGTCGCGCCGGTGGCGAACGATTTTTTACGCGAAAAATTTTGCCATTTCAATGTGATTTTGGGGAAACGGGATATAATTGGAATAGCTTGGCTCGTAAGGGATTAAACGGCTTTTGCCGGTGGCTCAGCTTGACTCAATTGAAAAATCCCTTCGGAGAGGATTAAGATGGAATTTCGCTCATTCAGACCAGCTACAGGTCTAATCGTGAGGTTTTTGCCGCGAAGGTTTTTAATTACCCTGCTCCGGGTTGCGGTGGTTTGTTTGTGCGTTTCGCCGGCGATGGCTGTAACCACGACGGACTGGACCGAATATCCCTCGAACCCCGTCTATTCGCCCCTGCCGGACAGGGCGTATTATCCAACCATAATCAAAGATGCCGGCGTGTATAAAATGTGGTATGACTCTTCGTACTCTTTTACAGGCCCGTGCTACGCCACTTCCACCAACGGGATCAACTGGACAATCGGCAACGGCGGCAATGCCGTAACCGGCCTGGCCAACGCGAGGCACGCGGTTGTCCGGTATAATACTTCCATCAGTCGATACCAGACATGGTACTGGGATTCCACCGAACTCTACTCCATAAGCGCCCTTCGCTATGCCGATTCCGCCGACGGGTTGACGTGGGCGAACGATCAGGTGCTGACGCAAGACGCCAGCCGGCAGATTGTTACCGGTGGCAGCGGCGACTGGAATCGCGGCAGCTATGGCCCGTGCGACGTGCTGATGAACCACTCGGCCAGCAATACTGGCACCGATCCGCGGGACTATTCGTACGTGATGTACTATGACGGAACGACCGGCGGGGAGGAATCCGTGGGGCTGGGCTATTCCGCCGACGGGAAGCACTGGTATCGCTACGGGGCGACCAATGCTGACGGCGAGGTGCTGGCTCCGACGAATAACCCCGGCGACTGGGACAGAACACACGTCAGCCGATGTACCGTCGTCAAGGAGAACGATACCGCATATCACATGTGGTACAGCGGCGGGGACGGCTCGATGAATAACGGAATCGGCTACGCTTCCTCCAGCGACGGGATATCATGGACCCGCGACGGGTCGAATCCGATTTTCAGTAAAGACGACGGCGTCGCATGGCGGGACAGCCGCACCTACACTCCCTGCGTCATCGGCGACGAGATGTGGTTCAGCGGCAGGAACAGCAGCGGCACCTACGCCATCGGCTACGCCGTTCCCGAGCCGGTAACATCAGGCCTCGTGATTATGGCCGTCGGCCTGCTGCTACGGCGGCGAAAAAAATCATAGCCATCCCCTTTGAATTATCTTGCCGGGTGCCATGCTTCTGCTTGCAGAAGCATGTGTTGTTACGAATTCTATCACCACCGACCAGCCGCGAAGCTACAGTTTTTGGTAGGCCGGGTCTTGACCCGGCAATTGCATGGCACATGCAACAAATTCGTCCATTTGGGTCAGTCGCGGCGAAAAACACATGGCTTGCAAGCAAGCCATGCCACCCAACGCGCGGTATGTTGCAGGTGGCACAGGTTTGCAACCTGTGCCGTGGTGGCCTGGGAAGGCCACCACGCTGTGGCGTGTGAGTTATTTCTCCGGCGGGAGGGGCGGCGTTGTTATGCCCAGGCGTAACTGGCAGCGGAGGCAGCGGGAGGCCTCAGCCACGGCAGCCTGCTCGTCGTAGCCAAGCTCTACCTGGCAGAAGCTTTTCGTCCGCTGGGCCGGTTCAAGCTCCGGTATGGCAAGGCGGTCTTTCTCCGCGAAACCCTCAACCCTGCCGATATACGGCTCGTCCTGCTCGTCGGGAATATATTTCTGGTCGATATCGCCGTCGCCGTCGAGGTATTTGTCGATGGCTGTCGCTGCGACGCGCCCGGCGTTGATCGCCTTGATGACCGAAGCCGGCCCGTAGGCGATGTCGCCGCCGGCGAATACGCCCTGCCGGCTGGTGGCGGCGTTTTCGTTGACCTGTATTTCGCTCCACTTATTGACGTCCACGCCGAACGCCTCCGGCACGACCGACTGCTGGCCGATGGCTGCGACGAACCAGTCGCCTTCGATCTTGAACTCGCTGCCGTCTACGGGCACGGGTCTCCGTCGGCCGCTCGCGTCAGGCTTGCCAAGCTCCATGCGAATGCACTCGATCTGCAGATTTTCATCGCGCGGGTGAATCCGCAGGGGATTCGTCAGGAAATTCATCTCCACGCCTTCGTCCAGGGCTGCCTGGATTTCCTCCGGCTCAGCGGGCATTTCCGCACGCGTCCGCCGGTAAACCAGCGTAACTTTATCCGCGCCCTTCCGCAGCGCGCTGCGGCAGACGTCGATGGCTACGTTGCCGCCGCCGACCACAACCACTCTGCCGGGCAGCTCGACATCCTCGCCGAGATTTATCCGCCGCAGCAGGGCGATACCGTCCGTCGCCCGCGCGTCGTCCTCGCCGTCGATGCCCATCATCGTGCCGTCAACCGCACCGATGCCCAGGTAAACCGCGTCGAACCCGTCGGCGAACAATTCGTCGAGAGATCCGACAGCCGTGTTGGTCTTCAGATCGACACCGATAGCGGTGATGTCCGCAATTTCCCGATCCAGAATTTCCGCCGGCAGTCGATAACGCGGAATACCCACTCGCATCATGCCGCCGGCTTCCGGCAGCGCCTCGAAAATCGTTACGGCATAGCCTTTCTTGCGGAGGAACCACGCCGCCGTCAGGCCGGCTGGGCCTGAACCGACGACCGCGACCTTTTTGCCCGTGTCGGCTGCGACTGTAACCCCCGGCTGCCAGCGACGGGAATCCTGCATGGCTGCGTACTGCTTCAACGCGCGAATGGCGATGGGTTTGTCCAGGCTTTCGCGGCGGCAGACCTCTTCGCATGGATGGTCGCACACACAGCCGAGCACCAACGGCAGCGGCGCCTTCTGGCGGATAACCTCGACGGCATCCTGATACTTGCCCTCGGCGATAAGCCCGACGTAACGGGGAATGTCGATACCCGCCGGGCAGGCGTTGGAACACGGCAAAAGGCTCTCTTCCCGCTCGGCCTCGGTGAAGGTGTTCTTGTCCACCAGCGCGCCGGTGGGGCAAACCTCCACGCACGCACCGCAGAAACGACACTGGGCGTCGGCAAGCGACTCGTCGCTGTTGGTGTTGACAATCGTGTCTATCCCGCGATTGACCAGCCCGATAGCCCCCACACCGCGAACCTTCTGGCACATCCGCACGCACCGCTCGCAGAGAATGCAGCGGTTCGGGTCGCGAACGTACAGCGGATCGTTTTCGGCGACGGGCAGAGGCGGCCTGGATTTTCTATGGCCTGCCGGAAATTCCTTCATGCCGATATAGTCCACCACCTTCTTGAACTGCGTGCCCTCGACCAGCTCGATCGGATACTCGCTAAGCAGCAGCCATATGAGATTCCGGCGGAATTCCTGGACGGCTGGGCCGTGGGTGCGAACGACCATGCCGTCGGCAGCCTTCGTCGTGCACGAAGTGGGAAAGCCTCGCATACCCTCGATCTCCACCACGCAAAGCCGGCATGCACCGATCGGGGTGAGGTCGGGATGATAGCACAGCGAAGGAATGTAAATCCCCGCCTGTTCCGCCGCCTCAAGAACGGTTTTGCCCTCTTGAACTTCAATCTTCTTATCGTCTACGGTTATCGTAATCATTTTCATACTCGCACTTTCTGGTCGCACAGGTTTGCCCCCAGGGGGGTTGTAACCTGTGCAATTTCCCACGATATCGGGTGGCATGGAAATCCCGCGTTTTTTGCGGGATAGCCATGAAAGATCGATTCACAATTTCTGCGACATCTCTTTC
>JAIORC010000146.1 GCA_021108335.1 Phycisphaerae bacterium
CTTTGGCCGGCTCTTCTTTAGCGGGTTCGTCTTTGGCAGGTTCGTCTTTAGCCGGCTCTTCTTTGGCTGGCTCTTCCTTGGCTGGTTCTTCTTTAGCCGGCTCTTCTTTGGCGGGTTCTTCTTTGGCGGGTTCTTCTTTGGCTGGTTCTTCCTTGGCAGGTTCTTCCCTGGCAGGTTCTTCTTTGGCAGGCTCTGTCTTGATAGGTTGTTCCTTGGCCGGTTCCATCACAGGTTCTTCCCCGGCGGGTTCTTCCTTGGCCGGTTCTTCCTTGGCCGGTTCTTCTATTTTTGGCTTCGGGGTTTTGGTTTCCGAAATCACGGCGGGGGTTGGTTTGGAGACCTTTTCGACCTTTTCGGCGGGTTTTTGCTCTTTCTCGGCAGGTTTCATTCCCCGCAGGCCGTATGGCGTACCTGTTTCATCGAGAAGGAACTGCTGTATGAGGTTGTTGGCGGTCAAATAGTCCGGCAAGGCTCCCCATGATGTACAAGGCTGAAGCTTTTCCTTAAGGAACAGGGCGTCGTTTTTCACTGGTACTGTCGCCAAGGCCAGGTCAATGTTCCACATGGCTTTGTCCATTTCTCCGTTAGCCATCGCCCGACGGGCCTCCAGCACGAAGGCATCGCTCAGGCGAGTTCTGTTCCACCACATCAGTCCGCGTCGAGCACCGAGGCGGAACAGGTCTGTCTCTTTTTTGATTTTCGCACCGATTTCCTCATCCGAGTCATACCGGACAAGGTGCGGCGTTATCAGGATAATCAGTTCTCGCTTTTCCAGGTTGTCATTCGTATTACGGAAGAGGCTGCCGGCCCAGGGAATATTTCCAAGCACGGGAATCTGCGACCGGTGGCGGATGTTCCGTTCCTGGAACAACCCACCGATAACAATCGTCTTGCCGTCACGGACTATGACATTGGTCGTGATTTCGGTAGTAGTTTTGTTTGGCAAGGCTACGGTAGCACCGGCAGGAACAGTTACGTTACCATCGGAAATTTCCGGGTGGATTTCCATCCGAATATAGTCATTCTTTCCGACAAACGGACGAATATGCAGCTTCGTGCCTGTCTCAAGAAACTCAACCGTACTGGTCGTAGAAGTGTCGGTAGTCTCCGATGAAGCAATATAGCCCATACTGTCGCCGATCAAAACTTCGCCATACTGCTTATTGACGATCATCAGCTTGGGGTTGGCCAGCATCGTCGTGTCCCGCGTCTCCTCCAATACGCGAACGAACATAGCGAGATTACTGCTGACAATCCCGAGCGAAAGCCCGCCAAGCGTATCCGTTTGCAAGTCGGAGAAACCTGTACCCATTCGCCCCTGAATTTTATTAAAGTTACGTACGCCAGGCGCAGCGGGAATTGCGGGGTTCGCACCGAGGTTACTGGTAGCTCCGTACTGGTTAAAGTTCGCATTTCCGGCAAGGATACTCAGATCGACGCCCATATCATCGTCGTCGTCCAACAGAACGCTGAGAATGGTAGCCTCCACCAGAACCTGCGGCGGGCGAACATCGATTTCAGCGACAACCCTCGTGATTTTCTTGAGGTTCTCTTTGGTGTCGAAAACAACTATTGTTTCCTTCGCCGCGTTGCTGGGGCGCTTCTCACTTTCACATTTCCTCAGACCGGTATCATCCGCCGGGGTAATCGTAATTTTGCCCTGGGCCGTAAGCATGGCTTCGAGCAATGCCTTGGCATCGGTGGCAGTCAGGTAGTACAGATGGAATACCTTCGTCTCCATTACCATCTGCAGGGCAGCAAATTCCGCAGCGGAATAGACGTAGATAATTCCATCCTCTTCCTTGTGAACCAATCCCGCGGAGCGAAGAATCGCCGCGAGGGCCTGGTCAAACGTAACGCCGTACAGGTCGACGGTAACGTTGCCTTGCACACCTTGGGAAGTAACGATATTTCGGCGGATCTGCTTGCTGAGCTGCACCAGCAACAACTTGACATCCGTATCGACAGCCGTCAGATCGAATGTGTTGTTAACCGGATTCATTCGAATGCCTCCGGCAGCGCTTGCCGCGGTGGTGGCATCGACGCCGGAGGCCTTGGTTGCCTCAGTCGTTTCGGTTGTTCCGCTCGGCGTTGTCTCAGTCGTTTCGGTCGGCTCGCTGGTATCGGCTTCGTCCTGGGCTTCAGCCAGACCGGCAAAGGCAAACAAGGCCACCAGGCAAACCCAAAGCGTCAATCGGGACGTCCACCATATGAAGAATGGTGAAAGCTTCGCTGTTGTTTTCATATTACTTTACTTCCTTGTAAATCAGCATGTCCCAGATCACGCTATTTATTTTTTTTATCCGCCGGATTATTCGGATACGGTAGTCACAAGTCCGGTTATCGGTTTAACTTTGACTCTATACTGTGAATCACCACATTTTATTACCACGCCATCGGTCCCCACTGGAATTGCGCTTCCAGTCTGAACGGGCTCGCCAATCGACGTAAATGTTATGCTGTTCGATGTCGTTCCACCAAAATCCGCCGAAAGTATCTGCAAAGAGTCTTTGCCCATCTCGTCAGGCAGATTCACTATGTAATCCTGTCCGGTACCAGGGTTCGTCAGCGCTACCCCGGCGGCATCGGAAAGCGTAAACGTTCCTGCACCCGTGTTGAATGTAACCGTAATCGACGCCTGTCGCCGGGTGGCCTCGCTTCGGGCGTATTCCAGGTTGGAACTCACCATCAAGGCTGCTCCTCGCGCAGCAGAGTCGTCGGTTCCCATCATGGGAATCACCAGCGTCGCCAGAATCGCTATCAGGATCACAACAACAATGACCTCGATCAGCGAAAAGCCGCCTCGCCTACTTTGGCGCAGCTCTCTTGATTTTAATTTTCGTCTTTCCATGGGAATCTCCTTCGGGCTTGGGCTTTGCCTGCCTTTGCACCTTAACTGTGATACTGCCGCTCTTGAGTAAACGAATTATTTCATCAAGTTTTACATTCGTTTTGTTCTGGGCTTCCAACAGTTGCTTGCGCTGCGCGCCTGCGTCCAGCCTGGGCCGAACTTGAGCCTCGGCTGAAGGCACCTGGTGGAAAAAACATTCCCATAAACCCACAGAGACCACAGATGTCAAGACAACCCACAATAGCAATGCCAAACGGCTGTCTTTACGCCCGAAATTTCTATTTTCGCTTGTCGTGCTCAACATACACCTCGTATATTTTCCAGTACGAAGACCTGCGCATAAAATCAGGCCTCATGGGTTTTTCGTCATTATTAGGTTTTTTTCTGAACAAAAAATGGGTGAAACTTCGCAAATTTATCCGTAACCACCGTCAAACCAGTTTGCCGACACTCCAAAAAAAGAAATACTCCCCCTATTTAAACAATAGCTTTCATAACCGGGTGATGCAAAAACAACTTAGCTTGCGAAGAGGCTATCTGGATAAGACAAAGTCTCTGAATTCTCGATATGGCAACAGTTAAATTAAATATTCCAATTTCAGAGAATACACCTTCCCCGATGGCTCAAATATGGAGGATATCGGCATTAGACTCTTGGGATTTAGGAATTGCCCTCGAAGAAATTATCTCGGAAAGTGCAGCCCTCGGCGTATCACTGGGGCAAAGCCCGGGCTGTTATTGCATCAATTTGCTGTACAGGTCTACCGCCAGCATAATAACCGCCATGAACACGATGATGGCGAAGTATCGGCGGAGCTTTTTCGCGTGGAGACGCTCACAGATAGCCGCGCCGATCTGCACGCCGATGGAACTGCTTACCAGCAATGACATTACGAGCCAAATATTGACGTGCCCATCCAAGCCGTACTTGATCGTACCGACAACCGAACTGAACAGCACCACGCCCAGGCTCGTGCCGACCGCCTGATGGGCTGTCATGCCGACCACCAGCAGCAGCAGCGGCATAAACAATACCCCGCCGCCTATCCCCAACAGCCCCTTGGCCACACCGATAGCCAGGCCTATTACCAGCAAGCCGGGCAGACTGACGCCAGGCAAGCCAGCGTGTTTGAGGTTCACGTGCGGCGGGATGGGCAGACGTTGAAGCAGGCTTTTGCCGCTGTCGTGCCGCTTGGGTTCGCGAATTATCAGCCACGCGGTCGGCAATAACAGAACCATATACAATGCCCGAACCACCATCTCGAAAACGTTAACGTCGAGCGTCATTTTGAGCCAGTCAAACAGATAACTGCCGGAAAGCACTCCGACAATCGCCCCCAGCCCGATAATCACCATGGAGTAGATATCCACGTTTCGGTTTCGCATATGGCGGGCCATCCCCGTCGCCCCTGTGCCGATGGTAAAACTCAGGCTGCTGCCGACTACCATCGACTCGGAAACCCCCAGGCCGACAATCAATATCGGATTCAGCAGAAACGCCCCGCCCACACCGAACAGCCCCGTCAATACGCCCACGCACAACCCCAAACCCAGCAACACGCAAACAAGCCAAGGCCCGGAAAGATAAGCACTGATATCGTTAAAATGCTCCCAGAAGGTCATTCTTCGGCTCCCCCGCCGGATTCGCTGCCGGACCGCCTGCCGCGATGAAACCGCGAAAACACAAACGCCACCCCCAGCCCCCACGCCATCGGTAACACTATGTACATCGCTATTTCAAAAAATTTCGCCATATTCCGCTCAAAAATACGTGTTTATTGCTCCCAACCGGCAGCAGTATAGTGAATATGAACTTATTCAACAAGACGCCACGGGAAATTTCTTGCCGCGGCGAAGTGAGGCAAAAAAACCTCCACCCAGAATATGTCGCAAATGTATTGCGAATAGCCCGGACAAATCGGTTGCAAATCGACAGTATCTTCCGTACAGTTAAGGAGTTCTAAAGTAGGATGTAGCGTACGCTCGTGTCGTTACCGGGTGATTCGTCGAGTAATGAAACATTGCTGGCATGAGGTAATTGCGTGGTACCCCGTCCGGATGAATCCCGGCAAGGAATCAAAGAGTTTGTCGCCAGGATGACCGGCGAAGAACGCATGCTGGTAATCCTTAAAAGCGAACTTTACGAAGGCAACTGGGACGAAATGGAAGCGGATCTGCAAGCCCGCCTGGCCGGGGGCCCATATATTTTCAAGCTGGCCCATCGTATCGAGGACGATTTGGAACGGATTAGTCGGCTGCGTGCTTTCGAAAAAGCCGAGGCGGCGAATCTGTGTGATTATGTAACGCTGGAGCCTTGAGGAGTGTTTTATGCAAATTATGCGAAAAAATCGTGAATTGGTGAATGTTATGTTGGCCTGCCTGGTTGGAGCCTCTCTCCTGGTCGGGTGCGGCGACGGCGGTTCAGACCTGGTCCGCTCCGCTGCCGTTTCCAATCCCATCGCTTCCCCGAAATCTCTGGGTAAAGCCAACCTGCAATATTACTGGAAATCGCAAGTCGTCCTGAGCGACGGAGAACAAATAACCCGGATGTACAATCTGGGCGACAAACTGTACTTCCTTACCAATCGTCGAAACCTCGTAGCAATGGACGCGATGGTCGGCATTCCCGAGTGGGTCGTCAATATAACCCGCAGAAACGAAAAAATCTTCCCGCCCATCATCAAGAACAACGTTCGCCTGTCAGAGAAAGTAGGCACTGTAGAGGATATCAAAGACCCGCCGGCAAAGGGCAGTCTGCCGAAAATCAAGGCATTGATGATCAATACTTCCACCCGCCTGCTGGTAATAGATCGGGATACCGGCAAGATTTATCGCGATTTCACGTTCAAGAAGTTTTCCGCGACAAACCGGGGAAGCACCGACGGGGAACGCTATTATGTAGCCTCCAGTTCAAAAATGTACTATGCGGTCACGCTGCTCCCGGCAGTCGCCAGGTGGTGGGAAGAAATCAATGACGAAATCATCAAAGCCCCGATGGCCTGCTACGGCAGACGGCTATATATGGGAACGATGAGCGGGACGTTTCGGGTTGACTTTGCCGGTGATATTCGCGAACGATTCTGGGAAAAACCGTTGGACGGGCCAATCAGTACCGAATTCCACGTAGATTCACGTGGTGCGTTTATCGGCTGTGGTGATGGAAACATCTACGCCCTGAACCTGAATGATGGGCGGAATCTCTGGGACCCCGTGCAGGTCAAGGGCGACATCAAAGACCCCATCCGTGTGGGCGAATTGACGATCTTCCAGCATGTCCACGGCGATGGACTGTATGCGATTAACCTGGCCAACGGTACGAAACGCTGGAGACTCCCGCAAGGCCGAAAGGTACTGGCCACGGTAAACGGCGACGTCTATGTCCTCGGCAAAGACAACAAATTGGTGATCGTCAACGAAATCACCGGAGACCCCAAGGCGTCGGTGTTGCTCAGCGGGTTTGACTTCTTCGCCGAGAACCTCGCCGCCCCAGCAGTGTACACCGCGACCCGCGACGGCAGGGTCTTCTGCATACGCAGCAAAGACGCCGGCCGACTGACCGTCGAAGATATCAAGGCCCGGCAATAAAAGCCGACCTATCAGGAACACAAAAAAGGGTTCGCTCAGTCGAACCCTTTTTTATTTCACAAGCAGTATTCAATAGTATGGTGGCACAGGTTTGTAACCTGTGCTGCTACGGCCACGGATTGAAAATCCATGCTATCAACATATTAAAAAAAATCAGAATAGAAAACAGGAGAGTAGTATCGTGACGGACGCCGTGAAAATAAAACGGGCATTGCTGAGCGTGTTTGACAAAACGGGAATTGAAGATTTCGCCAGGCAACTGGTTGATATAGGAGTGGAGATTATTTCCTCCGGCGGCACTGCCCGGGCGCTCGAAGCCGCGGGCATCCCGGTGCGATACGTCCAGGAGTGGACAGGCTTTCCCGAAATGCTGGGCCATCGCGTCGTAACGCTGCATCCGAAGGTTCACGGCGGCATTCTCGCCCTGCGGGACGACCCCGACCACCAGGCCGACATCGAAAAGTACGACCTGGAACTGGTCGATCTCGTCTGCGTGTCGCTGTATCCGTTCACCGACGCCATCGCCAGAGACGGCTGCACGCAGACCCAGGCCGTGGAGATGATCGACATCGGCGGGCCCACCATGGTGCGGGCAGCCGCCAAGAATCACAAATTCGTAACCGTAATAACCGAACCCCGCCAGTACGACGAACTACTAGCCGAAATGAGCGCCGCCGACGGCGAAGTAAGCCTCACCCTCCGCCAACGATTCGCCCGCCAGGCGTTCAGCCTGACCGCCCAGTACGACACCGCCATCAGCACCTATCTCGCCAGAGAACTCGACGAGGAATTCCCCGAGCGGATCAGCTTCAGCTACAACAAAGCCGGCGAACTTCGATACGGGGAAAACCCGCACCAACAGGCAGCCTTCTACGCCTCCGCCGAAGTCGGCTCCGAGCCGTGCGTCGCCGGAGCGAAACTGCTCGGCGGCAAGGCGATTTCGTACAACAATTACTTCGACGCCAACGGCGCGCTGGAGCTGGTGAAGGAATTCGACGCCCCTGCCGTCGCGATTATCAAGCACGCCAACCCCGCCGGCGTCGCCATCGACGAGAACCTCGTGGAGGCATACCGCAAAGCCTACTTCGGCGACGTCAACGCCGCGATGGGCGGTATTATCGCGGTCAATCGCCCGGTTACGGCGGAACTAGCCGAGGCTATCACCGAAACGTATCCCCGCTGGGGCAAAGCCGCCGGGGCAGGCGGATTCTTCGCGGAAATCATCCTCGCGCCGGAATTTGAGGAAGGTGCGATTGAGATTATCCAGCAGCGCAAGGGCTGGGGGCCTAACGTCAGGCTGCTGGCTACGGGCCAACTGACTGACAACCGCAACCGCGAAATGTACCAGAAGTACATCGTCGGCGGAATGCTTGTGCAGCAGCGAGACCTGCTGGGCCTGAACACCGACGACTGGAAAGTGGTTACCAAACGCCAACCCACCGATGCCGAATTAGCTGACATGAAATTCAGTTGGCTCATCTGCAAACACGTCAAAAGCAACGCCATCGTGCTGGCCAAGGACTTAGCCCTACTCGGTGCCGGGGCTGGACAGATGAGCCGCGTGAACTCCGCGCGGCTCGCCTCGCAAATCGCCCGCGACTACGGCGGGGGCGACGTGGTGGACACCACCGGGTCAAGCCTGGCCAGCGACGCGTTCTTCCCGTTCCCGGACAGCCTCGACTGGGCACGCGACGCCGGAGCGACAGCCGTCATAGAACCCGGCGGCGCGAAAAAAGACGAAGAAGTAATCGCCCGCGCCGACGAACTGAACCTAGCAATGATCTTCACAGGCACGCGACACTTCAACCATTAGCACAACGCCGGGCCAAGACCCGGCCTACAAAAACACTGTACGAGAAAATTGTCGGGTGCCATGCTTCTGCTTGCAGAAGCATGTGAAAACTGACTAACAAGAAAGATGCAGAAACATGAACCGAATGAAAACCGTCATTGTTAAACTCGTTGCCATAAGCCTGATCGCAACATGTAGCCTAAACTGCTCGCAAGACAAACAAACCAATAACGGCACAAACCATGCCAAGGACGTTGAAAACTTTATTCTCGCTGCTAAAGATGGAGACTTGGAAAAAGTAAAGAGTCTTCTTCAAAACGGGATTAATGTGAACGCCCAAAACCTATACGATGTAACGGCCTTGATAATGGCGTCGCGATACGGCCATACCAAGACCGTCAAACTCTTGCTGGACAAAAGTGCTGACGTAAACGCCAAAGACAAATTCGGTTCAACGGCCTTGATAATGGCGTCGCTGGGCGGCCACGCGGAGATCGTCAAACAACTACTGGGCAAAGATGCCGACGTGAACGCCAAAGACGTATATGGTGCAACAGCCCTGATGGCGGCATCGTCTGGCGGCCATACGAAGATCGTCAAGCTATTGCTGGGTAAAAACGCGGACGTCAACATCAAACAGGAAACAGCCGGAACGGCTTTGTGGATGGCTTCGTCTGACGGCCATACGGAAATCGTCAGGCTGTTGCTGGAAAAGAACGCGGATGTAAATACCAAAGGCTTGAGAGAGACAACGGCTTTGTGGATGGCTTCGGTTGATGGTCATACAGAGATCGTCAAACTGTTATTGGACAAGGGTGCCGAGATAAACACCAAAGATACAGAAGGCAACACCGCCCTGGCGATGGCAGTAGTGAAAAACCATACGAAAACCGTCAAACTCTTGCTGGACAAAGGCGCAAATGTGAATGCCAAAGACGGTATAAGCGTCTTGTCTTTGGCAGCAGTGAAAAACCATATAAAAACCGTCAAACTCTTGCTGGACAGAGGCGCGGATGTGAATGCCAAAGACAAAAACGGTGTAACAGCCTTGTCTTTGGCAGTAGTGGCAAACCATATAAAAACCGTCAAGCTCTTGCTGGACAGAGGCGCAAATATAAATGCTAAAAACAAAGACGGTATAACCACCTTGTCTTTGGCAATAGCGGAAAACCATACGAAAATCATCAAACTCTTGCTGGACAGAGGCGCTGATGTGAATGCCAAAAGCACAGATGGCGTAACCGCCTTGTTGATGGCTGTGCTAGACAGCAATACAGAAAATGTAAAACTGTTGCTGAACAGAGGCGCTGATGTGAATGCCAAACACAAAAACGGTGTAACCGCCTTGAAAATAGCCGAGAGAGAAGGCCATACGGAAATCATCAAGCTGCTTGAGAAAGCCGGGGCCAAACGGTAGGTTTTTCCGCGTGGGTGCAAGCACCCACCCTGCGCGTGGTGGCCTTCCCAGGCCACCACGACACAGGCTTGCCCCATGAGGGTTACAAACTTGTGCCACCTGCACCGATTTCGCAATGGTCTCTATTTCATGCCGAACATTTTTTCCTTGAGGTCGAGGTAATAGAAATAATTTTCCTGCGAGACGTCCGGTGGGCAGCGGTGGTCGCAGAAGGGGATGTACCCGCCACGCTCGACGTACGGCACGAGCGACTCCATGTATTTCTTTATCGCCTCCGGCCCCCTAGCCATCTGCATCTTGTCGAATCCGCCCATAATCCGCAGGTCTTTGCCGTATTCGTCCAGCAGTTCGCCGGGATGACTGCAGCCGTTGACCTCGAACGGGAAAAGACAATTAATGCCGCCCTCGAGAAGATACGGCAGAATCGGCCTGACGTCGCCGTCGCAGTCGGTGTACCACAGGTCTATACCGTGGGCCTTGAGTTTGGCGTTGATCCGCTTGTACCGCGGCATAACCACGTTCTTGAAAAAATCCACCGAAACAATCGGGCCGTTCTTAAAACAGATGTCCTCCCAGCCGCTGGCGTAATCGAAATCGATCTCGCCGAGAACCTGATCGAGAAAATTCTCCACCAGCACGCAGCTTGTCTCCACCATGTCCTCAACCATATCGGGATAGTCGAAACACGCATAAGCCAGCCCCTCGAAAGTCAGCATGTCGCGTACCCTGCCGATCATCGAGCCGCAATCCACGCCCACCGGATAATCACGCTCCGGCGGATGGGCCTTCCTGATAGCCTCGACGTCCAGCTTGCGGTCAGGATGATTAACGTCGAATCGCTCCTCCTTGACCCGTTTCCAATCGTCCGCGGTAACGACCGAAGATTTCAGGTAATGCGGAATGCTGCTACCCTGACCGTCTTTGGGCACCTCCGCGAGCAGACCGTCCCGGTTGCGGATAATTTTGTGATTTTCGGTCTCGTCAATTACTTCCTCCTGAAAAGGCGGACATAGCTCGACGCAACCGCTGACGACACAAATCTTGTCCATACCGAAAAGTTCATGCGCCTCGTCATGAGTCGTAATGCCGTTTTCGATAAAAATCGGCCATTGCTTGAAATTTTCTTCCCAAAAGCCGAACTCCATGTTGAAGCAGCGGTCAACCGGTTTGTAGTGCATCTGGTTATTGAACCGCTGGCGGCTGGTCATGGTAGCTTTCCACGGTTCCCTGCATGTCTGAATGGCCATAATTCTCTCCTGAACAATAATGTGCTATCGTAAACCCAAATACGTTAAAAACAGTAACCTTACGAATATTTATCACTGTTACACCACTAAGCATAAGCCATTTCAGGATATTTTGGAATAGACGAGAATAACACGTCCATGTACAATAATAAGACGCTTTTGCGAAACGGGCAGATAAATGAAAGAAATTACCCCCGACAAAATTCAGCCGGTCGTCCGGGTTGCCAATTACTTTGGCGTCCCGGTCGGCCGCTATTGGGGCCCGCGGAAAATCCCTGACCCGGAATTAATCCTGATTGTCCGCGGCCGTTTTGAATATATCGACGCCGCCGGCCAAACCGAGACGCTCCATTCGGGCCAGGTGCTTCTGATAGAACCCAACGTGATTCACACCTTCCGTCGCGCCCATGGCGGGGGACGGGCAAGCATTAGTTGCCTGCATTGCGAGTTGGTTCCGTGGGGCCAATGGGCAACGAATGACTACCGTCTGAATCCGTCGCCCCGGCGGATCACTTCGACAGGCCGAGACGTTACGCTGGGCAGCCTGTTTGAAACCACCGCCAAAGCATTCACCGGTATCGGCAAATATCAGCAGGAACTGGTCTCGACGCTGGCCCGGAGTATCTGGATTCGCCTGGCGGAATACTGGACTGACAAACCGGCTGACAAAAAACGGTTATCCGCCCGAATGGAGCAAATGACGGAATTCCTCCGCAAGCGATTTCGTGATCCGGTAACCCGGCAAGACCTGGCTGTGCGTTTCGGCCTGACGCCGGAATACGTAAATGCGCTTTTCAAAAAAGAACTCGGCATGGCCCCGGCGGAATTCATTAATCGCCAACGGGTTAATCACGCAACACTTCTCCTGTCGCAAAAGAGCATGACGGTGAAGCAGGTTTCCGAGGCTGTGGGATTTCCCGACCCGTTCTACTTCTCCAAAATCTTCAAGCGTTACACAGGCCTGCCGCCCAGCAAAAAACTCCCTTAGAGCAGTTTTCAGAAACGCTGTCGTAATTTGTGTGGATTTACCGGCGGATACCGGTGTTTCTTGGCAACTAACCCAGATGTTTGGGTGGTATGGCTTGCAAGCAAGCCATGCCACCCAGGTTTGTGTTTTTCTCGCGTGGTGGCCTTGGCAGGCCACTACGGCACAGGTTGCATTTTTTTACGTGATGGTTTTCCCCGGTCTGTCGACTTTTTGTTTCCTGACGGTTTTTTTGCCGTGAGCGGTTAAATGTTCGCTGAGAGTCTGAAAATTCTTTTCCGCCTGCCGTTGCGTTTCGGCGGCTGGAGCCTGATCGCCCCACCGCCATTGGTATTGCAGCTCCGCCATTTGCTCCAAAAGCCCCGCCGGCAACGAGAACTGCTCCCCGGCCGCGCAAACCCGCTCCCGCAACGTATCGCCGGGCGTGGCGGCAAACCCGCGACGTTCGAGCATCGCCAGGAATTTGAACAGTAACGCAAATTTCCGGCCGTCGTCGGCAGGAGCCCGACGAACGCGTTTAATCCGCCACCGAACCCGGCGAAGAGACACAACCGCCAGAACCACGGCAACCGCGCCTGCAAACCACATCAGGAAATTCACCAGTATTCGATCCACGGTTCCATGAGTAAATATCCTACCGACGCTTCTGCCCAACGCCTTGATCCATTCCCAGAATCGCCTCAGGCCGCCAAAGAGCCAATCGATCATGTCAGTACGCATCTCATCCTGCGTCGAGGTGTCATAGCCGACGACTTTCTGATACCAGAAAAACCGGATATCCTGCCAGAAATCGCCCAGCCATGCCCAGAATCCCTGTTCGTCTCTTTGCTGCGCCAAAGCAGGCGTAGCGTCTAGAATTCGCCAGTCAGTCTCTTGAGAATACACCTCGCACCATGCGTGAGCATCACGTTCCCGGACGGTGTATTGTTTACCGGCCTCGTCGTATTCGTTAAGCGTAAACCCCATGGCGACGCGGGCCGGCACGTCCAACAGGTTACACATCACCGCCAAGGCCGAGGCGAAGTATTCGCAGTGGCCTTTCTGGAGATAAAACAGGAAATCCTCCACGCCGTCGCGAGACATGTCGCTGTCGGAAATATCCAGCGTATAGTCATACTCGTCCCGTAGTTTCTGCTGGATTCTAGCGGCGATGGCCATGTTCCATTTGTTACGATTCGCCGGGTCGGATTGGCGTTTGTCCAGCAGATCCTGGCACCATTGCTTCGCCAGTGTGAGAATTCTCTGGTGGGTATCTGAAGGCAAAAATACCCTCGGGGTGACAAAATTGTCGTATCCTTCCATCCTCGGCTGCCTTAACCAGGCCAGTTGGGAAGCATTCAGTGGATGTGTAAATGAATACGTCGTGTATTGAATTTTGTTATTGTACCCATAATTTCTGCGTGCTTTGTACGCCAGGTCGAGCGTTGCGTCAGCCGAGCCTGCGTGCAATCGCAATTTGACCGTCGGATAGGGAACAGCCAGATTCGACATGCCAAGCGAAACCATGCTGACCTCATGCCGCACCGTCGAAGCCATCAGGGACTCGCTTACCCTGGGCAATACGGTGCGAGGTTCGAATTGATCTCTGGAGTGTTTTTCGAACGTACTTTCGAAAGGGGCGATTTTTCTCCATGTCGAATGGCTGTAAGTGTCCAGCACACCGGCTCGGAGATATCGTTCGGAATCACCGGACGCCTGGCCCGGCGTCTGGCCGCGATATATCCTTACACGCATAATCACGCGGTCGGAGAGATAGATATCTTTCCGCCCGCCAAGGCGTACAATCGGATCAAACCCCACATCCAACAGTTGCTGCCCGACATAACCCATCAGTCGATCAGCCGCCCTGGGAGCAAGTATAAACGCCAGCAGCGAACCAACCAAAGCCGGCAGAAGAATAAACAACATGGTGCGACGGAGTGCCCGGCCAGGCCAGTCCCGCACGACATTCCAGGCAACCTTGCGAGGCTCCAGCGGCCCCACCTCGCCCGGAAGAGTTACCGCCGCCGCCGCGTCCAACCCGCGCTTCAACGTGAGCACCATCCCCACGTACAACGCCAGCATCAGGTATATCACCGTAACAAATGAAAACCACAATGCCGAGCAGATCAACGCCGTGGTTACAAGCAACAGAATATTCAAAGTGAGCAGTTGCACATAATCCCGTATTCGCTTTCTCTCGAACAACTTGCACAACTGGATGAGAATCATGAAATGCCCAATTGTTACGATAGCCATCTGGTCGGTGTGGATGTACTCCAACAGGGCGACACAAGTAGCCGTTATCACGCCCAGATTCACCAGCTTTCGCTCGACATATATTTCCATGTTCTGACGCATGGCTATAAAATTCACCACAATAGCCAGGGTTGAACTAAGAACATAAAACCAGTTCCCCTCCGCAATACTGAAAGTTACCGTCCCTATCAGCATCAGCAGCAGCAAAGGCTGCTCCAGCCGTCGCCGCTCGGTCAGCAGTATTTCTGCCTGTGTAAAACTGGCCAGAGGCATCAGGCTTCCTCCTTTTGGCCAGTCTCGATCAACGGGTTTTCCTGGAACACGGCGTCTAACTGTTCTGGGTTCAACACTTCCATATGCCGTGCGGTACGGGCCAATTCCTTAAGCTGCGGCGAATCGATTTCCTCGAAGCGATCCGACACCAGGATCACTTGGGCGCTGCGGATATCAGAAGCGTCAACGACTTTGAGAATCATCTGGAAATCCACGCCGGGTTCCTGGACATCGGCAAGGCAATCCAGCAGATCGACCCGGACGCCAACGGAAGTTCCCGGCAAAACGACTTGGGCTTTATCCTCTCCCGCCAAAGCCAAGGCCACCTGGTATCCTCGCCGCAAGGCCTGCTCGATAAGCGTCGCGGCGAAGCGCAGCATCTTTTCCCGCCACAGAAAAGCAGAAGAATCGTCGCCGACCACGGGAATATCCAATATCACGAACAGCGAGTCCGGCACGGGATGGGCCATCTCTCGAACTACCGGCGTCTGCCGCCCGGCACTTCGCCGCCAGTGTATCCACCGCGGGTTGTCACCCTGGCGATAGTCCCGCAGGCCGAAAAACTCGTCCTGCCCACCCTGCATTCGCCCAGGCTGGGCCGTCGAAATAACCATCGCGCCATGCATCAGCAGGTCGCTGGTGATATGCCCCTTGGCCGGCCAAACCACCATCGAAGTAGGCCGGAACATATCCCGCCGCACCACCACCAGCCCAAAAGGAAAATTCGTGGAAATTCGCACGCCCTGCAATTCAATTCGCCCCCGCCGGGCCGCGGCAAGACGACTTCCGGCACGAAACACCGACCGGGCGGCAAGATGAACGCAATAGCCGCGGGCATCATCGATGCCGCGGGGCACGATTTCGCTCAACTCGATTCCCAGGCAACTGAACCATCGCTGGGTGTTCCGGAGAAAATAACCGAAGTAGACAGACTCATACTGCCAAGCGCGATCGGGCAAATCGCGATGCACCGCTACCCCGGAAATCATGCCCCTGGCCAGTATCGACGAAATGGCAAGACTGCCCAACATCGCCCCGAAAATCACGAACAGCATCGGCATGTGACTGCGGACAGCGGCTAGGCCAACCATCAGGCTGAGCGACAGGAACACCCAGCCGGGACCTGTAACCCGCAGAGAATTCGATCTGGTTTTCTTTTTACGCCTCGCCATTGTCAGGCCGCTATTGCGGTACGGGAATCGTCTCGAGAATCTTCTGGAAAACCGCCTCGCCTGCCGAAGTTGCCCCGTCGCGGGCAAACGCCTTGGCCATGAGACGATGGGCACAAACCGCGGTAGCCAGAGACTTTATGTCATCGGGAATCACGTAGTCCCGCCCAGCCAGCAGGGCCGAAGCACGTGCAGCCTGCATCAACGCCAGCGACCCGCGCGGCGAAAGACCTATCGTCAGCTCATCGCTCCGCCTTGTCGCCTCGGCAATGTTCAGGATGTAGTCCACCAGCGCATCTTCCACCCGCACCTCCAGCACTGCATCCTGCAATTCCGCCAGCTCCACGCCGGTCATGACCGGCTGGAGTTCGGCGAGTCTTGTCCGGGCCGGCTGGGTGCGAAGAATCTCCCGTTCGGTATCCTTGTCGGGATGTCCCAGACGCACGCGAAGCATGAACCGGTCAAGCTGGTTCTCCGGTAAAAAGTAGGTCCCCTCGAATTCGTAGGGGTTTTGCGTGGCGATTACCATAAACGGCGGCTCCAGCGGATAAGTAGTTCCGTCGGCGGTTATCTGCGTCTCGTTCATCGCCTCGAGCAACGCGCTTTGCGTACGGGGCGTAGTGCGGTTGATCTCATCGGCCAGTATGATATTGGCGAAGATAGGCCCCTTCTTGAAGGAAAACCGCCCTTCCCGGGAATCGTATACACTGACGCCGAGAATGTCACTGGGCAGCAAATCGGGCGTCATCTGTATCCGGCTGAATTCGCTGTCGATCGAGGCGGCGATGGTACGGCTGAGAATCGTCTTGCCCACACCGGGCACGTCCTCCAGCAAAACATGCCCCCTGGCCAGCAGGGCAACCACCACCTGCCGAACAGCGGAAGCCTTGCCGAATAAAACCGTTTGTATCTGCTCGAATAACGCGTAAACCTTTTTTTCGTCTACCATAATTTTATCTCAATTCGAATTATTGCGAAAATACATGGGTTTCGATTATAACATGGTTGCAGGTAGCCGGACAAGGCTGCAAAATCAACATTGACGGGATCGCGAAAAACATATTAAAAAAAATTACAGAATCGCGAAAAAATTATTTAAAAAATGTTTACGGGAATTATTCAACATGTCGGGGCGATTACCGATGTCCGCTCCACCGGAGACGGCAGGCGGCTGACGATAGACATCGGCCCACTGGCCGACGGGCTGAGCCTCGGCGATAGCGTCGCCGTCAACGGCGTGTGCCTCACCGCCTCCACCATCGACGGCCCGCGAGGCCAATTCGACGTCGTCGCCGAATCGCTGACCCGCTCGACGCTGGGCGACCTACGGGCAGGAGCAAAGGTGAATCTCGAACGCGCGCTTCGCGCCGACGCCGGGCTGGACGGGCACATCGTCCAAGGCCATGTCGACGAAACCGCCACCGTCAAAGCTATCCGGCGAGGCCAGGCATGGACGGTGGAATTCGCCGCGGACAAGTCGCTGATCGACCTGATGGTGCCCAAAGGCTCCGTCGCCATCGACGGCGTGTCGCTAACGCTGGCCGGCGTCGACGCGACCGCCAACACCTTCGCCGTAGCCCTGATCCCCACGACCCTGGCTGAGACAACCCTGACCGACCTCGCAGCGGGCGGTACGGTCAATATCGAAACCGACATCCTGGGCAAATATGTCCGGCGATACCTCCAGCAGATGCTCACCGGCGATTCAAACAGCCCCGGCAGTTTGACCATCGAAAAACTCCGCAATGCAGGTTTCGCGTAACCGCCAATCGGCATAAAAAAAACCTCCCGTTACGGGAGGTTTTTTCAGATTTTCTATTTATCAGCCGGGGAGCATTATCCTTCGTATCGTTTCAGCAGCAGGCAGCCGTTGTGGCCGCCGAAACCGAAACTGTTGGACAGAATGACATCCACCTTCTTTTCTCGCGGCGTGTTCGGGATGTAATCCAAGTCGCAGCCTTCGTCCGGCTCGTCGTGGTTGAGAGTCGCCGGCAGCACACCGGTTTCAATCGCCTTTGCACAGGCGATCAACTCCACCCCGCCGGAAGCTCCCAGCATGTGTCCGGTGGAACTCTTGGTCGAAGACACCAGCAGGCCATTTTTGGCGTAATCTCCAAAGACCTGCTTGATCGCGTTGGTCTCCGCGATATCGCCAAGGTTCGTGCTCGTGCCGTGGGCGTTGATGTAGTCCACGTCTTCAGGCGAGACTTCGCCGTCGGCAAGACAACGGGCTATTGCCGATGCGGCACCGGAGCCGTCGGGGGCGGGAGCGGTAATGTGATAGGCGTCGGCACTTGCGCCGTAGCCGATCAACTCACCGTAGATTCTCGCGCCACGGGCCTTGGCGTGTTCGAGTTCTTCGATAACCACGCAACCGGCTCCTTCGGCAAGAAGGAATCCGTCGCGGCCTTTGTCCCACGGACGGGACGCATGGAGCGGATCGTCGTTACGGGTGCTGAGGCCCTTGAGGGAACAGAAACTCGCCAGGCCGATTCTGGTCAAAGCCGCCTCGGAACCGCCGGTAAGCATGACGTCGGCTGCGTTGTCCCGGATCAGCCGCATGGCTTCGCCGATGGAATGGGCAGCCGATGCGCAAGCTGTAACGATCGCGAAATTAGGCCCCTTCATGCCGAACATAATCGACAGGTGCCCGCTGGCGGCATTGATCATCAGCCGGGGAATCGTAAACGGGCTGATCTTGGCTGGGCCTTTTTCTATCATCCGCAGGTGCTGGGTTTCCAGCGTACCAAGCCCGCCAATACCACTACCGACCAACACCGCACAACGCTCGGGAACTTCCCGCGAGAAGTCGATACCGCTATCGCGGACAGCCTCGGCTCCGGCCTGGACGGCGAACTGACTGAACCGGTCCATCCGCTTGGCTTCCTTGGCGGGTACGATATCCGCCGCCGGGCCTGTCCAGTCCTTGACCTCGCCGCCGATTTTGCTGGCAAAATCCGTAGTATCGAAGAATGTAATCGGGGCAATGCCGCTCTTACACTCCATCAGGGCAGACCAAAGCCCGGCAACATCATGGGCCAGGGGATTGACCGTACCCAAGCCGGTCAATGCTATACGTCGTTCAGACATCGCATACATTTCCTTCCGCGCGCCGCACCTCCAGAGCACATTGATTTCTCAAAGTGCACTGGTACGCCACACGTTTTTTCCTCGGCAATGGGAAAACTATGCCTTGGAGTTTTCTTTGATGTAGTCGATGGCCTGGCCGACCGTCTGAATCTTTTCCGCTTCTTCGTCGGGAATACTCAGCTCGAACTCGTCTTCAAATTCCATAACGAGTTCAACGGTATCCAGCGAATCCGCGTTCAGGTCGTTGACAAACGAAGTCTCGCGAGTAATCTCGCTCTTGTCTACACCCATCTGATCCGAAACGATGTCAATTACTTTTTCTTCAATTGCGTCGGGCACGTAAGTGTCCTCCTCTGAAAAACGGTTCCTAAACTAGTTATACATAACGGCGGAGTAATATAGCGTGGCTTGGGGCAAGTTGCAATAGTCCATTTCCGGTTTTTTGCTCGCTGCCGGCACCACAGCCGTTCCGTCGCTAATCCTTTACGTATCTTCTTTCGTTCACAACGGTTATGTATGCATCCCGCCGTCAACGCTCAAAACCTGTCCGGTGATATATCCTGAATCGTTCGAGGCAAGGAAGCCAACCGCCTTGGCGATATCGCTGGGCTGGCCCAATTTTTTCATCGGTATCTGCACCATGGCCATCTCTTTAGCGGCGTCGCCGAGGATGTCCGTCATGTCCGTCTGGATGAAGCCCGGCGCGATGGCGTTGCTGCGGACTCCGCGTTTGGCAAGCTCCTTGGCCATGGTCTTGGTCAGACCGATCATGCCCGCCTTGGAGGCGGCGTAGTTGGCCTGGCCGGGGTTGCCCTCAATACCAGAGTAGCTGGCCATGTTGACAATCGACCCGCAACGCTGCCGCATCATGACCTTCGCAGCCGCACGCGAACCGATAAATGCACTCTTGAGATTCACGTTCAACACCAGATCCCAATCCTCGTCGCTGATGAGCATGACAAGATTGTCGCGGGTAATGCCCGCGTTGTTCACCAGCACGTCGAGCCGGCCGAACTTCTCGGCAGTATCATCGACCACAGCCGTAAAGCCTTCGCTGTCGGAAACGTCACACGCAGCCGTCGAAAATTTTTCCGGATTGCCCAGCTTGTTCGCCGCCTCGGTAAGGGCGTCTTCCTTCAAATCGACCGCCACGACGGTCATGCCCTTACTCAGCAGCTCCTCGGCAATCGCCAAGCCAATGCCGCGGGCAGCCCCGGTAACAATCGCCACTTTTTCATTATCTGGTACGCTTTTCGTCTTCGCCATTTTGCTTTCCTTCGCTGTTACCATAATACAAATCTATATGTGGCACAGGTTTGTAACCTGTGCCACCAAACTATCCAAATTTGACATACCGCTATTGGCCGGCGTCAATTCCGGCGAGTTTTTCGGCTGTCTCCCTGGAATTCACCAGGTTGACCTTCGTTTTTCTGTCAATCCGTCGCATCAGGCCCATGAGAACCTTGCCCGGCCCAATTTCATAATATGTATCCACGCCGTCGGCAAGTATTTTTTCCACCGATTGCTGCCAGCGAACCGCTCCGGTCAACTGGGCGAGCAATTTCGCGGGAATCTCTGCCGCAGAAGCATACTCCGCGGCATCGACATTGGCAACAACGGAATGTTTCGGGTCGGCAAAATTCACGTCCGCCAGCACGCCGGCGAATTCTTCCGCCGCGGGAGTCATTATTTCGCTATGGAACGCACCGGCGACTTTCAGCACAGTTGCCCCGCGGGCTCCGTACTGTTCGGCGATGTCCGCTGCCCGCTGGCAGGCTTCATTTTCGCCGGAGAGGACGATTTGACCGGGGCAGTTGAAATTGGCCGGCGTGAGGATTTGACCCTCGGCAGCGGCGTTGCAAAGCTCCACCGCCTGCTTTTCGTCCAGGGCGATAACCGCCACCATGCCGCTGGGTCTAGCGAGGGCGGCAGCCTGCATCAGTTCGCCACGCTTGGCGACCAGCTTCACGCCGGTCTCGAAGTCCATCGCGCCGGCGGCGTACAGGGCTGTGTATTCGCCAAGGGAAAGCCCGCAGCAAACGTCCGGTGTCGGCATGGAATCGCCCATCAGGCTATCCATCACAGCCAGCATAGCCGCTGAGACGGTGAAAATGCAGGGCTGGGCGTTATCGGTGCGGTTGAGGTCTTCTTCCGGGCCTTCAAAGCAGAGCTTCTTTATCGGCAGACCTGTGGCAGCCTCGGCACGGTCGAAAATATCCCTTGCCGGGGCGAAAGCCTCGTAGATGTCCTTGCCCATACCGACATATTGCGCGCCCTGGCCCGGAAACATAAATGCTGTTTTTGCCATGATTTCCTGAACTCCTTCCGCGAACAATAAGGCCCACGGCAGCTACACCCCTGTTATGGAGGCATCTCAAGCGTCCCGATTATGGGGACGGTATCATTTTAATCTTATCCAATCAAGAGTCGCTACATTTTGACGACTGCGCCGGCCCAGGTCAGGCCCGCGCCGAAGGCGACGAACATGACCGTCGATCCCGGGCCGATCTTCCCTTGGCGGACGGCTTCGTCCAACGCCAGCGGAATCGACGCGCCGGACGTGTTGCCCATGCGGTCGATATTGAGGAAAACCTTTTCCATCGGGAAGTTGTATTTCTCGGTAGCCGACTCGATAATGCGGATATTGACCTGGTGAGGCACGACCATATCCACGTCGTCGACGGTGATGTTGCATTTTTCCATGCAGTCGCCCAGCAGCCATTGCATTTTTTCCACGGCGAACTTGTAGACGTCGCGACCTCGCATTTTCACGAAGTGCTGCTTCTGATCGATGGTTTCCAACGTGGTGGGTGCCCGCGAGCCACCGGCGGGAACGTGGATGTAATCCCAGCCGCCACCGTTGGCGTGCATGACGGAATACAATACGCCCTTATCCGGTTCGCTGGTCGGCTCCAGCACGACCGCCCCGGCACCATCACCGAAGAGGATGCAACTGCCGCGATCGGTAAAGTCGGCCACCTGGCTGAGGCAGTCCGCTCCGATCATAAGAATTCTTTTGTATTTGCCGGTTTCGATAAACTGGCTGGCAACGGAAAGTCCGTAAACAAACCCGCTGCAGGCAGCCGAAATGTCAAACGCCGGTACGTCAGTCGCGCCGAGAATCTCCTGGATGAAGCAGGCCGTCGAGGGCATGGGCATTTCCGGGCTGACCGTCGCACAGATAATCAAATCCAGGTCGCCGGCGGTAATGCCCGCGTTTTCCATCGCTTTTCGACCAGCCTCCGCCGCCAGCGTAGCCGTTGTCTCACCCTCCGAAACCAGGCGACGCTCCTTAATGCCTGTTCGCTTGGTAATCCATTCGTCGGAAGTGTCGAGAGTCTTTTCAAATTCGGCGTTGGGCACGACCCGTTTGGGAACCGCCGACCCGACACCAGTAATTGCAGCACGCAGGGAACCAGTCATTGTTAATCTCTACTTTCGCTGAGCTGTTCGATAATATGTTGGTTGACTTTGTGGGCCGAAAACGCCTTGGCCTCGCGTATGGCGTTTGCAATTCCGACGGAACTGCTGGCCCCGTGGCAGATAATCCAAATACCAGCCACCCCCAACAACGGTGCGCCGCCGTACATGTTAAAATCGTACTGCTCCCGCATGCCGGCGGCAATCTGCATTATCCGTTCCATCTGATCCGGCATGGCTGCGGCGAATTTCTTCATCAGCCCTCGCATAAGCCCCTCGCCGATGCCCTCGACCAGCTTCAGTACCACATTTCCGACAAATCCCTCACAGACCATCACGTCGCAAGCACCGCTGACCAAGTCCCGCCCCTCGACATTGCCGATAAAATTAAGGAAAGAATCAGCCTTCATCAGCTCGGCAGTCTTCCTTACAAGCTCGTTGCCTTTGCCCTCTTCCTCGCCGACACTCAACAGAGCGACTCGCGGGGTTTCGATATCCGTAACCGCCTTGATGTACAGCGAGGTCATCACGCCGTATTGGTACAGGTGCAGCGGGCGACAGTTGACGTTGGCTCCCACATCGCAGATAGCCACTGGGCCTGCGGTGGTCGGGGCGACTATCGCGATACCGGGCCGATGCACGCCAGCCAATCTGCCCAGACGCATCTGGGCAGCCGCGACGCACGCGCCAGTATTGCCCGCCGATATGCAGGCGTTCAACTCGCCGGATTTGTGCAGCGAAGCCAGCAGGGCAATGGAGCTTTTCGGCTTGGTACGCAACGCGTCAACCGGCGACTCAGCCATGCCGATCACATCCGGGGCATGGTGGATTTCAATCTTTCGGTTTTCGCCGCCAGCCTGGCTGAGCTTGTCCTCGATGACCGCCTGGTCTCCGACCAGTACGACGCGGTCGTCGGCTTCCAGCAGCGCGCACGCTTCAAGTGCCCCGGCGATAACCTCCTCGGGGCCTCGGTCTCCACCCATCACATCCAGGCCGATTCGCACGGATTAGCTCTCCTTGCTGACTTCCAGCCTCAATCCGGGCCGAACATAACCGCAATTACCGCAGGCTGCATGGGGCAACTTGGGCGAATTGCAACGAGGGCAATCCGAATAGTTGACCGGACTCATCGCATGATGGCTCCGGCGTGTCCGTGTTCGGCAACGACTGATTTTCTTTTTCGGTAACATCTTTCAATTCCTCATACTTATCTGTCTGCGATGCCCCCAAAGGGCACGCAGATTCCCGAGTTATCCATATCGGAGTATCCGCGGGAAAGTTTTCATACCACACCCGCGAATACAAACACACGCCGGCGGCAAACCATCCAAACCATGCTACCGACGGCAAAGAGGGGGAAGTTACGTTCTTATCACCGTTTTGTCAAGTGAAAATGCCTGCTCCACTAGGCCGAAAAAATCAAGGGAACCTCAACCCAGTTGCTGCCTGGCGAATTCCTCGGCGGCTTTGAGTGCTTCCGGCAGTTTTTCGGGCTGTTTCCCGCCCGCCTGGGCGAGACTGGGCTTGCCGCCACCACCGCCACCGACAATCGGGGCTGTCGCTTTTACCCAGTCGCCTGCATGAAACTTGCCCGCACCGGACAATTCGTCGCTAACCATCGCCACCAGCATGACTTTCGAATCGTCGGCGGCTCCCAGCAGAATCGCCACTGCGCCTTTTTGGCGCTGCTGGTCGCAGATATTCCGCATAATACCGGCATCGGCGACGCCTGCCCGGGCGACAAGCACCTTGCCGGCTGGCGTCTCCAGCGTAACCGCATCGGCGATATCCGACGCGCCGCCGGCGGGGCGTTTTTTCAACTTTTTGATTTCCGCCTGCATCGCACCAACCCGCTCGGGGATGTCTGACGGGGATATCTTCAACGCCGTCGCTGCCGTCTTGAGAGTCGCGTCGGCATGGGTTATCCAGTCCGCCACGTGAGCACCGGTAATAGCGGTAATCCGCCGGATACCCTTGGCGACCGATTCCTCGGAGATAATCTTGAATAGCCCGATCTGCGAAGTCAGAGCGACGTGAGTCCCGCCGCAGAATTCCACTGCGCAATCCTCCTGGCAGTCTCCTATTGTTACAACGCGAACCGGATCGGGGTATTTTTCGCCGAAAATTGCCCGGACGCCGGATATGTTTTTCGCTTTGCTTAGCGGCATAACCCGTGGGGTTATGGGTGTGTCTTCCAGGATAAATTGATTAACCCGCCGCTCGACCTCCGCAAGCTCCTGGGGCGTAACGGCGGTGTTACAGGTAAAATCAAACCGCAGCCGGCTTGCATCGACCACGCTGCCGGCCTGGTTGACACCATCGCCCAGAACGTCCCGCAATGCCCAGTTCAACAGGTGCGTAGCGGTATGATTCCGCATTATATCCATCCGGGAAGGGCTTACTTCCGCCCGGACGGTCTGCCCGACCCGCAACGTACCTTTTAGCAGCCGGCCAAAATGCAGCACGCATTGCCCGGCCAATTGAGTGGTTTCAACACGAAACTCGACCCCTTTTCCATTGTTGCCAATCAGCCAGCCTTCATCGCCGATCTGCCCGCCGGATTCGCCGTACAAACAGGTCATGTCCAGCACCACCGCTGCCTCGGAACCCTCCGTCAACTCGCCCTCGTCGATGAATCCGCCATCCACGACCCAGCCAAGCACAATCCCGTCGGCAAACCACAGGTCAAATTTCGCCGAGTCGTCCGTTTTGGGCAGGCCCACAATCGCCTCGGCCTTGAACTTTCGGCCGCCCCCGCTGGCGGCGCGGTGCTCTTCCATCAATTCGATGTGCGAATCCTCGTCAACAGCCAGACCGACTTTCTCAGCCATCAGCTTGGTCAGACTGAAGGGGAACCCGTACGTCGCATGCAACTGGAAGGAAATCTCACCGGTAATTTGATTGTCGCCGACAGCCTTGATCCGCTCCGCCTGGCGGTTGAACAAGTCCAACCCGCGGCTGAGCGTTTTGCCGAACGCGTCCTCTTCGTTCCGAATGATATCGATAATGTCATATTTGCGGCTGGCCAACTCATCAAAGGTGCCGCGGAACATATCGACGATGGTCGGCACGAACTTGTACAGGAATGTATCTTCGATGCCGAGGTGTTGCCTGCCAAAGCCGGCTGCCCTGCGGAGAATGGCCCGCAACACACTGCCCCTGCCGTCGTTGCTCGGCAGAATGCCGTCGGCAATAGCGAAGGTCAACGCCCGGGCATGATCCGCGATAACGCGCATGGCTACGTCACCGAGATTCGACTCGTCCATTACGTCGAAACGGTCGAAGCCCTCAGGCATATCGTCCCGCCAGCCGTACTTGTGAGGCGTCATCGTTTCGATGTGCTCGATAATCGGTATGAACAGGTCGGTGGCGTAGTTGGATTTTTTGCCCTGAATCACAGCCGTTATGCGCTCGAAACCCATACCGGTATCCACGTGCCTCGCAGGCAGGGGCGTAAGCACACCCGTTTTATCCCGGTTGAACTGAATAAACACCAGGTTCCAGATTTCGATAACACTGGGATGCCCCGCGTTTACCAACGGCCCGCCGGATTTGTCTTCCGTCAGGTCATAATGAACCTCGCTGCACGGGCCGCATGGGCCAGTCTCGCCCATTTCCCAGAAATTGTCCTTCTCGTTACCGGGCAAAACACGATTGGCCGGCAGATACTGCAACCACAGCTCGCGGGCCTCGATGTCCGCAGCCAGGCCGTCTTTGGGGCAACCCTCAAAATACGTCGCGTAAAGACGCTCTTCATCCAACCCCCACACATCGGTCAACAACGTCCAGGCCCAATCGATGGCGTCCCGCTTGAAATAGTCGCCGAAACTCCAATTGCCGAGCATCTCGAAAAACGTGTGGTGATAACAATCCCGGCCGACGTCTTCGAGGTCATTGTGCTTGCCGCCGGCACGAATGCATTTCTGCGTATTGACTGCCCGGGTGTAATCCCGCGTCTCCGTACCCAGAAAAATAGGCTTGAACTGATTCATGCCCGCGTTGGTAAACAACAGCGTCGGATCGTCAGCCGGCAAAAGCGAACTGCCCGGAACAGCTCTGTGCCCGCGATCCTCAAAGAATTTTATGAACTCACTCCGAATGTCCCTGCCGCTCTTACTCATAA
Organism: Phycisphaerae bacterium; assembly: GCA_021108335.1. GTDB lineage: Bacteria > Planctomycetota > Phycisphaerae > SM23-33 > SM23-33 > JAIORC01. Next base: position 26,191 of record JAIORC010000146.1, read on the forward strand.
CCCTTCCCTCCATAACATAACAAATTAAACCAATTAACAGAATTGTAACGCCATTGGGCCGAAACGGCAAGCATACTATCACCACAACGCAACTGTGTTTGGGAAGATTTCCCAACCCCGCCACCAAACTGCCGGCGGGTGGCGGAATCAGCCCCTGAAAGGGGATGGCCATGAGGAAAAATGGCCCAGAAAAAAGTCGGGTGGCCCCTTGGGGGATGAGTGGCGCATAAATTGCAAATGTATTCGATCATGGCTACCCCGCAAAAAACGCGATTTTTCCATGTCACCCTGGATTTTTTCGTTTATGCAAAGAAAAGACCTGGGTGGCATGGCCCCTTGGGGCCGTGTAGTTTTTGCGCCCCCACGTGGCGGGAGCGTCAGCAACAGCTACGATGCTACTTTATCCCAATTTCTTCAGAATTTCGTCGATGGCGTCGTACTCGGTCTGCATTTCCGCCAGTTGTTTCCGGTATCGCTGGACGACGTCGGGCGGATTGTCAGTCTGGAATTCTTCCTTGGCGAGTACCGCGGTCAGCGCGTTGATCTGGTCGGCAAGGGCGTTTTGTCGTTGCCGGAGCAGTTCCAGTCGGTCGGCCCGGCTGGTCGGTTCGCTGATTGCCCCGGCGAAGACGTGCTCGGCTACGAAAATCGGCGTGTGCTCGGCTATTCCCAGGGCAATCGCGTCGGACGGCCTGGCGTCGACCTTGATGAGTTTCGTCCCGCTGCGGATGTGGAGCATGGCGAAAAATGTATGCTCCTTCAGGTCGTTGATCACGACTTTTTCCAGCTTGCCGCCCATCGCCGCGATAACCCCAGCCAGCAGATCGTGCGTCATCGGACGCGGAACCTGAATTCCCTTCAGGCGGCGGTCGATAGCCAGGGCCTCGGTTATGCCGATGATGATGGGGAATGTCCGTTCGCCGTTGATTTCCTTGAGGAAAATCACCTGCTGCTCGCCCAACTCGGTAATCAGAATTCGCGATAACTCAACGGGTACATCCACAATAACACCTTCCTGCCCTATCATCGCGTGGTGGCCTTCCCAGGCCCACCCACGGCACAGGTTACAAACCTGTGCCACCTATCTTTCCCCCCAGGGGCCACTCGACATTTTTTTCTGGTTTCTGTTTTTCCCAGTTCCTGGTTCCCGTTTTTCCCGGTTCCCGCTTTACTATAACGCTTCGAGCGATTTATTGACAGCATCGAGATTGCGTTGCATTTCTTCGAGGCGTTTTTGTTCCTGCCCAACGACATTGGCTGGGGCGTTGGCGAGGAATTTTTCGTTGCCGAGTTTGCCTTCCACGCCTTTGACTCCCTTGACGAGGACAGCCTGCTGTTTTTCCAGCCGGGCGCGTTCGGCAGCCTTGTCGACAACCCCAAGCACATAAACTTTAATCGCTCCGACAACCAGTGCAGCCGCGTTGGCCGGTGGGATAACTTCCTCATACGAAACGCTGCACTGGCCCAGATTTGTCAGCGATTTGAGAATATCGAGATTCGCGGTAACAATCTCCGTCTCGTGCAGGCCTTCGATAGCCTCTATCAACACATCCACTTTCTGCTTCGGAGGAATATTGTTCTGCTTTCGCACGTTGCGGATATGCCGGACGATATTTTGCAGCGTCGCGAATGTCGCCTCGGCCGGCGGGTTGATAGTTTCGCCGTCAGCCAGCGGCCATTGCGCGAGGATCAACTGTTCCTCAGCCTGGGTGTCGCCGGGGCCTCGCCGGGGGACAGCCTTGTTGAGCTGCGCCCAGATTGCCTCGGTAATAAACGGCATAACCGGGTGCAGCAGGCGGAGCGTAACGTCGAGGCAGTGTGCGAGGATAGCCTTGGGCGCCCGCTCGCCGCCGGCGATGCGTATCTTGGCGATTTCCAGGTACCAGTCACACAGATCGTCCCAGAGGAAATGGTAGAATTTCTCGGCCAGGTCGTTGAAACGGTATGATTCGATAGCCGCCGTCGCGTCGCGGACGGTGGCGTTGAGGCGGCTGAGTATCCACGCGTCGGCGATGTTGTCGCAGGGGCGGATAGCACCCCACGCGGGCGTCCGCAGCAGATTGCCCAGCACAAATCGGCTGGCGTTCCACAGCTTGTTGCACAGGTTTCTGCCGATGTCGAATTTCGGCGACGAATTCACCTCCCGCCCGTCGGGCAGCGTCATTTTCGCCAGCGGCATGCGGACGTCCTGCGTCTGCGTGGTCATGCTCACAAGCGTATATCGCATCGCGTCGGCGCCGTGGGTGTCTATGACCTCCAGCGGGTCAACGCCATTACCGAGGCTTTTGCTCATCTTCCGCCCCTGACCGTCCTGGATCATCGCGTGGATGAACACCTCGCGAAAGGGAATGTCGCCCACGCAGTACTGGCCCATCATGACCATACGGCTGACCCACAGCGTGATAATCTCGCGGGCGGTGGACAGCACGTCGCCGGGGTAGAATTTTTTCATCTCCGGCGTCTCGTCCGGCCAGCCCAGCGTACTGAACGGCCAGAGAGCACTGCTGAACCACGTATCCAGCACGTCGGGGTCGCGCTGATAGCCGTCGGCTTCGAGTTGCTGTTGGATGTCATCGTTGCCGGGGGCGACACAAACATAAGTAATCGGCCCGTCGTCGGAATCCATTACCGTCGATTGCACCTTCTCGACTTCTGTCGCCAGCTTGCCGTCCTGCTCCCCGCCGGATTTCGACCAGATGGGAATCTGATGTCCCCACCACAGTTGTCGGCTGATTGGCCAATCGCGGAGATTTTCCAGCCAGGTCTGGTATGTTTGGGCGTAGCGTTCCGGGGTGAATTTCAGCCGCTCGTCCAGCAGCGGCGTCAACGCCAGGCCGGCCAATGAATTTACCGGTACGTCCGTGCCGTCGATGAGTCCTTCGTCGGACCGGGCCGGAATCTGCTTTTTCACTGCGACGTACCACTGGTCGGACAGGTACGGCTCGATCGGCACATGGCTGCGATAACTGTGCCCGACGGGGTGCGTATAATCTCGCACGTCTTCCAGCAGTTTCTCGTTCTTGAACCATTCAACAATAGCGGCACGGGCCTCGAAGCGATCCAGGCCGACGAGGTTCTGCGCTTCGGGGGTGTTGCAATCCTCCCAGCCGTGCGCCTCGGAAATGGTGCCGTCCGGGGCCATGATGTTTATCATGGGCAGGTCGTGTCGCTGGCCAATCTGGTAGTCGTCCGGGTCGTGGGCAGGGGTAACCTTCAAAAAGCCGGTGGAAAATTTCGCCTTGTCGTCGTCGGATTCCGGATCAGCCGGCACCACGTGTTCGTCGGCAATGATAGCAATCTTCCGCCCGACAATCGGCAGCCGCACCATTTTGCCGACGAGCGCCCCGGCCCGCGGGTCGCGCGGATTCATCGCCACGGCGGTATCGCCCAACATGGTCTCCGGGCGGGTGGTAGCCACGGTTACATGATCTATAATCTTGCCGTCACACTCCACCGGCTCGACCAGCGGATATTTGAGATACCAGAAATGCCCGTGAACGTCCTGATGTTCCACTTCGTCGTCGGCGAGGACGGTCTGCGTGGCTGGGTCCCAGTTCACCAGGCGTTTGCCACGATAAATCAGCCCGTCGGCGAACAGTTGAAAGAACGTCGCGCGGACGGCTTTGGCGCAGGTTTCGTCCATGGTGAACCGCTGACGCCGCCAGTCGCAACTGCAACCCATCTTCTTGAGCTGATCGGTAATGCGGATTTCGTACTGGTCTTTCCATTCCTGGATTCGCTCGACGAACTCGGCCCGGGGGAAGTCGGTGCGGCGTTTGCCTTCTTCGGCGAGGATGCGTTTTTCCACGACGGTTTGCGTGGCGATACCGGCATGGTCGCAGCCGGGCATCCAGAGCGTGGCGTATTGGCACATCCGCCGGTAGCGGATCAGCACGTCCTGGAGCGTATTGTTCAGCGCATGGCCGAGGTGGAGGGCAGCCGTAACGTTGGGCGGCGGAATCACCATGCAAAACGCAGCCCGCTCGTCGGCAGGTTCCGCGTTGAACGCCCCGGAGGCCGTCCACGCTTCATATACGTCGGCTTCCACCTGCCGCGGGTTATACACTGTCGCCAATTCCGTCATACGATTATTACCCTTCCGTGCTTTTTTCTTTTTCGATGAGCAGTTTGTATTCGATGGCGTCGGCCAGCGCCAGCCAGGACGCGTCTACTATGTTTTCGTCCGTGCCGACCGAGCCGAAACAGGCACCGGTATTCGCGTCGCGCCACTCGATTACCACGCGAACCCGTGCGGCGGTCTCGGCCTGCGTGTTGACCACTCGCACGCGATAATCCATCAGGTGCAGGTCGTCCACGTGCGAATATTCATCCCGCAACGCCGCTTTAAGAGCCTTGGTCAGCGAGTCCACCGGCCCGTCGCCCTCGGCAACGGTGTGCACGGGCTTGCCGTCTCTCACGATTTTTACGGTGGCCTCGGTAAGGGCCTCTTCGCTGCCGCGTTTGAGAATGACGCACCGATAGTGGTCAAGCTCCCACAGCGACTGATACCACTTGCCGCCCAGCGTTTTGCGGACGAGCATTTCCAGGGAGGCCTCGGCGGCTTCGAACTCGTAGCCTTCGCCTTCCATATCCATGACCCGCTGGAGTACCTTTCGCTGCGAGTCCTTGTCGTCGGCGATGTTGAATTTTTTCGGCACAGCCGCGGCGATGTTGCTCACACCGGACAATTCGCTGACCAGCACGCGGCGGGCATTGCCCACGACGGCGGGGTCGATGTGCTCGTAGGTGGAGACGTTCCGCTGGACGGCGTGGACGTGCATGCCGCCCTTGTGCGCGAAGGCTGCCGAGCCGACGAACGGCTGATGCTCCCGCAGGTTCAGGTTCGCCAGTTCGTATATCAGCCGGCTGATCTCGGAAAGTTTCGCAATCGCGCCCGGTTGGAGTACATCGCAGCCGTATTTCAAGGCAAGGTTCGCCGCGACGCAGACCAGGTCGGCATTGCCGCACCGCTCGCCGATGCCGTTGATCGTACCCTGCACGTGGACGGCGCCGCTGCGGACGGCTATCAGCGAATTTGCCACCGCCAGGCCGCTGTCGTTATGACAATGGATGCCGATTTTCACGTCGCCGAAAGTCTCAGCCACGGTGCGGGTTACCTCGGCGATGTAATCCGAGGTTGAGCCGCCGTTCGTATCGCACAACGCCAGGCAAACCGCCCCGGCATCGCAGGCGGACTGCAGCGTCGCGATGGCGTATTCGGGATTGGCCCGATAGCCGTCGTAAAAATGCTCGGCGTCGTAAATCGCCTCCCTGCCGGCTTTTGCCATGATCTGCACCGAATCGAAGATCATCTCGCGATTTTCGTCTTCACTTACCCGCAACACGTCGCGGACGTGCAAGTCCCAGGTTTTGCCCACGATGGTAACCGCCGGCGCGCCGCTGTTCAGCAGCGCCTGCATGCCGACGTCCTGCTCGGCGGTGATATTCTTGCGGCGCGTCATGCCGAAGGCGGCGATCCGGGCGGTCTTGAGATTCAGCTTGGCAACCTCCTGGAAAAACTGCTCGTCCTTCGGATTGCTCAGCGGATAGCCGCCCTCGATGTAATCCACGCCCAAAGCGTCGAGATGCTCGGCAATTTCCAATTTATCCTTCAAAGAGAAATTCACCCCCTGGGCCTGCGTACCGTCCCGGAGAGTCGTATCGTATAATTCCACCCGTTTCGATTTCATTGTTTCCGCATTTTTCGCATTTTTTACTTTCGCATTCATTTTATCTCCAATTCATCCGCTGGCGGATGTTTGCGAGTCTGTTCTGCTATATGTTGCATCTTAGCGCCGCGGCCAGGGATGCCCGCCGCGAAATGTGATTATAGACTTTGGCCCGGAATCGTCAACCACGGGGAAAAGCGGGAACCGGGAAAAACAACAACCGGAAAAACGGGAACTGGGAACCGGGGAGAAACAAAAACAGGGAAAAACGACAACGAAAAGCAGGAACCAGGAACCGGGAGCAAATACATTTCAGCGCGGCGGCCTTCCCAGGCCGCCGCAACACCGGCGCCGGTGGGCTGAAAACCTGAAAATGGAAAATTGTAAATTGGGTGGCATGGCTTGCTTGCAAGCCATGTGTTTTTCGTGGGAGATTCCAGACATCGTGGCTGTCGCTTCGCTCCCGCCACGGCACCCCTCAATGTAAATCGCGCGACGACGACACCGGTGGGCACAGGCTTGCCCCAAAGGAGTTTGTAACCCCCTTGGGGCAAGCCTGTATCGTGGTGGCCTGGGAAGACCACCACGCGTAGGGTGGGTGCTTGCACCCACGCAGTGGGCCGAGAACCGGGCATGGAAAATGGAACATTGCAAATTGGGTGGTACGGTTCCTGTTGTTTTGTTTCCCCGTTCCAGCGTGGGTGCAAGCACCCACCCTACAGTTTTCCCGTTTTTCCCGGTTCCTGGTTCCCTGTTTTCCCTGTTTTCCCCGGTTCCCGTTGTTACACAGTCAGTGGCGGGGCCGAGGCGCAGGTTATTACTACGTTGTCCCAGACGGTTTTGGCGTTGACGTTTCGCCAGAGTAGTTGTTCGTAGCGGCTGAGTTGTTCGAGAATCTCCGCCAGTTGGATTGGGCTGAATTTCGCGGCGATGGCGGCGACCGCCTGTTGCTGATCCGCATTTACCAACGGCCGCGACGTGCCGGTAGCCAACGTCATCGCGTCGCGGAACGCCCCGGCGACAAGCTGCAACATCGTACCGATAATCTGCCGCGTGGCGAGATTTTTCGACAAAGTCGCGTCGTCCTGCTTCTTTACGCGTTTGACTTCATTCTCAGCCAGCGTGTCGGAAGTCTTAGCCAGGTATTCGCTCAGCTTGGCGTCGCCGGCAGCCGACAGTTGGGCGATTTTGTCGATAACGTCCCGCTTGATTCCGTACATCCCAGCCTCGGCCAATTGCAGCGCCCGCCCGACTGAACCAGCCGTAAACTGCGCCCAGAATTCCGCCTCCGCCGCGTCCGTGTCAGCCTCGGTCAGCCGTGCCGCTACGAAATCCGTCGGCAGCGGGCCAAAGCGGATCAGCGAACAGCGGCTTCGTGTCGTCGGCAGGAGGGTTTCGGGGCGTTGGGCCAGCAGGATAATCGTTACGCCCTTGGGCGGCTCTTCCAGGGTCTTCAGCAGGGAGTTCTGGGCCTCGGCGGTCATCAGCTCGGCCTCTTTGACGATGTAGACCTTGCCGCGGCCGTACATCGGTGCCCGCCCGACGGGGTCGATGATGAACTGGCGGATTACCGGAATGCCCAGCGACTGCATGACACGGCTGCGGACGGACGCGTCGTCGTGGTAACGGGCCAGTTCCTTGCTGACCAGTTGGAAGTCGCCGTGCGTGTCGGCTTCGATCATTCTGCAACTGTCGCAGGCGTCGCACGGCAAGCGGACCGGTTCGTCGTCGCCCAGTCCCACGAGTCGGCCGTTGTTCGGGCCTGTGTCCGGCTGCTCGCACAACAGCAGCTTGGCCAGTGCGGTGGCGGTGGTTCGCCGGCCCACGCCCCTCGGCCCAGCGAAAAGAAACGCGTGCGGCATACGCTGGGCGGCAAGATTCCTCTGCAGCCGGGCGACGGCAGCGTCCTGGCCGATTATGTCAGCGAAGTTAATCATCAGAAGCAACTCTCCAGCAATTCGAGAATACGCACAGCCACATCTTCCGGCGAGGCCGCCGCGTCGACGTTGACGACCGGGCCTGGGTAGTCATCCGCCAATTCGCTGAATGCCTGGCGAACCTTATCGTGATACTCGTCGCTGCGGGATTCCAGTCGGTCGCGGGTTTTGCCCACGCGGGCCATCCCGACTTCCACCGGCACGTCGAGAATGATGGTCAAGTCCGGCCAGAGATGCCCGGTGGCCAGCTCACCCAGTTCGACGATCATTTTTTTATCGACGCCCAGTGCGCCCTGGTAGGCCAGCGTCGCCGAGATGAACCGATCGCAGAGCACCACCTGCCCCGCTGCCATCGCCGGCCGCACCACCTCGTCAACCAACTGGGCGCGGCTGGCCATGAACAGCATGGTCTCGCACATCGGGCTTAGGGACAATTCCTTGGCATGCAGCAGAATATCGCGGATCCGCTGGCCGGTGTCCGTACCGCCGGGGTCGACAGCCCGGCAAACCGCAAGGCCCGCCGACTCCAGAGACTTTTGCAGCATATTCAACTGCGTAGTCTTGCCGCCGCCGTCCGGGCCGTCCACGACCAGAAACTTCCCGGGCAATTTTTTCAGTAATTCGCCCTTCAACCTCTCAGCCAAATCATTCATGCAAACAGTATCGCCGGGCAAGGCTACGTTGACAAGAGTTCATTGCATATATCACGGCGGGGTGGCACAGGTTTGTAACCTGTGCCTGTAAACGCACACAGCGCGGCGGCCTTCCCAGGCCGCCGCGAATACGGGTCCGAATACGGGCAAAACCGTGGTGGCCTGGGAAGGCCACCACGCGTAGGGTACGCCCACGCGGGACGAAAAACACATGGCTTGCAAGCAAGCCATGCCACCCAAACCAAATAAGAAAATCACGGGCCATTCATCCCCCAGGGGGCCACCCAACTTTCGCGCGGCGAAGGTGGCACAGGTTTGTAACCTGTGCCGTGGTGGCATGGGAAGGCCACCACGCAATGCGGGATCAATTTGCCCGAGGCGTGAACCGGACGCCGGCGAGCTTTTCGAAGTGGGCGTCCTGGGTCCAGACGGTGGCGTCGTGGCGTCTGGCGGTGGCGTAGATGATGCTGTCCGCCAGCGGCAGTGCGTAACGCCGGCCGAGGCGGGCAGCCTCGATGGCCAGGCTGGCGTCGAAATCGACGACCTGCCCAGTTTGGATATGTGCAACCGCCTCAAGGGCGACAGTCTCGTCGCGCTGTTGCAGCAGCCGTTTGAATACTTCCGTAATCACGATAGTCGGCACGAGCAATTCATCGGCGTTCTCGATCGCCAGGGCAAAGGCCTCGGCATTGACGCCGTCGGCGAAATATTCCAGCCAGCCGCAGGAATCGACGAGATTCATACCCGATCCTCGTCCCGAGCGACATCGGTATCAATGCCCCTCGCGATACCACGCAGCGACTTCATCGGCCGAAGCGGAATAAATTCGATGCGATTGTTGTACTCAATAACCTGCACCTTTTCGCCCGGCTTAAGATGCAGCCGCTCGCGAACCGCCCGCGGAATCACGACCTGAAATTTGGGAGATATGGTAACCGCTGTCATGCAAATACTCCATCGATAAGACTACTGTAATACTACGATGCTATCGATAGAAAATCAAGGTGTTTTTGTAAAAACAGGAACCAGGAAAAACAAAAACTGGGTGGCACGACCTCTGGGGAGCTGTGTATTTTTCGGTTTCCGCGTGGGTGCAAGCACCCACCCTACAATCGTGGGTGTCGCTGCGAACCCTCCGGCCTCAAGCCTCCGGCCTCCAGCCTGAAGTTTTACTCGATAATCTGCGGGGTGTATTCGTCGCCTACGTCCTGGCCTTGGAGGTTTTTGATTCTCGGCTGGGGGTTGGCGTTTTCGTGATTCATCAGGTCGAGTTCGAGCTTTTTCTGGGTTTCCTCGTCGAGGCCTTTCCAGGCAGCCCTTCCGCGACACTTGGGGTAACGGCTGCAGCTTAACCACGGGCCACGCTTCGAACGCCGGAGGTTCATCGTTTTGGAGTCGCACTTGTTGCAGTCCATCTCTATTCCCAGCGGCGGGGCGGACGGATGCTTCACGAAGCCCTTGTTGTCGATATTCACCACGCCCTTGCAATCCGGGTAGTCGGCACAACTGAGGAAAGGCCCGAATCGCCCCTTTCGCAGATTCATCGCCTTGCCGCACAGCGGGCAGGCGATGTCGGTGTGCTGCTCAGCCATCGGCTTGCCGTCGCGGTCGATGGGCATCGCCTTCTTGCATTCGGGATACTTCGTGCAGCTGAGGAACTTGCCGTTCTTGCCGAAGCGATATTCCATCGGCGCCCCGCAGTCCGGGCATTCGTACTCGCTGGGCCGAGTCTCTGCCTTGGCGTGAACCATGTTTTCGCCAGCCTGTTCGAGCTGCGTCTTGAAAGGCCCGTAGAAATCCCGCAGCACGGCAATCCAGTCGTGTTTCGCTTCCTCGACCAGGTCCAGCTCGTCTTCCATGTGCGCGGTAAAGCGAATCTCGAAGAGTTTCGGGAAACCCTCCAGCAGTTTCTGGGTAACGACAGTTCCCAGGTCGGTCGGCCTGAAGTTGCGCTGCTGCCGCTCGACGTATTTGCGATCCTGGATGGTCTGGATGATTGCGGCGTAGGTACTGGGGCGCCCGATGTTGTCGGCTTCGAGGGCCTTGACCAGCGACGCTTCGGTGAATCGCGGCGGCGGCTGGGTGAAGTGCTGTCTCGGGTCGATGCTGACCGGGCCGACGGGCTTGCCTTCCTGAAGTTCCGGGAGAAGCTGGTCGCCCTCGTGATGGCTGATGCCCATCACCCGCAGATAGCCGTCGAAGCCCAGCGTCCTGCCGATCGCGCGGAATGTCGCCTTGCCGGCGGTGGTCTCGGCGACGATATCGGCTTCGGTTACTTTCCAGACAGCCGGCGACATCTGGCAGGAAACGAACCGCTGCCATATCAACGTATAAAGTTTATGCTGCTCCGGCGTGAGGCAGTTTTGCAGGTCGTCCGGGTGTCGGCGGCAATCGGTGGGACGGATAGCCTCGTGGGCTTCCTGCGCCCGGTCGCTGGAGGAGTAGATATTGGGCTTTTCCGGCACATACGCCGGGCCGTAATCTTTACCGATCATTTCACGGACGCTAGCCACCGCCTCCCGCGAAAGGTTACGGCTGTCGGTACGCATGTAAGTAATCAACCCGACCTGCTCCTCGCCGGGAATATTAATGCCCTCGTAAAGCTGCTGGGCGATCCGCATGATATTGCGGGCGGTAAACCGCAACTGGGAGCTGGCGGTCTGCTGCAGCGTGGCGGTGGTAAATGGAGCGTATGGCTTGCGCTTGGTATCGCGGTGGTTCAGGCTGTCCACGACCAGCTCCGGGCCTTCGTCGCCGACGTGCGAGACGACGGTCAGCCGATTGGCAGCGGGGCCTTTGGCCTTGACGGTTTCGCGGACTTCGTCGTCCACCACCACACCCAGCGCCTTGGCTACCGCCAGGGCTGCGTCGGCGTCGCCGACTTTGAATCGCTTGCCGTCTACCTTGGCTAGCTCGGCGATAAACGCGCCGTGCTCAGCCAGCCATGCGTGTTGCCGGGCCTTGGTCGGGCCGTGGTCTTTTTCGTCCCGCTGTGCGAGGAATTCCCGCCACTTCGCCGACAGGTCGGCAGTGCGGGACACGTCGGCTGTGAATACGCCGTCGATCCGCCAGAATTCTTCGGGCATGAATGCGTCGATCTCGGCTTCCCTGTCGACGATCAGTCGAACCGCCACGGATTGGACGCGACCGGCTGAAAGCCCGCCGGCGACCTTCTTCCACAACAGCGGGCTCACCTGGTAGCCGACGATGCGGTCGAGAATCCGCCGGGCCTGCTGGGCATTAACCATATCCATGTCGATCTTACGCGGATTGTCGAAGGCTGCCTTGATTGCGCTCTTGGTAATCTCGTTGAAAATCACCCGCTGCGTTCTTTCGGGGTCCAGCTTCAGCCCCTCGGCCAGGTGCCACGCGATAGCCTCGCCCTCGCGGTCAAGGTCGGTCGCCAGGAACACCAGCGGGGCGTCCTTGGCGTACTTGCGAAGCTCGGTGAGGGTCTTTTTGCCGCGGGGCAGCGGCTCGTAGGTGGGGGCAAAGTTGTGTTCGATATCCACGCCAGGCACGGGAGCCTTGACGCCCTTTGGGTTGCGGCTGGGCAGGTCGCGAACGTGGCCCATTGAGGCCTTGACGATAAAATCCGGCCCGAGATACTTGTTGATGGTCTTGGCCTTGGCGGGGGATTCGACGATGACGAGCATTTTGCCCGCACCGGCGGCGGCTGGGGACTTTTTACCCGCACCAGCAGCGGCCGGGGACTTTGCCCTGGAAGTTTTCTTCTTCGCCGTCTTCTTCACCGTCTTTTTCGCTGCCTTTGCCATCGGGCTCCTTCAAAACAAGTTACATAATATGCCGTATCGGAGACATGGGGGCTTCATTCTTGCTATTTTTTCAATATGTCAAGGAGAAAGTATTTTGCGGGGGCAATTAGGCGGCACATAAGTACTGGCCTATAAAGGAGATATAAAAATATCGATTTTTTTATTTTTTCGCGGAGAAAACCGCGCGTTGGGGACAAGCTTATGTTCGCAGAGCGTTAGTGATTGCCTACAAAGGAGTTATGTTAATATTGGCCTTGGGGAGAGTTTGGGGAAATGTCGGCGATTTTTGGGGCGATTACCGTTTTTCAGCCTTTATTTCCCGGTTTTTTGGCACTGGCGACTGTTTAGGGGGAGCGGCTTTTTTTTGCGACTCGATGACCTTGTTCATCATTTTTCGGGAGATGACGATTTTCTTGACGTAGATTGCATCTTTGAGCGTCTGGCCGACCTTGCCTTTGACGCGTTCGTGGAGTACGAAAGGCCCGTGGGTTTTGGCGGTGGTTTCGACCCAGACGGGCTGGCCTTTGATAACTCCGGTGATATACGAACCGTCGATGAGGTGGAGCTTCCAGCGGAACCGGCGGAAGGGATACTTTTTGCCGGTGTAGACCTTTTCCGGTTCGCCCATTGCCTTCCACCGCCACGCCAATTCCATTTTTTCCTCATCGACCACGGCGGTGATGCTCAGGACAGCCAGCGGCTTAATGCGTCGCCAGCGTTTTTCGCCCGCGACCCAGACGATCCAGGGTTTGTCGGGCGTGGTGTAAACCCCGCCGGGCAGTTGTTTTCCGTCGGAAAGCTCGATAACGCCGGGCAAAGCGTCGTCTCGCAGGAAACCAGATGGACTTTTGAACGGGGACGTGCCGGCCTGGGGCTTTTCGGAGGATTTTTGGGAGGATTTTTGGGAGGATTCGGATTCCGTCTTCTCCGCCTGCTTCAGCCAGTAATCCAAGTCGCTTGGGGGGGCAGCCTTGGGGGGCTTGTCCGCCTTCTCCGTGGATTCAGCGGCGGGTTTTGCCTTCCGGGCTGATTCGTCGGTGGATTTTTGGGTGGATTCAGCGGCGGCGGAGTTCGGGGCGGCGGAATCAGCAGGCCTGTCCGCAGCCATAGCCAAGCCGGCGACGACCAGGATTAAAACCAAAATGCCGTCGATTCTTTTCATCACTCTCACCTATCCGAGAACAAACGCCAAGCGTCATGCTTCTGCTTGCAGAAGCATGTACGGACTCCATCCCCCATGGGGCCACCCACGGCGGCAATCATGCTATAAACCCAGCCCGGCAATATTGTTCGGACTGACTGCTAGCTATGGGTTTCCGGGTGCTTTTTTGTACCGATCGCAACCGCCAGGCCAAGCGACGCTATGCCCGGGAAGAAGCTGTTGACGCACTTGAGCAGGGTTTCCAGTTGGAGATCGGCTTTTTTCTTGCCGATTTCATCCTCCGGCGTCTCGCTGTCTTCCAGTGTTTGGGCGGCAGTTTTATATTCCGCGATGTTTTGGTTTATGCCGAATCCACCGCCAATCAAGGCTGCCAGGGAAAAAAGCAGGAGAACGATCATCAAAAGACCACCTATTAATTGCATTTCAAAACTCCTTTCAGAAATAAAGGCATCAATACTTTTTCAGACTTCTTTATGATATCGAATGACAGGCGAAATGGAATTGTTTACTATGGGGAATTATGGGATTTCTTTACGGTGCAATTTTGTGGGCATGCGCGGCGGCGGCTGGCCCTGTGATTATTCATCTGCTGATGAAGCCACGCCCTCGGAAAATCACACTGCCGACGCTGCGATTCGTAAAGAAGTCTCACAAGGCGAACGTTTCCCGATTGAAGCTCAAGCACATTATCCTGCTGGCGATGCGGATGGCGGCGATTGTGCTGTTGGCGATACTGCTGGCTGAGCCGTTGGGCCGCGGTTTCCGTTCGTCCTTCATGCCTTCCGAGCCGGTGGCGATGGTGGTCGTCGTGGACGACAGCGCGTCGATGAACTATCGCCTGCAGGGCAGAACGGTGGGGCAGCACGGGCGGCGGGTCGCCGCGGAAATCATACGGCAACTGCCTGCCGGCTCGCGAGTTGCGGTTATCGGTACGCAAAACCCCGCCGAGAGTGCCGGCTTTATGACTGAACCCGACTTGGCCGGACGGACGATTGTCGACGTTCCGACGACCTATGGCGCCAAGCCGCTTGGCCAGGCGATGAGACGGGCGGCGGAGATGCTCCAGAAGATAAACCTGCCGCGAAAGGAAATCCTCGTCGTTACCGACATGACGGCGGTCGGCTGGCAGGATGCCTCCGCCGTTGACGAGGCGGTGAGCTATACAGCCATAGACTGCAACCCGCAGCCCGGCGGCAACGTGGCAATCGGCGAAGTGCTGCCGGACTCGCCAGCCGTGCCGCTGGGGACAGAGGCTATCCTGCAAACCACGCTGAGTTGCACCGGTGCCGGCGGCGAGGTGAATCTCCGGGTCGATCTCGACGGTGCAGCCACGGACAATCTGAACCTGAAACTTCAGCCAGGCGAGGTACGCTCGCTCCGCATTCCCGTCAGGCCCGGCAGGGAGGGGATAGTATGCGGCAAAATCCAACTGCTCCACACCGACGGGCTGGCTGACGACAACGTGCGATATTTCACCCTGCACGTAGGCCCGCCGGCGGAGATACTGTTCGTAGCCGGGCCTGGCGCGAAAGACGACCTGACCAGCTTCCTGATGGCCAGTGCCATCGTGCCGCCCGGCCCGGCCTCGTCCGGCGGGCTGAAGGGTAAAACCATCGAGCCGCAGCACCTTTGTGCCGAGACCCTGGCGAAAACGCCGCTGGTCGTGCTTGGCAGCATCGCCGCGCTGCGAGAGAACCAGTGGAAACAGTTGGACTCCTACGTCCGCAAAGGCGGGCGGCTGTGGGTGGTTGCCGGGGCGGGAATGTCCGCCGAGGCGTACAACACCGCCGCCGCCCAGCAAATTTTCCCCGTGAAACTTCGAGGCCAGCAGCAACTGCCCAAGCCGCTGGGCTTTGGGAGCATTGATACGTCAAGGCCGTTGTTTGCGCCGTTCAAGACCGACAAGAACCCGCCGCTGTCTGATATCCGTTTCTACCGGCGGATGGGAGTCGAGTCGGTCGCCCCCGACGCAGAGATAACCGTCCGGTTTGCCGATAAGGTTCCTGCAATTGTTACCCGCAAGGCCGACGCGGGCGAGGTGGTGTTCTGGAATTTTTCGCCGACGCGGAGCTGGTCAAACCTGGGGCGGCTGGCTGGGCAGTTTGTGGTTCTGGCTGGGCAAACGTGCGAATTGCTGCTGCTCAGCGACCGGGCGCCAACACAGTTTATCTGCGGCCACGAGGTGGAGTTGGCGTTTCCGCCGGGGCAAAACAACCCATCGGTGCGTATTGCCCGCCCGGGCGACGGGGAGTATCAGCCGTTGCCGACCCGCGGTTATCTGCCCGGAAAAATGCGGCTGGTCGCCGACCGCCTGGGACATTATTCCGTTGCCTTTGCCATCGGCAACAGCACGCGGCGGCGGGGTTTCAGCGTGAACGTCTCGACTACCGAGAGCGATTTTCGGCCTGTCGGGAAGGATCGACTGGCGGCGATTTTCCCGCGAGAGGGCCTGAGGATTGTTACCGATACCGCCGATTGGCAAAGGGCGTCCGCGATGGCATCCCAGCCGCTCGACCTCCTGCCGGCAGCGCTGCTGGTTCTGCTGGCGATGCTGATCGGCGAGTCGTTCTTCGCCAACCGGTTCTATAAAACACAAAATAAAACTACCACGGATATTTCATGACACCAGAATGTAGGGCCGGTGGTTCTGTCGAAGACTGGTTCACCCGCGTGTGAGCTACAGCCTGAAATTCTTAAATTACCGCCGTCGCCGCCGAAGGGCAAACGGCAGCCCAAGCAGCAACAGGCTCATCGTCGCCGGCTCGGGAATGATCGACAGGTTGTCCATTAAAGAAGCAGCGTAGGTGGTGTCGGTTATATTGTTAGTGAACACAAGCGTATCCAGGTCGCCTGCTGCACCGTAGAAGCTGTAATCATCGGCTTCCAGTACATAACCGCTTCCGCTATCAATATAGAGGTCATACGTACTCATAGAGTTATCCACTACTATCTTGACTCCATACACCGTATCTGAGGAGAAAGAATCCATTACAGTAACACTAGTTGCACCATCCCATGCTCGAACACGTGGAGCAGGACTAGTGCCACCGTCGAAAAGTACTCTCACACCCTCGGTGCCATCTCTGCCACCATCGAGCAACTGAATATAGGAGTCCCCGGCAGCACTCGCTGTCTTGACATCACACGTAACCAAGACATCGGTCGTCTCGACAAACCTCAGTTCGGCCCTGCCCGTATCTGCAGGGCTGCCACCTCTCGCTACACTAAGCGACATACCGTCAATGCCGCTTGCCACGGTGGTGCAGCTTCCACTATAGACATTCCAGCCGCCTTTGTCCTGAATCGAACCGGCGGCGGTGAAACCATCGATGGTTCCAAACCCGGTCTCGCGAACAGTGTTCCATATTCTCATGTCATCCACAACGCCCCGGTCGGCAGTATCGTTACAGAACAGCCGGAGGCGGTTTATCTGGCCGGTGTTATACCGGAAGCTAAAGTTAGTGGCTACCCGCTCGCCGTCGAGGTAGACATTGTACTTATCCGTTGCGTAGTTCGCCTCCACCCTGATAGTGTACACAGTATCGGCAAGAAGACCGGTCTTGATATCCGTGCTACTGCTGCCGTTGTACGCCGTGAGTTTGCAGCCGTCTCCAGCTGCGTTTTCTGTGAGGCTCACGGTCGTCCCCCTGTCGCCGCTACCGCCGCCATCCATGAAGTAGGAAGCGAGGGACGAGTTAGGATCGGTGCTACTGCAAAGCTTCTTGGCTTTGTACTCGACGGTAACAACACCATAGCTGGCGGTGGTGAAGCCCTGATAGCAACTGCCGTCGCCGCCGGCCTGCATCATCTCAAGCGACAGCGTGCCGCTGATGACATTGGTGTCTTCAGTTTCGCAGCTTCCACTCTCCAGCGTCCAGCCATCTATACCGTTAACCGAGGTATTGTCACTGAAGCCGTCGGAGGGTTCAAATCCGGTATCATAGATGAGGGATGCACTCGCCGATGTGACAACCAGGCCTACAAAAGCCGCCAACGTTAAAATTGTCATTAACCGTTTCATCATTTTTCTCCTTTTGTTTTCAATTTGCCGTTTTCGCCCTGCCGGTCAACTCCTCAGGTCGCAGCGGAATTCCCCATCGGCAACGATATCGATCATGTTTGAGAAGCTGCTGGAACAGCGGGCTGCTGCCAATCAATCCGGCCTTGCTGTCACCTTGTGTGGCAACTTGCGGCCTGTTATCCTTACATACGGACATATATCCTCCCGCATACACCAACTGCGCAACACTCTGTTGAGCAAAGAGCAATATTGCACGACTATGTTTGACCTGACAGACAAACATCTGCTGCCTCCAGTCGTCGTTATTTGAGCACAGAAATGGGATTCCCGAGCAAGGAACCACACAACAATATGATAAACCGATTTCGGGAATTCGACAAGTGAAAAATCACTTCAAAACCATTGATAATGTCCCTAAAACATGGAAATTACGCAGCTTGTTGCATAATGGGGAATTACGGAAAAATTCGCCGTAGAATTGCTATGAGGCTGCCGGACTTAGTACAGTCCGACAGCCTCATAATCTTACTTTTCAGCCTACTTTTCAGCGGTTGGTTTTATCTTCTGCCGCCTCGGCTGCCGCCACCTCTTCGGTCGTTGCCACGGCTGCCGCCTCTACCGCCACTGCTGGGCGGCTGGGGCTTCCAGTCGGGGTCAAGCACCGCTTTGCGGGATACCTTGATCCTGCCGGTGTCGTCAACGTTGATGACCTTGACATCCATCTCGTCGCCAACCTTGCAGACGTCGTTGGGGTCTTTGACGTAGTCCATCGCCAATTCGCTGACGTGGCAGAGGCCTTCCTGGCCGGGCAGAATCTCGATAAACGCACCAAAATCGCGAATCGAGACGATCGTGCCGTTGTAGACCTTGCCGACTTCGGCGTCCTCGGTAATGCCGCGGATCATTTCGCGGGCAGCCTCGGCACCGTTGTCTTTGCAGGCGATGTAAATCGTACCGTCTTCGTCGATGTCGATGGAAGCGCCGGTCTCGTCCTGAATCTTGTTGATCATCTTGCCGCCCGGGCCGATCACCTTGCCGATTTTACTCGGATTGATCTTGATGGTAACCATTCTCGGGGCGAACTCGCTCAACTCATTCGGCTTGCCGATCGCTTCGTTCATGACGTCGAGAATCTGCATGCGGGCGGTTTTCGCCTGGGCCAGCGTCTCGACGATCCGATCCTGCGGGATACCACGGGCCTTCATGTCCAACTGGATGCCGGTGATACCGTTGACGCTGCCGGCTACCTTGAAGTCCATGTCGCCATGGAAATCTTCTTCACCGACGATGTCAGTCAGCAGGACGTATCGGCCGCTTTCGTCCGAAACCATGCCGACGCTGATACCGGCTACCGGGGCCTTGAGGGGCACGCCGGCGTCCAGCAGTGCAAGCGTTCCGCCACAGGTGGCAGCCTGGCTGGTCGAGCCGTTGGACTCCATGATGTCGGCGACGATGCGGACGGTGTAAGGCCAATCTTCCGGCGAGGGCATGACGGCCTGGAGGCTTTTCTCTGCCAGCACGCCGTGGCCGATTTCGCGGCGGCCCGGGCCTCGCAGCGGACGAATTTCACCGACGCTGAACGGCGGGAAATTGTAGTGCAGGAAGAAGGGCTTCTTGTATTCGTCATTAAGCCCGTCGATAATAGGCTGATCTCTGGGAGTACCCAGTGTCGCGGTTACCAATGCGGTGGTTTCGCCGCGGGTGAACAGCGCCGAGCCGTGCGTTCGCGGCAGAACGCCGACCTCGCCGGCGAGCGGGCGAATTTCCTCAGGGCCTCGGCCGTCAAGCCTCGTGCCGCTGAGAATCAATTCCCGCTGGATAGCACCTTCGAGCTTGTAGAACACTTCCTTGACCTGTGCGGGAGTGTACTGGGGTTCTTCAACGCCTTCGGGGCAAAGCTCTTCCAACAGCCCGGCGCGGAGTTCCGACAGGGCTTCGTTTCGCTCGACCTTGCCGGGAATCTGCTTAAGCTCACGGATTTTGTCGCCGCATTTGTCCTTGACGATCGTCTTAAGCTCTTCCGGCATGACGGTCGGCTCGTAGTTTTTCTTGATATCGCACTGGCTGGCCATTTCGTTGATCAGCTCGACGACCTCGGCGGAGGTCTTCTGGGCCAGGGCGACACCTTCGGCGACCACATCTTCGGATACTTCCGAACCAGCCAGTTCGATCATGTTCAGCGCTTCGGCCGGGCCTGCCACCAGCAAATCCATGCTGCTGTGATTGAGGTCCTCGTGGGTGGGGTTGACGACGTATTCGCCATCGACATAGCCCACGCGGGCAGTGCCGATCGGCCCATCAAACGGGGCCGGGCTGATTGTCAACGCCGCCGAGGCTCCGATCATCGCCAGGAGATCCGGGTCGTTCTGGTTGTCGGTGCTGAGCACCATGCACTGAATCTGCACTTCGTTGCGGAAATCGTACGGAAACAACGGCCTGATCGGCCTGTCGATCATCCGCATGGTCAGAATTTCCTTGGTCGAGGGGCGTCCCTCGCGTTTGAAAAACCCGCCCGGGATTTTGCCTGCGGAGTACTGTGCCTCCCGGTAATCCACGTACAGCGGGAAGAAATCAATTTCCCTGGTCGGCGGGGCGGTCAGCACCGTGGTTAGCACGACTGTGTCGCCATACTGCACCAGCACTGCACCGTGGGCCTGCTTGGCCAACTTGCCGGTTTCCAGGATCAGTTTTCGTCCGTTAATCTCTTTTTCTACTCTTACTACAGTCATTTTCTTTTCCTCTTTCCTCTTTGCGAGTTCCCTTTGAACTCTACTTTTTGGCGAGTTCCCATGAACTCCACCATTACGTTTACCTCTAGTCTTACTTCACTATGGTTCTAACTATTGTTCTATGCGTTTACGTCCTACGTCGTTATTTTTATCAAAGATTATCTGCGATTAAACACTCGGCTGCGAATTTGCCTGAGGCAATGCTCGTGGGCATACCGGCAGCGCATCCAACAGCGATAAACCCACAACAGGCATACGCTGAGACTCCAAGCCGACAATATTCGCGGTAATTCATCGCCGTTTTCCGTTACCGGGCGCTACTTACGCAGACCCAGTTTGGCGATCAAGCTGCGGTATCGTTCCGGGGCGGTGCGGGAGAGGTATTTCAGCAGGCTGTTTCGCTTGCCGACCATTTTCAGCAGTCCCCGGCGAGAGGCGTGATCTTTTTTGTGCGTCCTGAGGTGCTCGGCAAGGTGGTTGATCCGGGCAGTCAAAATCGCAACCTGAACCTCCGCCGAGCCTGTGTCGCCCTCGTGAATCTGGTGTTCCGTGATAATCGTTTTCTTCGTGTCGTCAGTAATCGTCATAACTCTTTCACCTGTCGCCGCAGCCGCCGACATCCTGCCGGTAAAGCCGCCGCAACCGTGTTCCTTTCTCTTAGTTTTGTTCTCTTCTATATTTACAGGCGTCGCAGTATACGAGATTCCCCGCAAAATGCAACCCCGTATTGAAGATAAATCGCAGCCGCTGCAATTATCGGAAGCAATTTCGAAAGGGATGGCTTAACGCGTAGGTTATGCGGATTGCTGCGCCCGGTCGTCAAATTGCGTAAGGTGAATATCGCTCTCTGGTAAGTGCGCGATCAATTCCAGTTTCCCACCCAATGCCTCGATAATACGCCGAAGCGTGCTGATCTGCATGTCGTTCCGGGACTCCAGCTTCGACAGGCTCGGCTGTTTGATTCCCAGGGAAACAGCCATGTCTTCTTGCGTCAGGCCGACTTCCTTACGAATTTCCGCCAGAAGCATCTCGGCCATCATCTCCTTCGCACGGGTCTTGGCGCGTACAACCCGCGACGGCTCCATTTTCGCTTCAAGTTCTCGAAAGTTGCGTGCCATTAGATTTCCCACATACCCGCAATATAGCCTATCGGCTATATTTGTCAAGTGCTGAAAGAAAAAATCCCGCCTGCCCCCTCCAAAAACTGCGTAAAAATTGCTGGAATAGACGTGTACAGGAAATTTTATCCTTGCAAATTGAACATTGAATGTTCAAATTGCAAGGACGGAAGGAGTTGGAACCATGATTACCAGGCATCTCGAAGCGACGTTGAAGAAGGCCGCCCGGCAGTATCCCGTGGTTTCGCTTACCGGCCCACGGCAGTCGGGAAAGACCACGCTTGTCCGCATGGCCTTCGGCAAGCATGAATATGTCTCGCTGGAGAACCCCGAGCAGCGGGCCTTTGCCCACGAGGATCCGAAGGGATTTCTCGGACAGTTTTCCGGTAAAGTTATTCTTGATGAAGCCCAGCGGGCACCTGATCTATTTTCGTATATCCAGGGAATTGTGGACGAACACCAGTCGGCTGGGCAGTTTATCCTGACCGGTTCGCAAAATTTTCTTCTGCTTCATCAGATCAGCCAGACCCTCGCCGGCCGATGTTCCATGCTGCACCTCCTACCTTTCTCCAGAACGGAATTGGCCGGCAAAAGCATGATGGATGTATCAAAGATCGGATCATCCGTTCCCGGTAAACCCTCAAAAGCCGGGAGGGAAGACCTCTTCGACATGCTTTTCAAGGGAGGCTATCCTCGCATCCACGACAAGCATCTGGCACCGCAGGACTGGCTGCGTAACTACTACCAGGCTTATATCGAGCGGGATGTGCGGGAACTGCTCAACGTGGGGGACATCGAAACTTTCGGAAGATTCGTCCGATTGTGTGCCGGACGCTGCAGCCAGCTTTTGAACCTGTCATCACTGGCCGGAGACTGCGGTATTTCTCACCGTACCGCCCAACGCTGGCTGGGCGTTCTGGAGGCCAGCTTCCTAATCACGCTTCTGCGACCGCACCACGGGAACTTCAACAAGCGTCTGGTCAAATCGCCCAAGCTATATTTTCTCGATACCGGCCTGCTGTGCTATCTCTTGCGAATTCGCAGCCCGGAAGACCTCCGGCTGCACGCTTCACGCGGTGCGGTGTTCGAGTCCTGGGCCATCTCGGAGATTATCAAGAATTATTACCATCGCGGCCTGGAGCCGGACGTGTATTTCTGGCGGGATTCCGCCGGGCACGAAGTTGACCTCGTTATCGAGCAGGGCAAGACGCTGATTCCCGTGGAGATCAAGTCGGGCGAAACTTTCGCTTCCGATTTTCTCAAAGGGTTGGATTATTGGCGAGGATTAGCCGGGCAGGAGAACGCTCCGGCGGCGGTGGTCTACGGCGGCGACACTTCGTATTTTCGCAAGGACGTCGCGGTAATGTCATGGCGAAACTGGGAGTAGAGTGTATCGCTTGCCACAGGCGGCATCACCCGGCCCCAAAATCCCAAAACTCGCGTAAATTGCCGTAATGGGCTTGACCGCCGGGCCGGCGGAGCCTACATTGTCACTGGAAACACACTGGGCCAACATTGGGAGTCGGAAAGCATGCAAAGAACGTTGGTTGTACTCAAGCCCGATGCCGTACAGCGGCAACTGGTCGGGCGGATTATTCAGCGATTTGAAACCAAGGGGCTGAAGCTGGTCGGCCTGCGGATGGTTCAGGTTACACCGGCCCAGGCGGGCGAAATGTATCTGCCGCACAAGGACAAGGATTTCTACCAGCCGCTGGTGAAATTCATCACCGCCTCGCCCGTGGTGGTGATGGTGCTGGAAGGCGTCGGGGCGATCGGCGTCGCCCGCGACATGATGGGCCCGACGTTCGGCCCGGACGCTCCGCCGGGAACCATTCGCGGGGACTTCGGCATGAGCAGGCGATACAATCTCATCCACGGCTCAGACAGCCCGGAAGCCGCCGCCCGCGAAATCTCGCTGTTCTTCGAAGAAAAAGACCTGCTCGAATACGACCTGGTAATCGAGCAGTGGGAATATTCCGAAATCGACCAGTAAAGGAACGCAGTAATGAAGATTGAAGTCGCCGATGCGATAGAGGCGAAAAATGTGGAGTTGGAAGGTGCCGCCGGGCTGACTATGCGGATGCTGATCGGGCCGGATGAAGGCGCTCCGACTTTTCACATGCGGCAGTTCAGCGTTGTTCCGGGCGGCCATACTCCGCGACATACGCACGCCTGGGAACACGAGTGCTACATCCTGGCTGGGGCGGGCACGGTTATCACGCCGGACGGCCCAAAGCCCATAAAGGCTGGCGACTGCATCTACGTCGGGCCGAACGACGACCACCAGTTTCAGAACACCGGCGACGAAGAACTGAAATTCCTCTGCCTCGTGCCGAAACCGTCTTGAGATTCAAAAAGATGGTGGCACAGGTTTGTAACCTGTGCCCCGTGCCAGGCCAAATTGTTTCGCGACATTCGGAATAAAAAACCATGGCCAATATCACCAGGAAAATCGAAGAGCTTCGCGACGAAATTCGCCACCACGACCGGCTTTATTACGTCGAGGCCCGCCAGGAGATATCCGACCGCGAATACGACCGGCTGGTAACGACCCTAAAAAAGCTCGAAGCCGACCACGCCGAACTCGTTACGCCCGACTCGCCAACGCAACGCGTCGCCGGCGAGCCGCTGGACGGCTTCCGCACGGTCGAACACTCCGAACCGATGCTCAGCATCGACAACACCTACAACCGCGACGAATTAAAGAAATTCGACACCCGCGTCCGCAAGGCCTTGGGCGATACGCCATTTACCTACCTCGTAGACCCGAAAATCGACGGCGTCGCCGTCTCGCTGCGATACGAAAGGGGCGTGTTGACGCTGGCAGCCACTCGCGGCGACGGGCAGCGCGGCGACGATATCTCCCAGAACGTCCGCATGATAAAATCCGTGCCGCTGCGATTGATCGGCCAGAATGTCCCGGATGTTCTGGACGTTCGCGGAGAGATATACTGGCCACGCAGCCGATTCGCCGCATACAACGCCCAACGGGCCACCCGCGGCGAAGAGCCTTTCGCCAATCCGCGAAACGGAGCCGCCGGCACGCTGAAGCAGCTCAACCCGCGAGTCGTCGCCGAGCGCGGCCTGGCGTTCTTGGCCCACGGCTTCGGCGTCATAACCGACGACGCTATTCCCACCGCCGACGTGATGATGGCGAAGCTGAACAAGTGGGGCATGCCCGGCAACAAGCACGGCTGCATCTGCCGCGACATGAACGAAGTGTGGGCGGCGATAAAAGACTGGCTGACCAAACGCAACGACGCCGACTACGAAACCGACGGCATGGTCGTCAAGGTTGACGAGCTTGGGCTGCGCGGCGAACTCGGCGCGACGAGCAAATATCCCCGCTGGTGCATCGCCTACAAATACGAAGCCGAGCGGGCCGAAACCGTCCTGCAAAAAGTGGACTTCCAGATCGGCAGAACCGGCGTCGTAACCCCCGTAGCCCACTTCGACCAGGTAAAATTGGCCGGCACGAAAGTATCGACCGCCTCGCTGCACAACTTCGATCAGGTCAGCCGCCTGGATGTACGCGTCGGCGATACGATTCTCGTGGAGAAAGCCGGCGAGATTATCCCGCAGGTCGTCCAGGTGGTGTACGACAAACGCCCGCACGACAGTCATCCGCTGGATATTCCCAAACGCTGCCCCGCCTGCAACAGCCATCTCGTGCGGGACGACGGCGGCGTTGCCCTGCGATGTACGGCGAGCAATTGCCCAGCCCAGATTCGCGAGCGGATCGGCTTTTTCGCCGGGCGAAACCAGATGGATATCGACACGCTTGGGCCGAAGGTTATCGACCAGCTGGTCGCCAGGGGGCTGGCCAAGCGGTTTACGGATTTGTATGACCTGACGGTTGGGCAGTTGGTCACCCTGGATCGAATGGCTGATAAATCCGCAAGGAATCTGCTTGCGGCGATTGAGGCCTCCAAAGGCCAGGGGCTGGCGCGGCTGCTGGCGGGGCTGGGCGTTCGCCACGTGGGAGGCCGGGCTGCCGAAATCCTCGCCGAACATTATAAGACCATCGACAAGCTGGCCTTCGCGGGCATCGCCGAACTGACCGAAATACACGAAATCGGCGAAAAAATCGCCGCCAGCGTATTCAAATATTTCCATAGCGAGGAAGGCCGCTCGACCGTCGCGAAACTCAAAGCCGCCGGCGTGCGGATGGAGGTTATCGCCCCGGCAGCACCCCTGCCGCAAACGCTGGCCGGCAAAACAGTTGTGGTAACCGGCACGCTGGCAAACCTAAGCCGCGCCGAAGCCCAGCAGGCAATCAAAGACGCAGGCGGCCGGGTCGCAGGCAGCGTCTCAGCCAAAACCAGCTTCGTACTGGCAGGAGCAGACCCCGGCAGCAAAGCCGACAAAGCCCGCCAACTGAACATAGAAATAATCAACGAAACCGAATTCACCAAACGGCTGACCGCGGAGACGACGGAAGATGCACCGGAGGATGCAGAAGCGGAATCCGTAACAGGTGAAGCCGAATCCACCAACGACAAATCCGCTGCGGGCGAAGCATCGGCAACGGATACGCCGGGCAAAGACAAAAATTCACACGCCGGGCCGCTGTTTAGCTGAAACTTGCCACCTGTTATGGTATTGGTCGAAAATAGAAAGGGTGAAACCTTTGGCTGGCTATGATTCAGGTTCTTAACAAAACCAGACTCTTGCCCGATTTACGCAGAAGCAGTACATTGGTTCAGTAGAGTAAAATTATTTGTGCTCGTGCGAGAAGTTTGGCATATAAAAGCAAGCGAAGGATGTCTTGGCCCGAATAGGAAAAATAGAATGAATTTATCTGCGGCAAACTCAAACCATTTATCTCGCCGTTTCGGTATTGGTGAATGGTATGGTAAATCCTTTGTGCGGCTGACACCGGAAGAGCGAAAAACCTTAGCGGAAATTGCACTTGGGTGCGATACGAACATTGTGCCGCCTTGCCCTTTCAAAGACTTGAACAGTAATGAGCCGTGTACAAAAAAAGGGGGTGTTTGCTCTCTACGGCTCTATGAAGATGCCGGCGATGGTTCTGCTGTTGCTGTTACGGGGGACAATGGTGATTTGCGAACAGTGTGTCCCCATCGATTCAAGCAGGGAAACACTATCTACAAAACGGTTGGGGAATATATTCTTGGCGCTATTGACCCTCGTATAGTAAGCGAGGTGCGTTTTCTGCAACGCTATCGAGTTGCTTCTTCCGAAAATGCAGGCCGGGAGGACGTCGGCAATATTGACAACGTACTTGTCCATCCAACAGAAACAAATCCAATGAGGTGGTGCGCTTTAGAGATTCAGGCAGTATATTTCTCCGGCAAAGCCATGTCTGCATTGTTCC
>JAIORC010000222.1 GCA_021108335.1 Phycisphaerae bacterium
CGGTGGTCAGGTCGTGCTTGGGCGCGATAGCCCGCAGACGCCGACGAATATCCGTCAGTTCGCCCGGCTTCAACAGTATATCGCCAGCAGCACGACAAGGTAGTTCCATATACAATCGCTCCGCAACAAATCTAAAAGGGCACCCCAACCGCAAAACGTCCGGTAGGGGTATTTCCGAAGCATCATACAGTATGAAGGCCAGCCCGTCTATAGGAGTCTGCTGGAGGCAATTTGCCCGACAGCCAGGACGCAGGTGTTGAAGAACCAGCCCAGCCAGCGAAATCCAGGCGAATTTCAGCCATTACGCCGGCGGCGGCGAGTCAGCAAAGCCGAGCCTCCCAAAATAAGCAAGCTGATTGTTGCCGGCTCGGGAACGGTACCAAGGGAAACGCAGGCGGGCGCTGACTCATCGATTGCTACCGGCCCTCCCCCGTAAAAAGTAATAAATTCGTCGAAATTATGGCGAATCTGAAAGTCCACTATGAAGCCTGCGTCACTTGTACCACCTTGATTATTATCATCTGTAACTTTGAGAAACCACTCCAGATCGCCTGCCAGATAATCATCCAGTACAGCGGTGCAATCAATGTCGGTTAATACCAGGTTGGTTTGGTTAAAAACCTTGTACCCACCCCGATCTTCTCCTATCCAAACTGTTGTAGACCAGTCAGGATTGTCGGGATCTCCAACGCCCACCACAACCGTAAGATCTCCAGCCCAGTCGTGCGCAATAGACAGATAAGCCGAGAGTTCTGGAACCGGAGTGGTTACGGCATTTACCAAGACTCCTCTGCTAACCTCGAAACGGTAACTGGTTTGTTGCTCTTCCACCCAGTCCCACTCCTGAAGCCCCCATCCCCAGGTGGTGTTTAAAATATAACTCTGCTTACCGTCGGTGTTATTATAGCCCACCCCCAGTACACTATGACCCATCGACGACCCATTCGTGGCTGTCAGGCCCAGAAAAACAGGCCTGCCTGCGTCAATTTGGTTACAGTATTTACTGTAGGTCAAAGAGTAATCTTTAACTGCTCTAAAACTGCGTGACTCTATCTCACTGGTACGGCGGTCGTCCCATGCCCCAAAGGTTTCAAGGCTATGTGGCATCCAGTGAGGGCTGGTGGAACTATTATGCGTAAGCATGAAATCCGCAATACTGTCGGGGATGTGATTATCATGACTACCGTAACTGAGACCCTGGTTTATGCCCTCCTGTTTGTGAGCCCAGCCGGCTATAATCCCTCGGGCATCCTCGTAATGTGCCGGATTAGTCGATGTCGAGTTATAGGTGCTCGGTACGTTGCGGTGATTGCCGGGAAAGGCGTCATGACCTTCTTCCTCCCACCAACCGAAGAGCATTCCCGCTGCCGTGGGTGAACACCCATTCCACCAATTATAGTCCTCTGGTGTGTGGGAAAGAATTACCGCACCTGCCGTTGGTGGGTTGAGTGCTATTACCTGATTGCCTGCAACAAGTAAAACGATGAAAAAAATTACGATGAAAGAAACTACTCTCGCTCCAACTCCTTTTTCAGTCATTCCTTACTCCTGGTAAACATAGGTTCATGTCTTTTACCGGCTGACCGAAAACAAGCCAGCCACACACAACACGCTCAACCAAATAGCCCGCTATACGCATGAAATCATACGCATGATTCGCAAGCCAATGTATCACATTCTCTCAGTGAATCAAGAATATCTTCCTCAAATTGTAGCTGAGGCCTTGCTACCGTAAACCATCCCCTGCCTCAACAAATTGTTCTCGAATACGCTATAGGCACCAAATGTCCAACAAGTGCGCCTATCTTAATGGGGGTAATGCTGCCGTAATCTTGCTGGTCATAATCGCCTGCGGACGAAATAGAACTGGAGACAAAAGCGAGCGTAACGGTGAGAATGCAGCAGACCAACAACCTTTCGGCTTTGCGCGAGATACGAAGCATGGGCCACCTCTCCTGGTAAGACAGGCTCATTTCTACCGGCTGGCTGAAAACAAACCAGCTACACCCAACACTCTCGATTCGGCAATTAACGGCAAAAATGCTTCCTCTGAAACATCATCGCCGCTATCAACCTTCCTCGAAAAGGAGTTGAGGCCCTTTGAGAATCCTTAATACTATCCTTAATACCAGGTGTCAAGAAAAAAGATGGCAGCAGTAAAAAAAACGTCATGCCTCTACACCGGCGGAAACGTGAGCTTGAACAGAATCGGTACTTCCCGTCGGTTTTTATCTTTCAGCATTCGCACCTCGCCGGGCGATTCGCCATCAAAGAGGCGGTGTTGAAGAACCAGCCCGCCCGACAGAATCTCAGCAAATCTCAGCCATTGCGCCGTCGGCGCCGCAGCAGCAACACCAGGCCGCCAAGCCCCAGCAGCGTCATCGTCGCCGGTTCGGGTGTAACAGTGATTTCGCCGGTGTTGTAGAGGTTCGATGTATTCCAGACCAGACCGCCGGAAAGTCCCGGCAGGTTGATCGTGTCGAACTGGCTGCCGGTGGCGAGCGTACCCCAATCCAGAATGTCGAACGTGTCGCCCTCGGCTGGATCGAATCCGCCGTATAGCACTACGTCCAGCGTTCCGGCGAGATCCGCCGTGCCCGTAATCACCAGTGCGTCATACTCGTCGCCGCGAATCAGTCCGCCAAGTTCCATCTCCATCGCCGCACCGGTTTGCTGGGTATAATCGCCGTCGATGGTCAGCAGTCCCGGACTTGCCCCAGGGCCAACCGTGCTGCCGTTGCCGATGGTGATGTCGGAGCGAATCGTTCCCGTTCCGCCGAGCGTCCCGCCGCTTGCAGAAAAGGAAATCGCATTATCCTGCGTTGCGCCGCCGGCGATCCGCAAAAGCCCACCGTCAATCGAGACTGCGCCGCTTCCCAGCGCGCTGTCGTGAGCCGCCAGCAGTACGCCGTCGGAAATCGTCGTTCCGCCGGAGAAGGTGCTGCTTCCACTGAGCGCCATCGTTCCGCTCCCGATTTTCGTGAAACTACCCGAACCGGAAATCACGCCGGAGAAGGTCGAGTCAGCATCGTTCGAGCCTGGCGCGAGCACGTGGCCGTGCGTATCGACCTCTCCCTCGCCGGTCAGACCTCCGAACGACTCGAAATCTTCCAGGCGCAGTGTCGCGCCCGCAGCCACATCGACCACGGTCTCCGGGCCGATGCTGTCGTTCCGCCCGGCCGCCAATACGCTCGCCTCGACATACACCCGCCCGTCGTACGATGAGTTGTTTCCCCGCAGCAGGAGAGTCCCCGCGCCCGTCTTCGTCAGGTCGCCGCTGCCGCTCAGCGGCGCGTTGAGGAAGACATCGTTGCCGCTTTCGACCACCTCTATGGTTCCATCGCCAGACCATATCTTAACCAGTTGAAGCGTCCCGAATCCCGTATCCGTGATGCGGAGTTTCCCGCCGTCGAAGGTCAGGCTGCCGGACGGATCGCCGAGGTTCTGCGGCCTGGAGATGCTTACGACATCGTACCGCCGGTATAAGTGTTCGTGCCCGACAGGGTCAGCACGCCCGAATCTTTTTTCACCACCGAGCCACTGCCGCTGATGACCCCCTCCAGGGCGAGAGTGTCGGAGGCATTATCGACTATGACCGTCAGGACGGCCTCGTCCGGAAGGGAAACCGCGCCGGTGATCGCGTTGCCGGAGGTGCAAATCTCAATGCCCGCGTCGCCATCGAGCGTAACGTCCCCCCCGATCGTGCTGGCATTGCTCCATCCAAAATACAGCGCTCCACGATCAGCCCAGTTGCCGTTGCCGCTGATCGTGAACGACTCCGGCACGTCAACATTAAGCAAATATACCGCACTGCCGTTTTTGACGATAGTCTCATTCCCCGCCCCATGAGCGCCCAGCGCCAGGTCATTGGAAAGCCTCAGATTGTCCTCCGCAACCGTGGTTACGCCCGTATAGGTGTTGCTGCCATGGAGCCATAGGTGGAACTCATCACCATACTTGGTGAACCCGGCGTTGCCGGCAATTTTGGTACGGATGTCCATCGCATTATTTGTGGTGATCGTCGGCGGGCCGGACAACGTGGCCTGGAGGGTCAGAGTCGTATCCCCCCTGAGATTAAAGCATCTATATGAGTCTGGGTGACCCGTTACGATGTGGCCGATCGTCCGGTCGGTATCGAGCGTAATCCATCGGTGGTCGGTAATGTTGGCCGTCAGGTAGGCCGTGCTGTCGGCGCCGTCGGCGACGATCCCGTCAACCCACCTGTTCGTATCGGACCAGTTGCCGTCAGCATTGTCCTCCCACGTCCCGTCGGCGGCGCGGAGCACCCCTGCCGAGACCGGAAAAAGGCATACCGCCGCCACAATCGCTGCGATTATCGAGCGATTCCTGTTGGTTATGAGCATCTTCGTTCCTCCTCCGTTTCTGTCGAGCTGGAGCAATGACCACCGCCTGAGCCTCCATCGGAACCAAAAACCGGAACCAGAACGTTATACCCCATACCGACAAAATCGTCAAGTGGCAAAGATGCTCTGGACGGCGTATTTATGTTTATAAGTATTTCCCGTCGGTTTTTATCTTTCAGCATTCGGCTTGGGGTTTTATGATTTGTCTTATGAGAATAATTGCACACGGAATTGACCTGGTGGACTGCAAGCGGCTGGCCAGGAGCATCGAGCGGCACGGGCGGAAGTTTATGGATCGGGTCTTCACGCCGGTCGAGCAGGAGTACAGCCGGGACAAAAAATCCGAGATACAACACCTCGCCGGGCGGTTCGCCATCAAGGAGGCGGTGTTGAAGGTTTTGGGCACGGGTTGGGCCAACGGCATTGCGTGGACGGATATCGAGGTTCGCAACGCACCGTCCGGCCAGCCGCGGGTTTCCCTGTCCGGCAAGTGTCGCGAGGTTGCCGATCAACTCGGCATTGTGGAGATTCACATTTCCATCAGCCATATCGACACCCACGCCATCGGCTCGGCTGTCGGAGTCGGCGCCGACGATGCTGCCGGTGTCGCGGAGTCTGGGGCATGAGCGAGCGGCCGGTCATATTTCTTTCTGCTGCGGAGGCGTCCGGCGATCATCACGCCGCGGTGTTGATATCCGCTCTTAAGCGTCGGCTGCCCGATGCGAGGTTTGTCGGGGCGGCTGGACCTGAGATGGCTGCCGCCGGATGCGAGGTGATTATCGACCTCACGAAGCAGGCATCGATGCTCGGCGGGCCTTTTCTGAAGATTCTGTACTATCGCCGCGCGGTCAAAAAGCTTCAGCAGGCTATTAAGGATATTCGCCCGGACATTCACGTTCCGGTGGATTCGCCGGCGTTGAATTGGCACTTGTGCAAGGCGGCCAAGGCTGCCGGCGTAGCGGTGATGTACTACGTCGCCCCGCAGGTGTGGGCATGGGCGCCATGGCGGATTAAAAAAGTCCGCCGCCTGACCGACCACGTCGCCTGCCTGCTGCCGTTCGAGGAAGAATATTTCCGCAGCCGGGGCGTGGCGGCGACGTATGTCGGCCATCCTCTGTTCGACCAGTTGCCCGCCCAGCCGGCGGCGGCTAATTGCCCGGACCTCGCCGAGGCATGGCTGGACGGTAATTGGCGGGTGGCGATTCTGCCCGGCAGCAGGCCCGGCGAAATCAGCAAGCTGGCACCCGCGATGGCTGCGACGGCTGAGGCAATTCGCCAGCGATGGCCGGACGCGAAGTGCACGTTTACCGCCATCAACGAAGCCGCCGCTGGGCAAATCCGCGCCGCAGCCGGTAGCGATGTCGATATCGCCGTGGGGCGGACAGCCGAAGTGCTGGCTGAGTCGCACTTTGCCGTCGTCGCCAGCGGAACGGTAACGCTGGAAGTAGCCCACTTCGGCGTGCCGATGGTCATAGCCTACAACGTCGGCATATGGCAGAAGGTGATATACAATCTCGTAGCCCGGCATTTGATTCGCACGCGGCAGTTGTCGCTGGTGAACATACTGGCTGGGCGGAAGATCGTCCCCGAACTGATGCCCTGGTTCGCCGGCGTCCAGGAATTGGCCGATACGGTAATTCGCGAGATGGACGATTACGGCAGCCTGCACGCCACGCGGGAAAAGCTCCTGAAGCTTACCGCCCCTCTGGCCGTCCCGCCGCCCGGCAGCGCGTCGGACAACGTAGCCGATATCATCACGGGAATGCTGAAGAAAAAATAACATCAATCTCGTAAGGGTGTCTAGGTAGTACGGCCCCTTGGTGGCCGTGTAGATGTCGCACCAACACTGCCTTTTTGAAAGGGATAGCTATGGATATTGCGTATCGTTTCAGGCTTGGATTGGTAATGGCGATTGTGTTGGCCTGTCCGTTGTTTGCCCAGGCGAACGGGGCTAAGTTTCCCGAAGTCGCCTTCGCGAAAATGCCGGAGATTCCACAGCAGCGGGCGATGATTGTCTGGCAGGACGGCGTCGAGACGCTCGTGGTGGAGACATCTTATAAGAGCGAATCGCCCGACGTCGGCTGGGTGTTGCCCATCCCGGCCAAGCCGACCAAGCTCGACATAGCCGACGCCGGTATGCTCACCTCACTATCCATATGTCTGCAGCCGCGAATCACGCATGACCTGAGCAAATATCCCCAAATACCCCTGTTACTCATAGCATGGTTTCTTCCGTTCGTCTGTGTCGTGATTTTTGTAAAAGAACGCGATCAGCGAAGAAAATGGGCGCTGGCGATACTGCTTGTAATAGTGTTTTGCGTGCTCGTCGCCATTTCAGCTTGGGGGTCAGTGCACACCGCCGAAATGCAGTCAGCACGCGGGCCGCAGGAAATTGAGGGAATCACGCAACTAAGCCGGCAGCGCCTCGGCAATTATGACGTAGCTGTGTTAAAAGCCGACGACAGCGACGCCCTGTCGCAATGGCTCAAGAGCAATTCTCTCAAGCCGCTCGACGCGAAGGGCAAAAACGTCGTCGATGATTATATTGCCCGCAAGTGGTGTTTTGTCGTTGCCCGTCTGCATCGCGAGACGGGCGGATTGGCTGCGGCGCACCCGATAGCCGTAACCTTTCCAGCCGCCGCGCCGGTTTACCCGATGAAAATGACCAGCCTTGCCGGGTCCGATACCCGCGTCGAACTGTTCGTAATCTCCGACCGAAGTGCCGCCGCCGATGGCTTTCAGTGCGTGACATCGAATAGTTACCGACAAATAGTATCCAAAAAGCCGCCCAATGTAGCGCCTTACTACGTAAGCAAGTCAATGGGGTTTACCATCGGCAGCCCCGAGGCCGGCGAATTCATGTGGCCCGGCTGCGTCGTAACAAAACTCACCGCCGATTTGTCGCCGGAGCAGATGGACCACGATGTCGCTATCAACCTGACGGAATTTTCTCCATACCAACAGCATCTCTACAGCGCATCGGCGCGGCGGGATATCGTGTTATCCATATGCCTCTGGGGGGTACTGGCGGTCATTCTGGCCTTGGCGGCGGCCTTTAACAAGATGCGGAGGCCGAGACGATGGGAACTGCCGGTAATCGCATTGCTGGCAGGGCTGACCGTATTGGCATCGGTAATCGTCCATACCACCCTGCCGGTTATCCCGGTTGGTTTTGACCGGGAGCATGGATTTTTCAGGTATATGCACATAGGGAGTCTTCATGGTGCCGCTGAACATTTGGCCAGCGATGGTTCGCTGCATAGTGGCATGAGCCATGCCGAATTTGCGGCGTTTCCAACTCTTCTAGTTAATCGCAAGTATTTTTCCCACACAAATATCACGAACCCTTTTTTCGGCGAGAAAATTCGTTACGAGCGTAGCCCGGGCAATTTCTCCTCCCGCAAAATCGGCGACAAAACCTTCTTTTGTATATACGACCAGGATGGTGTGGAATGGCGAGTAGAACTACAGGCCCGCCCGATGAGGCGAAAGACAAAGTAGTAGCCGAAGATCAAGAGTAGGCCGGGTCTTGACCCGGCAATTGCATGGTACATGCAATCATTATCTTCGTCGGTACGCCCTTGTAATGTCCTATAAAAGAAGGCTAACGCCTCCTTTTCGCCGGGTCAAGACCCGGCCTACAGAAACTATGCGTTCATCGATGGACGAATTAAGGGCCGCTTACTTTTTCGATTTTGCGGCTTCTTGTTCTTTTCGTTTTTCGATGATTTCTTCGGCAATGGATTTTGGTACGCGGGCGTACCTGGCCATTTCCATTGTGAATGTCGCCATGCCCTTGGAGAGGCTGCGGATGACCGTCGCGTAGCCGAACATGTTCGCCAGCGGCACTTCGGTTCGGATGATTGCGTAATTCTCGCGACTTTCCGTGCCGAGGATTATGCCGCGACGGCTGTTGATGTCGCCGACGATTGAGCCCTGGTAGTCCAGCGGCGTTTCGATTTCCACCAGCATGATCGGTTCGAGCAGGCATGGTTTGGTCTTGCGGAACGCTTCCCTGAACGCGTCGAGGCCGGCTGTGCGGAAAGCCATTTCGCTGGAGTCTACCGCGTGGAACGAACCGTCGTCCAGGCACATCTTGCAGCCGACGATTTCATATCCAGCCAC
Source organism: Phycisphaerae bacterium (assembly GCA_021108335.1). Taxonomy (GTDB): domain Bacteria; phylum Planctomycetota; class Phycisphaerae; order SM23-33; family SM23-33; genus JAIORC01. The sequence goes on from JAIORC010000222.1 coordinate 8,490, forward strand.
CGGGCCTTTCTTCATCGCAGCCTTGAAACCCTTGTCCACGGCAGGGATGTATTCGCGGGGGATTCGCCCGCCGGAGATGTTGTCTTCGAATTCGTAAGTCGTATCGGCGTCGGTTTCCAGCGGAACCAGCCGGCCGACGACATGGGCGAATTGGCCCGAGCCGCCGGTCTGTTTCTTGTGGCGATAATCGTAAGCAGCCTCGTTCGTCGGGGCTTCGCGATAGCTGACGTTCGGCGCGCCGACGGTTACGTTGGCTTTGTATTCCCGCTTCATCCGCTCGATGTACACTTCCAGGTGCAGCTCGCCCATGCCCGCGATAATCGTATCGCCGGTTTCCGGGTCGCTCGACGCCCGGAAGGTGGGGTCTTCCTTCAGGAACCGCTGCAACGCCTTGGCCATGCGGTCCTGATCCTGGCTGGACTCGGGCACAACCGAAAGGCTGATAACCGCGTCGGCTACGAAAATGCTCTCCAGCGAATAGCTCACGCTGCCGTCGCAGAAGGTATCGCCCGAAGCGCAGTCCACGCCGACAAGGGCGACGATATCGCCAGGGCCGGCTTCGGCGACGTCCTTGCGGTCGTCGGCGTGCATGCGGACAATACGCCCGACGCGGGTCTTCTTTTGCGTGCGGGTGTTGATATACTGCTGGCCCTTGCGGAGCGTGCCCTGGTAAATCCGGGCGTAACTCAACTGGCCGAACGTCTCGTCGACGATCTTGAACACCATCGCCGTCATCGGGGCTTCAGGGTCGCAGCTCAGTGTTATCTCGGCTTCGTCGTTATCCTGGTCGCGGGCGACGTTGGTGCAGTCCAGCGGGCTGGGCAGGTATCGGCAGATAGCGTCGAGGAGTGTCTGGACGCCTTTGTTTTTGAATGCGGTGCCCATCATCAGCGGCACGATGTCGCGGTTGAGGGTCGTGGCGCGAATCGTATCGGCGATCATCTCTGCGGGCACGGGCTGGTCTTCCAGCATCAGTTCCATCATCTCGTCGTTGAACATGCTCAGAGCGTCGAGCATGTAGGCGCGGGCTTCGTCGGCGGCTTCGGTGTATTCAGCGGGGATATCCGCGGCTACGACGTCTTCGCCGCTGCCGCCCTCGTATGTCAGAGCCTTCATGGTAACCAGGTCGATCAGGCCGACGAACTCCTCGCCGGTGCCCATGTTCAATTGAATCGGCACGACGTTCAAGCCGAGCTTTTCGCCGAGGTCTTCGGTAACTCGCTGCGGGTCGGCGCCCTGGCGGTCCATCTTGTTGATGAACGCGATTCGCGGCACCTGGTAGCGTTTCATCTGGCGGTCAACGGTAACGGATTGGCTTTGCACGCCGCCGACCGAGCAAAGGATCATGATCGCCCCGTCCAGCACGCGGAGGCTGCGCTCGACCTCGACGGTGAAATCGACGTGGCCGGGCGTGTCGATGATGTTAATCGTATTGTCTTCCCAATCGACCTGCGTCGCCGCCGAGGCAATGGTAATGCCCCGCTCGCGTTCGAGGTCCATAAAGTCCATCGTCGCCCCGCCGTCGCCGCCGCGAACTTCCTGCATGCGGTGAATCCGCCCGGCGTAGAAGAGAATCCGCTCGCTGAGGGTCGTCTTGCCCGAGTCGATGTGAGCGGAAATACCAATGTTCCTGATTTTTTCAATGTTCTTCATCGTTTCACTTCCAACTGTACAGCTTTGTCCAATGTGTTCAATTCGTCCGTTTGACTTTACCAACACTCCGACTCCGTCCGCGACATCATTTCTCCGATGCCGCTCCGTTGTATCTCACGCAAGCAGCACGATTTACACGCTTATTGCGGGTGATGCACACTGCCCGACGATAATAATAGGCAACGAGTTCGCGAGATAGAGAACGCGGGATTTTACCACAGTTTCGCCCGCTGTAAAGGCTTTTTTGAAAAAGGGTTACCCTTTCGCTTGTCGTTTTGCTCTTTTTCGGTCGGCTTCTTTTAATTGGCGTTTTCGGAGGCGGATGGCGTTGGGGGTCAGTTCCACCAGTTCGTCCTGCTCGATGTATTCAAGTGCGCCTTCGAGAGTTATCTGCCGCGGGGCCTTGAGGGTAACGGTGGCGTCCTTGTTGGCTGAGCGGACATTCGTGAGGTTCTTTTTGCGGACGACGTTTGTGGGAATGTCGCCTTCCTTGCAGTGCTCGCCGACGGTTTGGCCTTCGTAGACCTGGTCGCCCGGCGCGACGAACATTATGCCTCGCCCGGCAAGCTGATCCAGTGCGTAGGCGGTAACCTGGCCGGTTTCCGTGGCGATCATCACGCCGCTGAGCCGGCCTCCTATTTCACCCCGGTAATCGTCGTACTTCTCGAAGCGGTGATGCATAATCGCCTCGCCAGCCGTCGCTGTCAGCATACGGCTGCGCAGGCCTATCAGCCCACGCGAGGGAATCAGAAAATCCAACTGCGTCCGAGCGCCCTGCGTTTCCATGTGAACCATGTCCGCCCGGCGGTCGCCCAGCAGTTGCATCACCGGGCCAACGGAGTCCGTCGGCGTGTCGATAATCAGCGACTCGATAGGCTCCTGCCGCTGGCCTTTATCGGTGGTATGATAAATCACTTCCGGCTTGCCGACGCACAGCTCGTAGCCTTCCCGCCGCATGTTTTCCAGCAGGATGCCCAGGTGCAGCAGGCCGCGGCCTGATACGTTGAACTCGTCGCCGCGGTCTTCCACGCGAAGAGCGACGTTGGATTGCAGCTCCTTGTCCAGCCGCTCGCGCAACTGCCGGTTGGTAACGAACTTGCCGTCTTGACCGCAGAACGGCCCGTCATTTATGCGGAATGTCATGTGCAGCGTCGGCTCGTCGAGGGCTACCGGCGGCAGTGCAGCCGGCTGTTCGCTGCAGGCGATGGTGTTGCCGATGTCGATCGGGTCCAGGCCGACTACGGCGTACAGGTCGCCCGTGCTGACGTGATCGACCTCCTTTCGCCCCAGGCCTTCGAAGCTGAACAACTGTCCGATTTTCTGCCGCGTCTCGCTGCCGTCGCGGTCGATGACTGTAACCTGTTGCCCCGTACGCAGTTGCCCCGCAAAAACCCTGCCAATGCCGATTCGCCCGACATACTCGCTGTAATCCAGCGTGGTAATCAGCGCCTGCAACGGCCCGGCGGCGTCCAGGTCCGGCACGGGGATGTGCTCGATGATAGCCTCAAAAAGGGCGTGTACGTCGCCGGCGCCGGGGGCGGGCAGTTCGCCGGTTTCGTTGTACTCGGCTTCGGAAATCGCCCAGCCGTCTTTGGCTGAGGCGTAAACGGTGGGGAATTCCAGGGCGTGATCGTCGGCACCGAGTTCCACCAGCAGGTCGAAGACTTCTTCGTGCACTTTGTGGGCGCGTTGGTCGGGGCGGTCCATTTTGTTGATGACCACCACCGGTTGAAGGTGAACTTCGAGAGCCTTGCTCAGCACGTATCGGGTTTGCGGCATGACGCCTTCAAACGCGTCGACCAGCAGCAGTACGCCGTCGGCCATCCGCAGAACTCGCTCCACCTCGCCGCTGAAATCGGCGTGGCCGGGAGTGTCGACGATATTGATGTGAAACTGCTCGCCGGAACGGTCGGTATAGTTAATCGCGCAATTCTTCGAGAGAATCGTAATGCCGCGCTCGCGCTCCAGATCGTTACTGTCGAGTATGCACTCGCCCACAAGCTCGCCGTCGCGGAACTGGCCGCTCTGGCGAAGCAACTGGTCGACCAGCGACGTTTTGCCGTGGTCTACGTGGGCAATGATGGCAACGTTACGGATTTTTTTGTCTACAAGTTGAATCATGGATTCCTCGTTAAGTGGAGTTCGTACAAGACGGGATGAAGGCAGATAGCCTTACCCGGCTGTGGAAATCAAAAGAAATTAAATGGGTGAATTGCCCGTTTTACCCGACAAGGGCGTCAGGCCAGCATGCGGCGCGGAACATCCGCAACCTGCCGGTGTGTCGCAGGTTAAACGCCCTCGCCGAATTGGGGTAGTGTTTCATCATCGAGCCGGAGAGTGTAACACGGATTTAAAATCCGTCAAGCAAAACAAAACGAAACATTGACTCCGCCGCCATGTTTTTGTGGAATATCGGGACAGGGGCATTTGCCGAGGACACATTGAGACGCGAAAACGCCGACAGGCGAAAAGGATAAAAATGGAAAACCATAAAAAGCAATCGGGCGCAGTCAATACTGTCAGCCTCATATTACTGGCCGTGGACATCATCGGCATGCTCGTTCTCGCTGTGGGATCGATAATAGCACAGAGCAAGTGTTCGGATGCTTTTTCGGATATGGGCACGAGACTGCCACGAATAACCATTTTGTTTCTCTTGATTCCGCCATGGGCCTACATAGTTTTTTTTGGGATAATCATCGCTGCGCTTATTTTGAAAGAAGTATTCATACGAAAAAAATCCATAACCCTGGCGATCAACATTTGCGCCGGCGTTTTCGGATTGCTTTACCTGCCTGCTTTCGCAACGGCGATGTATATGCCATTAAACGCCATGCTCCAATCCGTGTCCGCCGCCGGTTGTTCCGACCGGCTGACGCCCCAGGCGGTTCATTTGCCCGCTTACGAGGAAGCCGTCCATGCCGCCGGCACTGAAGGCCACTCGTGTTTGTGTATTGATGACGACCAGCGGTTTAAGAAGTTGAGCGCGGAAACGACGCGATTGTTGTCTATCAAGCGCTATACTCCCATTGCCGACCTCAGGCGGCAATTGAAGCGTAAGCAGGTCAGATTGCGACTCCCACTGCCGGGCAGGAGAAAGTTGACGCCCGCTCAACTCTACACAAAATGCAAGAAAAGCGTGCTGGTGATTGCGAGCGTTTATACAGCCAAAAAGACCAAAACGCATAGATACTGGCAATGCCACGTCGGTTCCGGGGTTGCCATTACCCACGACGGCGTGGTCGTAACCGCTCACCATGTAATTGACGCGATTACCAAAAACCGAAAAACCATTACGATTGTGGCAATGACGTATGACGGAAAAGTTTATCCCGTCCGGGAGGTACTTGCCGGCAGTAAGAAAGACGACCTTGCGATCCTGAAAATAAATATGGGAGGCAAGAGGCTATCGCCGGCGGGAATCGCCAACGCCGCGCCGGTCGGTACTCCCATAGCGGTTATCGCCCATCCCCAAAACCGGTTTTACACACTCACGAACGGTATAATCTCCCGTTACTATCGCGTTAACAGCACCGAAGCCAATGGCGAGGAAATAAAGGGGGCGGAGGTAGTCGCCATCACCGCCGACTGTTCCAAAGGCTCCAGCGGAGGGCCAGTTTTCGACGAACAGGGCAACGTGGCGGCTATCATTTCCAACATCATTTCCATCTATCACAAAACCAGCCCCAAACGCACGCAATTTCACATGGCCGTCGTACAATGCACCCCAGCAAAAAGACTACTGAAACTGGTTAAGTAACGGGAACCGGGGAACAACAGGAACTGGGAACCGGGAAAAACAAAAACAGTAAAACGGGGAAAATCGGGTGCCCCCCAGGGGGCTTTCGCACAGCAGTTACATCGTGGCTGAAAGCTTCGCTTCCGCCACGGCACCCATTATTTTCTCCGGGACGGAGTACTACGGGCTACCGGGACTCGAATGTAATCGGTGCGAAATACTTCGGCTGATGGAAGTTCAATTCTTCTTCAATCGGCGACCAGCATGCCCAGTGCGGATGCGACGTTTTGTCGCCGCACTTGTAAAAATTCGCCCGCCACGTCTGGCCGCCCAGTGAACCAAGCGGCCCGACGTATCGCTCGAACAGGCAACGCGGGATGCTGTAAGCGATTGTCCACTCGACAGGCTCGGTTATTTCCGGATCGACCACCGGCGGCATGGACGGGCGGATATCGACCTGCCCTGCCAGTGCGGCGTCTACTTCGGTAGATTTTGCTTGTCCACTATCGGTATGCGCGGGGTCCTCGGCGTAATAAAGCAGCATCGTCCCGCCGCAGTTGATCTCGAAATTAAAGTAGCCCTTTCCCGGGAGCGGCTGCACGAAAAACTCCACGCAACTGTCCAGGCAGACCGGATCGTTGGGCTTCGTGCCCACGCATCGGACGTATCGATCCTGGACGCGGAAGATCAGGTGTAGGGCATCGTCGCTGTAGGCGACTTTCGCTTCGGTAACGGGCCTGTGGTCTGAGCTTCGCGGATGAAATTGATCCACCGGAAGCGATTTAACGTTACTCCAATAACCCTCGGCCCAGCCGTCATTAACGCCGGGAGGCGCATCTTTTTTACTGATAGTATATTCCATCGTCCTGCTTTCTGGGATACTGAGCTATGTAAGTTATGCAACTCGTCGCATGACAATTTCACTATGTGAAATCAGTGCCTGCATTCTTGCAGCTATTATTATATCTGCGGCGGTTCATGTCCAGCCGGTATCTACAAATTCGGAATTTTGTGGGTTGACGTATAACAGTTATGGGATATGCTGGAGTTAGATTCAAACGGAGGCGGGGGGAGGGTGCATAACATAGAGGGTAGGTTGGCCATGAACCGGGCAATTACGACGGAAGGGCGATTCCGCGGGGACGGAAACGCGCTGGAGGCGATTCTTCGTGTAATGGGTGAGGTTTTTTACCTCCTCGACGAAGATGGAACTATTTTGGATGTATGGATCAAGGGAAACGCATCGCCGCACGGCGACTCTAACTCTGCGGGCAAATCTGTTAAGGATGTTTTCCCGGCTGGGATTGCCGGACAAATTCTGGAGACCGTCAGCAAGGTCGCCCAAACCAATGTGCCGCAAACACTGGCATACATACAAAGCCGCGATGACCGCTGCCACTGGTACGAAGGGCACTGCTCGCCGGTAAAAACGCCCGACGGAAAACCGAAGCAATTCGCGTGGCTCCTGCAGGATGTTACCGAACGCAGGCTGGCGGAAAAGAAACAACTGGCCCGGATGGACAAAAGTATCCAATATCTCGTCAAGGGTATCACGCACAACTTCAACACTTTCCTGACCGTTATTTCCGGGAACGTGGAATTGGCCTTGATGGACAAATCCCTGGTCGCTTCCACTCAGGAAAGCCTGGAGGAAATCAAAGCCGCCGCGAAAAAAGCTGCCGCGATGAGCAATCAAATGCTGGCCTATTCCAGCAAAGCCCAGGCAGTTGCCGAGTTGATTTCACCTTGTGAACACATAAAAAACATGATGCCCCATCTCCGCGCGGATATCCCGGAGGGCATTGCCCTGGAGTTAAAACCCTGTGAAATTCCGGGTAAGATTCAAATGTGCAAAAAACAATTGCTGCTGCTGCTGGCGATTCTTGTCGCCAACGCCCATGAGGCTATCGGTGACGAAGAAGGCACGATCACCATCAAGGCGGACACCTTCCATGCCGACCGGAACTACCTCTGCGAGGCTGACCTTGGGAACGATTTGAAGACAGGTAAGTATTTCCGTCTTGAAGTCGCCGATACCGGATGCGGCATTGAGCCGGATTTGAGGGACCAAATTTTCGATCCGTTCTTTTCGACGAAATTCATAGGCCGGGGCATGAACCTGCCGGTCGTCCGCAGCATCATCAGAAACCATAACGGGGCAATCCACGTCGAAAGCGAAATGAACAAGGGGACATCCTTCAAAATCCTGCTGCCGCTGGCGTGAGATTACATACTACAAGCCGAAAAATTCCGTAGGCCGGGTCTTGACCCGGCGAAAAGAAGGCGATAACCTTCTTTTATGAGAAACTCTCTCCAAGATCATATACTTGGAAAACATACCAACGAAGCTAATGGCCCGGTTTGGAAAATACTGTTGCATAGTCATGCAATCGCCGGGTCAAGACCCGGCCTACAGAAACTGCGGGTCGAGGTTCCGTTATGAAGATTCGCACGAAATTACTTTGGCTTACGCTGGGAGCGGCGCTGATTCCGATGGTGATCGTCGCCGGCATTCATCGTTACGCGATGCTCGGCGTTGCCGACGAAGTCTCCGAAATCGCCTACGAGAGCCTCGTCCTCGATGCCTCCGATTATCTCCAGGCCCAGGTTGACGACTATGGGCGGATTATTAATCGCGACGGCATTGCGCTGCGGTTCGCGCTCCAGGTGCAGGCCAACGCGGTGGAGCAGCTACTCGCTGCCGAGCCGCCGGCTTTATCGGAGAAAGCGTTCTTCAGCGAAGACTTCGACAAAAAAGACCCCGGCATCAAAAGCCTTAAACCTTCGGCAATGCACTGGCGGCGAGGCCCGACGGGCGAGAAAATCCCCATACCAGTCTCACGTGAAACCCCCGTGTTTTTCGCTGCCAAGGGAGTCGATAAAAATTCAAAGGCGATGGCCCGGGACATTGCACGGCTGGGCGCGATGAGGCAGGCCTACGAATTTCTCCAGACAGTATCGCCGGGCGTGTTTTACTGGCAGTACACCGCTTTGGAGTCCGGCCTGCATACCTGTTATCCCGGTAAGGGCGGCTATCCGGCGGATTTCGACCCACGCAAGCGGGAATGGTACATCAAGGCAATCGCCAGGGCCGGGAAAATCGCCGAGGCCAAGGCCAGGGGTGAGGCCGTGGACGAGGACGAGACCTACTGGATGCTCCTGCCCGACGCGACTTCGCAGCAGATTACGCTGACGGTAACCATGCCTGTCCGCCGGCCTGACGGCAGAATCGCAGGCGTAACCGGCATAGACGTGGATGCCGGCAAAATACTCACGCAAATCCGCCTGCCCGATGCCTGGGCCAAGGCCGCCCAGACAATGCTCGTAATGGAAGACGACAGCGATACGCAGAAAACCCAAAAAATCCCGTCAGGCGATTCCAAAGTCGATAAGATGGTTGTCGTCATGCAGAAGCAGTATGCGGTAGCGGATGAGACTCGCTGGAATCGGGAAATCAACTATCAGGAATTCACGACGGACGACCCCGCCGACTTAGCCGCCATACTGGACGACGTTAACGCCCATCGGTCCGGCGTGCGGCGGATTCGATACAACAACGTCGATTCACTTTGCGCGTATGGCCGCTGGGAGAAAGGCCAGGCCATGCCGGTAGTAATCGTGCCCTATAAGTTGATTGTCGCCGACGGTGTGCGTGCAACCGAGGCCATCCGCAAACAAACCGTCCAGGCGATGTGGGTTACCGGGGGTGTCGTGCTACTGGTGATTCTGTTGGCGGTCTGGGTTGTAATTCGCCGCAGCCGCGTGTTCAGCAAGCCTATTCTCCAATTGGCAAAGGCGGGCGAAGAGCTAGCCGGCGGCAACTACCAATCCCATGTGGACGTGCGAACCGGCGACGAATTGCAAGACCTCGGCGAGGTATTCAACAGCATCGGCCCGCAACTGCTGGAGCGGGAGAGCATGAAACGCTCGCTGGTACTGGCGAAGGAAATACAGCAGCACCTCCTGCCGGAACGCTCGCCCGTGCTGGAGGGGTTCGATATCTTCGGAGCAATCATCTATTGCGACGAAACCGGCGGAGATTATTTCGACTTTATCGAGCAGGACGGGCAGGACGGGAAAAATGTCGGCATTGCCGTCGGCGACATCACCGGTCACGGTATCGCAGCGGCGCTCCTGATGGCCTCGGCGAGGGCGGTGCTTCGCAGCCATGTTCCGCAGTACGGCAAGAACCTCGCCGGCCTGTTCGAGGATATAAACGAACACCTGGTACACGATACCGACGACGATCGGTTTCTCACGATGTTCTACGGCGTTCTCGATTCGCGAAACCGCTCGCTGAGCTATGTTTCCGGCGGGCACGACCCAGTGATGTGGTTCCGCGCCGAAACGCGGGCTGTTCAGGAGTTGCAGAACACCGGCATTCTGCTGGGGGCAGTGCCGGATGTGAAATTTGACCAGGCCGGCCCGTTCGCCCTCGACGCCGGCGACGTGATGACAATCGGCACCGACGGCATATGGGAAGCGATGAACCCCGCCGGCGACATGTACGGCCGGGAACGACTGGAAGAAGTCATCATCCAAAACGCCGAACGAACCGCCCGCGAAATCTACGACGCCGTAATCGCATCAGTAAGACAATTCGCCGACACCCAACCCCAAGCCGACGACATAACCCTGGTAGTAATCAAGGGAAAGTAAAGCCCTGTCGGTATCGCCATGCCACCAGTTTTTGTAGGGTGGGTGCTCCCGCCCACGCGGAAACTAATCGGCCCTTGCAGCCAGGGTTTGTCGCGTCCCAGCGCGGCGGCCATCCTTGGCCGCCGCGAAGATGGCGCACTGGTGGCACAGGTTTGCAACCTGTGTCGCGGTGGCCTGGGAAGGCCACCGCGCTATGTACATTAAATAACAATGCCAGGTGTCGTAGTGGTCGCGAAGAAAAACACATGGTCCCCAGGGGACCATGCCACCCAAACCAAAACAAATCCGAAATCCGACACCCTGCGGCAGGGTGCCGTGGCGGGAGCGAAGCGACAGCCACGATGGAATTTGCTGCAACCCCCTTGGGGCAAGCCTGTGTCGCGGTGGCCTGGGAAGGCCACCGCGCTGAATATACGTCAGGGATGCTAATCGGCCTTCGCAGTAAGGGTTTGTCGTATGGTGGCGTATGGCTGGTCGGCGGGTTTCATTTTCAGCGACAGCAGCACTGCCGTTGCGAAAGTCAGCAGGAAACTGAAGAACTTCGGGCTGTATGCGGTGGCGATGTCGGCGAAGTCTTTGGCTGCCGGCTTATCCATGCCGCCGGCCAGGCCGATTGTAACGAGCAGATCGCCGGCACCGCCCCATAACAGTAACGCCGACAAGAGTATCATACATAAGGCGGCAATTCTCGCGCCGCGGCTGATTCGCCCGAATGCTATCGCGTACCAGATCGCCAGGTATGCCGGCAGCATCGTCGCGGCATGGTGGTCCCACGTTCGCTGGTTGAGTATCAGAATCGCCGAAATAATCATCGCATAATGCAAGGCCCGTCTGCCGTCGTCGCGAGGTAGCTTTCGCCATCCGATCGCCCAAGCCATCATGGCGACGATTATGAACTGCCCCGTCTGGATGATTCGCTTGACGACCTCCGGCGAAATGTTGGCAAAGGCGATCCAGTGAAATTTCGTCTGCTGGTGGTATGGATTGTCGTCGGGGTTCCAATAGATATTCCCGCCATGCTGGTCGTCCATCAGGAAGCGGCTGACGGTAGCCGACCAACTCTGGTTGACGTGGATGGGATACCACGCTCCACCCAGGCCTTTGAAGATCAGGTTATTCAGCCAGGCGTCGGTGAGGTCAGCGTAATGTGTTGGGCCGACCATGGCGGCGGGAATGACAACCGCGAAGATCAACCCGGCAGCAACGCAGCCGACAAGCAGCTTCCAGTTCCGCTGATACAGCCAGTACAGCACGAACAGCGCGGGCGTCATCTTGATGCATATCGCCACCGCCAACGCTGCACCGGCAGCGAAATTTTTGCCCCGCCGGAACAACCAGAGGTGCAGCACGATAGCCCCCAGGACGAATCCGTTGGTGTTGGCGTGCTGGATGTCGCTGATAATCAGCGTTACCCACCACGCAACGCCCAGGCCCACCACCCAATCCGGCATGCGGAGGTTCTGGTGATTGGCCACCCGCACAGCCATCAGCCCGGCAGCCAGGGCGACCAGTATCTTTAGAATCGTAAACGCCAGCCCCCCAGCCCAGACCGGCAGGTACGCAAACGGCGTCAGCAGGATAACCGTAAACGGCGTGTTGGGGTGCTTGACTATCACCTGGCCGGTCGGTTGGGCTTTGCCGCCCTCGGCGACGCGCCGGCTGTACTGCTCGGAGGTGAGGTAGATATTATGCCCAGCCCAGAAATTCCGCACCGCCGGGCGCCACCTGTTGACCGCTCCTTTATGCTTTTTGGGCGGACCTTTGAGGAGGTCTTTGGCGGTTGGCGTTCCGGCGGCTTTCCGCTGGGCGTAGGCCAGGGCCTTGTTATGATTCTTGATGGTTTTGACCTGCAATTGAATCGCCGGCGTGATCATCGCCACCGCGAAAAGCGCGTAACACACCACGCGAATAATTATCGCCCGCTTGCGGCTGGTCGGTTCTGTCGGCAGCGTGGTCTCATACGGCAGAGACCATTTCGGTTTTTCAGTGTTCGTCATGGGGCACACTCTAACGATTGACCGGTGGAGATGCCACCGGTATTTCCGCCTCTGACCGTGCTGCAAACATCGTAGCTGTCGGATTTCGATAGTCGGATTTCGAATTTGTTTTTGGATTGGGTGGCAAGGCCCCTTGGCGGCCGTGTGCTTTTGCCCGTTTCTGTAGGCCGGGTCTTGACCCGGCGATAAGAAGGCGACAGCCTTCTTACATGAAAATCCCTCCGATGATACATCTTTGGAAAAACGTGTTTTTCACCGCTGCTAATCCGAATTGGACGAACTTGTTGCATGTGCCATGCAATTGCCGGGTCAAGACCCGGTCTACCAAAAACTGTTCCTTCCCGGCCGGGTTGAACGTATAATCTTTCATCGTGACTACCAAACGCAGACAGACTGATTTTCTGGCGGCTCGACCGGGCTTCTCGAAGTCCACGCCCGGTCACAAGCCGCATCGGGAGCTTAGCTGGTTCGTGCGAATCGGCGGGCCATTGGTGGCGTTGGTGGTGTTCGTGGGCATTGCGGCGATGGGCTACAAGTGGATTCTGCCGCAATTCACCTGGCTGGACGCGGTTTATCTCAGCATTATTTCCATATTCACGCTCAATAATGAAATTGTCGGCATGCCGCTCAGCGATATCGCCAAAATATGGTCCATCGTCGTAATTTCGATAGGCCTGGTACTGGTTGCGATCGAAGGCACGCAAATTGCCGCGTTTATCGTCGAGGGTCGCATACGAAAAATTTTCGGGAGACGTCAATTGTTCAAGAAAATATCAGCACTATCGGGCCATGCTATTGTCTGCGGTTTCGGCAGGATGGGCAGGCTAATCGCGCAGGAGCTTCACGATGCCGGGCAGAAAGTTGTGATCGTCGACGCGGACGAAAAGCAAATCCAATCCGCGGAGCAGGCAGGATTTCTGTACGTTATCGGTGACGCACAGGAAGACGAAATTCTTGAGACCGCCGGTGTAAAACTGGCAAAAAATATTATTATCGTTCTCAACTCCGACGCCGCCAACCTGTTCGTAACCCTCTCGGCCCGGCAGTTCAACCCGAAGCTGTTCATCGTGGCCCGCGTGCAGGAAGTGGCGAACCAGATCAAGCTCAGCCGGGCCGGCGCCGACCGGGTGGTTTGCCCGCAGATAATCGGTGCCGGCAGAATGGCCGACGTGGTGCTTCGCCCGGCAATGGTGGATTTCGTGGAGATGGCCCACAAGGGCGTGGACCTGGAAATGGACCAGATGGAAGTCTCCGCCGGCAGCAGCCTGCTGGGTAAAACGCTCGCTGAACTGGAACTGCCCAGGAAATACGGCGCACACATCGTAGCCATCCGGCAGGCAGACGGAAATACGAATTACCACCCGACCCACGGCCTGAAACTCAACGTCGGCGACAGGCTGATAATAGTAGGCCGGGACGGTACCAGCACGCAAATCCAGAAACTACAGGCCCAAAACGCATAGAGGTTCCCCATAGGCAGCACGTGCAGGGTGCTACTGTTTTGCAGTCTTTGGGGGCGGGGCGAACATCAGCAGGGCAGCTACGAGCATGCATGCAGCCATCACCAGCAGGCCTCGCCGATAGGCCGGGGCGGTTACTTTCGTCGCGGCGGCCTGTACCCATGTCGCGGGCGGGGCGGGGTTCTCGTGGCGGATTTGCGAAAGGGTGCCCGGCGGAGGTTTTTGCGCGTCGGCGGGATCCAGCACAACCACTTCATTGCACGGATACATGCCCAGTTTGCTCCAGGCCAGCCGGCGGGTTATCACTTCATCGTTGACCATTCGGTTTTTGAAGCGGTCCTGGGCGGCGACGGTGTCTTCGGCTTCGCGAATGCGGAGGTGGCTGCAATCGCGTTGGTGTTCGACGCGTTGCAGACGGGCGTAGGCCGGCAGCAGGACAACCCCAGCCAGTATCGCCAGGGCAGCGCCGGTCAGGCCGTAGAAACCTACGAACCTGACCAGCGGCCCGGCGAGTCGCTTTGATGAAACAGCGTTATCGTTCGGCTGGGTCTCAGCCTTTGTTCCACATGGATGCTCCATAGACAGCCTTGTCTCCCAGAGCTTCTTCGATTCTCAGTAATTGATTGTACTTGCAGACGCGGTCGGTACGGCTAGCCGAGCCTGTTTTGATCTGCCCGGTGTTCTTGGCAACCACGAGATCGGCGATGGTGGTGTCTTCCGTTTCGCCGCTGCGATGGCTGACCACCGCGCTGAATCCGTTCTTGTGGGCCAGGTCTATCGCCGCGTTTGTCTCGGTCAGTGTACCGATCTGGTTCACCTTGATCAGGATGCTGTTGGCGCATTTCTCGTCGATGCCTCGCTGGAGATACGTTACGTTCGTAACGAACAGGTCGTCGCCGACGATTTGGATCTTGTCGCCGAGTTTGGCGTTGAGTTTCGCCCAGCCGGCCCAATCATCTTCGCCCAGGCCGTCCTCGATGGAACGGATTGGGTACTTGTCGCACCATGCCGCCCAGATGTCGATCATCTCGTCGCTGGTGGCGATGCGGCCTGGGTCGGACTTGAAGAACTTATAGCCTTCCTTGCCGTCGACGCGGGCTTCGTTGACCATTTCGCTGGCGGCGGGATCGAGCGCCAGCCACAGGTCTTCACCTGGTTTGTAGCCGGCTTTTTCGATTGCCTGACAGATCAACTCCGGCGCTTCGTCGTTACTCTTGAGGCTCGGCGCGTAGCCGCCTTCGTCGCCGACGGCGGTATTGTAGCCCTTGGCCTTGAGGACGCTCTTGAGGGCGTGGAAAACTTCCGTGCCCATTCGCAGGCCTTCGCTGAAGGTCTTGGCGCCCCACGGCTGAACCATGAATTCCTGGAAATCGACCGTGCCGTCGGCGTGCTTGCCGCCGTTGAGAATGTTCATCATCGGCACGGGCAGAACAACAGCTTCGTCGCCGCCGAGGTAGTTATAGAGGTCTTTGCCGGCTGCTTGGGCGGCGGCTCTTGCCACAGCCATCGAAACGCCAAGAATCGCGTTGGCGCCGAAGCGGGCCTTGTTTGGCGTACCGTCGGCCTTGATCATCGCCTCGTCGATACCCTGCTGGTCGGTTGCTTCCATGCCGGCTACCAGCGAGGCGATCTCGCCATTGACAGCCTCGACAGCTTTGAGAACACCCTTGCCGCAATAGACGCTCTTGTCGCCGTCGCGAAGCTCGCAGGCCTCGTTTTCGCCGGTGGACGCCCCGGATGGGACCGCCGCACGGGCCATCGTGCCGTCTTCCAGATAGACATCAACCTCGACAGTGGGATTCCCACGGGAATCGAGAATCTGACGCCCTTTAATACGTTTAATTTTTGCAGACATAAGTCGTTCCTTCTTCTGTTTATCGGACCTTGGAATAGTTTCTCGTTAGCTCTTTCTAACGCACCGGAAGCACGCATTTTACGCACTTAAGGTCAGTATGCAAGAGCTTTTGCACAGGTGTCCGTGCGATGGGTGGCACAGGTTTGTAACCTGTGCCGTTTGTGGGATCCCCGGGAAGCATGCACAGGTTGCAAACCTGTGCCACCTGCAACACGCCGCACGATATGCAATATTCCATTCGTCGGGTGGCATGGTCCCCTGGGGACCATGTTCTGCCTCGCGGGAGGTTTCAAACATCGTGGCTGTCGCTTCGCTTCCCGCCACGGCACCCTGGTGTTGGGTGGCGACACCGGGCATAACATTGAAAAACACATGGTCCCCAGGGGACTATGCCACCGGGCCACCTATACGCTATTCGAGGCGGTCGATGACGTTGTCGCCTACTTTGGGGTCGAGTATTTTGCGTGTGAGCACGCCGGCAGCTTCGGCCTTGCCGATTTCCTCCACGCGGAGATAGCCGACGAACTGATCGTCGCGATAGACGATCAGCCGCATGCCTTTTTCCAGGCCGTGTTGCTTCCCAAGATTGACGAGGACTACCATGTCCTTGATAGCCGTGATCTTTCCAGCCAGATGAGTACCGTCGATTGGGGCAGCCGGCTTCCTGGTTCGCTTGGCGGGCTTAGCCGGTTTGGCTGGGGCGGTTTTTGGCTTGGTGCGAGCCGCAATACGTTTGGGCTTGGCTGCCGGCTTGGCTGGTGTTGCTTTTGGCGGAGCGGGCCTGGTCTTGGCTGCAATGGCGGCGGCTCGTTTTGCTTGGGCTAATTGCCTGGCCAGTCGTTTTGCCTGGCGAGTGGCGGCGGCAGCGGCGTTTTGTTGACGGGCAGTTTCTTTGCGTGCCAGGCGTACTTGTTGTATGGCTTTTTGCAGCGTCTTTTTAAGCTCGGTAAACTCATGAATTAAACCGGCGTAGCGTTCCTGCAAGGCCCGGTTCTTGTCCGACTGGGTAACAACGGTATGTGCCAGTTTGCGGTGCGTCGCCTCCAGCGATTGGATTTTGGCGTTTAAGTTTTGAACCTCCACCAGCAACTTGCGTACTTTCCTGGCTGGGTCGCTCATGCGGGCGAGTTTGTAGCGAATCTGCAACTTCTCGTGGGCATCCTTCAGCCGTTTCAATTCGGCGATGGCCTTGCTCGATTCAAGTTCCGCTTTCTTCCTGCTTACAAGGGAAGCTTTGTCGCCGACAGCCCTGCCGCCGTGCTTAAGCTTCTTGTTCAGTTCGCAGATTTCCCGCTTCTGCATTTCGATAGTAACGTTGTTCTGGTTTTCTTTTGCCCGGAATTTACTGCCAAGCTTTCGCGATTCCAGCAATGCCCGTCGCAGCTTGAGGTTATGTTCCTCGGCACTGCGGAGGTCCAGCAGCAGTTGGAGATTTTTCTGCTGGAGATTATTGTACAGAGCAATCTGCTGGTCGGAGAGCTTGCGGATTTCGAGCGGGGGAGCCGGCGGCATGGGCGTGGGAGATGTCTTGACGGGTTTCGGAGTTGGCTTTGCCGCGATGGGCCGGGGTGCAGGTGAGGCCTGGGCCAATTCCGGTGATGCCGTAACAGGTTTCGGCACGGGCCGCCTGGGTGTCTTGGCCTTCTTCGCGGTGGCGGGCTTTACCGGTGCGGGCGTCGGCGCGGTGGCGAGCGTTTTCTTTGCCTGGGGCGATTTCTCCGACACCCGCTTTTTCGTATTTCCGGTTTTGGCTGGAGCGGTTTTGTCGCCCGGTTTGGCGGTGGGTGTTTTCTTCACCTGGGGCGATTTTTTGTCGGCTTTGCCTTCCGGCTTGACATCTTCTTCGCAGCCGACGGTTACGACGATCAGCAAAACCGCCAAGCCGCCCCATCGCATTGTATTTAAGACTCTTCGCATATAAACCTCGAAAAATACCAACAGGAACCAACAAGATATTATAACACGGAATTTTGATTAAAGAGTCGTTTTCATGACAGGATTCCGGTGCCGAGAGCGCTGATCCCGTCAGTGTCGGCGGAGATAGTATGGCAGGTCGTCGGGTTTGGGATTTTCCCACAGGCCTTGTCTGGCCGCCTTTGCCCGTGCCATTTCCTGGACGAATTCCCGCCGGCGCGGGTGTTTGAATCGCGGGTCGGCATAGCCCCGGCCGTGTGCGATGAGCCGGCGATTGAGCATGGTTCCGTCCGGCAGATAGACATACGCCAGCAGCCGCCCGTATTTGCCCCGTGTATCGCCGGGCAGCAACTCCAGGCGAACCTGCTTGTGGTACGTCGCCCGCCGGGTAAAAGCGCTGGCCTCCAGACCGAAATGCTCTATGCGATGATTTGGTTTGACGGTTTCCGGCGTATCCACGCCCCAGAGACGGATTCGCGTATGTGGGTGATCGCCGTCGGGTATGTTGATGTCGATAGTATCGCCATCGATGCATTTGACCACGGAGAAGGTTTTACCGTGATAGCGGAGGTAGTCCGCCTCCTGCCGCCGGCCGAACAAACCGGCGCGGTCGGCATAGTGCAGCCCAATGCCCAGCAGCACCAGGCAGGCTATCGGCAACACCCGCCGGCTGACATAACGCAGCCGCCGGCGGCGGGCGGTCATTTTTCGATAATGATAATTCGGACGCTTCGCCATGGCGGCATTCTAACATTAACGCAACGGCATGGGGCGATGTTTTACGATACCGATGATTGTGTGGCCTCCAGGGAGAGGAATGACGCAGAAATTGTGTTTGGTGGCACAGGTTTGCAACCTGTGCAAATTCCCACCAACGTCCGCGCGGCGGCCTTCCCAGGCCGCCGCGGCACAGGTTGCAAACCTGTGCCACCCAACTACCTTTTTTTGCGCATTTTTGAATCTGGTCGATACCGTTTGTTGTTGCGGTGTGTTAAACTATTGTGCGGATTCATTATCCGTGGCGTTCTTTGTTTCGGGGCATTTGTGTTGTCCCGGCGGCGTGAAATTTTTTATGTCACATTCCGATATTTCGGAGAACCTGTTGAGTGAACATGCGTCTAATCTGGTGGTTGAGCAGGCCCCGGCGGCTGACAAAGGCACGATCGATTTTCGGGAAGCCGATCTGATCCGCCAATGCCAAGCCGGGAAAAGCGAGGCCTTCGCCGAACTGGTGGTGCGATACCAGGATCGCGTTTACAACATAATCTTCAGGATGTGCAACCGCCAGGCCGACGCCGACGAACTGACGCAGGAGACTTTTCTCAAGGCGTTCGAAAAACTGGACCAGTTCCAGGGCGGCAGCCGATTTTACACGTGGCTGTTCCGAATCGCCACGAACCTGACGCTAAGCCATCGCCGGCGGGGGCGGACGGTGAAATTTCACCCGCTGGCCGGGACGGATGACGATTGCGGTCAGGAGATGGCAAACGCACAGACGGCGGAGATAGCGGCGCGGCGGAACCCCGCGCCAGAGGCGGCGGCGATGCGGAAGGAAACCTCCAGCCGCGTAACCGAAGCGCTGAACGAGCTGGAGGACGATTACCGCATGGTGGTGATATTGCGGGATGTGGACAACATGAATTACGAACAAATCTCCGAGGCACTCGGTGTGCCGACCGGCACGGTGAAAAGCCGGCTGTACCGGGCACGGAGAACGTTGCGGGATAAACTGATTGATCTGGTAAGCTGACGTGGAATATGACGAAACAATCCGGGAGCAGTTGTCCGCGTATCTCGACGGCGAGTTGAGCGAGGCGGAAAACCAACGCGTCGAGGCGGCGGTAGCTGCCGATGCGCAATTGGCTGAGGAACTCCGGCAGCTTCGTGCGACCCGTGCGCTGCTGGGGGCGCTGCCGCCTCAGAAACTGGACGCCGCCTTCACGACGAAGGTTATGCAGCGCATCGCCGACGGCTCGGCGGCTTCCGAGGCTGCGTCGCCGGCTGGTCGTGGGATGCGGATTTTCGCCGCGGCTGCGGTTGTGGTGGCGCTCGTGGGTGTCGGGCTGGTTGCCGTTTGGCGGGAGTACGAAAAAACGTCCGGCACCGGCGATACGCCGCAAATCGCCGCGACGACGGAGCCTGAGAAACGCGGCGAAATCGCGCGGGGCGATCTGAAAAAACACTCCTACGACGCCAAGGCCGATAAATTGGAAGCGAAAGCCCCTGAATCAGCAGCGGAAACTTTTGCCGACAAAGCTCCCACGATTGTCGCAGCCAAGCCAAGCCGATCTCCGGCAAAGGGTGCTGGCTATAAAGATGGCCGCCGCGTAAAAGCCCTTCCCAAGGGCACAACGGGCATTCCCGGTAAAAAACTCGCGAAAGAGAATGCGGTTACTACTCTCGGGAAGTCAAAGCTGGCGGCAAAACCTGGCGCTCCGGCAACCCCTGTAGCTCATGCCAAAGGCCGCCGCGGCAAGGCTGCCAGGAAAGGCGGGGCGCTCGTAACGACACGGGCACGAAGCGGTCCGACCGATGCGAACGACTATGACGTAGCAAGTAATCGCAATGCCGCCACCGAAGAAGCGCTGGTCAGCCTTGCCAAGGCCAGCCGGGTTAGCAGCAACAATATAATCTGGACGGACAATATCACCGACGGTAAAAAGTCGGTCGAAAAGCTTTTGTACAGCAACGGTTTTGCGATGGCTCCAAAAACGCAGAGCGGTATCCTGCCCAGCCAGGCGATGAATCTCAATGCTTCGCTGGCATACAATAGAACACTCCGCCAGGATGTCCAGGCGGAGACTATCGAGGTCGAGTACCTTGTTTACGGCACGGAAGAGCAATTGGTCAAGTTGCAGAAACAACTCCAGCAGGATGTTCAGGTTACCCAGGTGGTTTCGCAATTGGCCCAGCCGCATTACAACAAGGCGTTGACAAAGGAGCAGAAACCCGCCCCGGCCAAGCCTGCCGAGCTAGCCAAGGCGGTTGCTCCCGACGCCCCGGCCAAGCCCGCCGCTTCCATCGCTCCCGTAGAACCAGCCAAGACGACGACACTGAGTCCGGTATGCATCAAGCCAACCCCGGCCGCTGCCCCGGTTACGCCAGCCAAGACGACGGCACCGGCCAAGCCGACCCCGGCAAAGCCAGTCGCCGCCAAGACAGCCGAGCCAGTTGAGTTGGAGGCAAAGGTTGAGTCTCGTCCCAAAAGCAAATCTGCCAGAGAAGGAGAATCGGCGAAAGCTGAAACACAGCAGGAGGCTGCGACTGAAGAGAAACGCCATACCGCCGACGTGCCGTCGCCGACCAAGGCGGCAAAGGCAATCAAGACAACCTTGTCGGATGACGACCTCGACGAGCCTCGCGAAAAGCAGAAGGCCTCGCAAAAACGGAGCCCAAAAAAGTTGGCCGAATCTGCTGGCCAAAAAGCGCCGGTTAAATCTGACAGCAAAAAAGCGGACAAAAAGCCCAGCCGACCTGTCGAGGGAATCAGTAGCACCGAGCAAAACCAGAGTTACCGTAAATCGCGGGTAGAGCAGGCGAAGCAGGCCGATTTAAACCAGAAACAGACTTCCCAGCCGACTCGGGTGGCCCGCCGCCAGCAGGCTCAGCAGGCTCAGCGGGTTCAGGCGATGCTCATTACGTTGCGATTCCGCAGGCGGGTACAGATGAACGCCGTCCAGATGAGGGCGATAGAGCAGGCCGAACGCAAATGCAATATCCTCCGCAGCACCCCGCAGGCGAAAAACGCCAAAGAAGCTACCAACGAAGCCGCCAAATAGTCGAACATCGTGGCTGTCGCTTCGCTCCCGTCACGGCAGCCCGCAAAAAACGCGTGGGTTAATTCGGATGGGATACCAAGGCCGCCTCAATCTTCTCGGCAATCCGCTCGATATTCTTCATGTAATCCTCCGCCAACGGGTCCAGGGGCACAACCGCCCCGCCGATTGCCTTGGCCAGTGCGTCGGCACTTGCAGCCGGGAACTGCGGCTGAACGAAAATTGTCTTCACACCATCCTTCTTCGCCGCCGCGATTAACCGCGTCAACTGCTTTGCCGACGGAGCTTTGCCCTCGATTTCGGCAGCCTTCTGCTTCAGTCCATACGCGTCGGTGAAATATCCGAATGCCGGGTGATACACGTAAATCGTCCGCCCAGCCAGCGGGGCCAAGGCCTTGGCGACCCTTGCGTCCAGGCGATCCAGGTCGGCTTGGTATTCCTCGAGATGCTTGGCGTACTCGGCTTTGTGGGCAGGGTCGATTTTCGCAAGCGTATGGCAGATGGTCGCCGCCTGCTTCTTCACCAGCCGTGGATTCATCCAGATATGCGGATCGTCGCCACCACCATGGCCGCTATGCCCTTCGCCCTGCATTTTCCGCCGAGTGATTCCCTGTTGGGTTTCCACGATATTCAGGTTCGGCATGGCGGCTTGAATTTTCCCCCGCAAGGTTGTCTCGAACGGTACGCCGATACAGAACAGTACGTCGGCCTGGCTAAGCCGGGCCATCTGCCGCGCCGACGGAGAAAAAGTCGCCGGAGACTGACCTGACTTGACCAGAATTTCCACCCGCACCCTGTTGCCACCAATCCGCCGGACAAACTCCGCCTGTGGCGCAATGCTCACGAACACACTGACAGCCTTGCCGGAAGATTGCGGCGACTCCGCCCGGCGGCAGGAAAGGCCCATCATCATCCAGCAGGCCGACAGCAGCAACACAAGAACCCCCTTGCCGATATTAAACCGTCCTTTCGCTGAATCCATCTTGTTCTCCGCTGTGAAAATAGAGATTTTATGGTATAAATAACCGTGCGGAATCCGTTATACACGGTCTCTGCCTGATAATAAGTATTATTTTATCCACCAGACAAGATATTTAACCGTGAAATTAAAGGAGATAAGAAAATGACCGCAATCCCGCCAGCCCCCCCAACACCGCCAGTCCAACCGAACAACTCGCTGCCCCCTGCCGCCGAGCCTGTACCGGTTTACGCACAACCAGCCTGGCCCGCCGCACCGAAAAAGCCCTCGCCCGTCTGGAAAATCTTCCGCTATCTCCTCGGGCTGCTGCTGTTCTTCTCGATAGTGATGAACCTGTACCTTATGGTACTCCTGAGCGCGATAACCGGCATGGGAATGCAAACCTCCGTTATCAAGGAGGGCGACAAATCACAAATCGTGGCCGTATATAGCGTTGCCGGCGTTATCAACAACGAATTGGCTGCGAAATTTCATCAATTCTACGGTTCCATCCGCGATA
The DNA here is from genome assembly GCA_021108335.1 of Phycisphaerae bacterium. Classification (GTDB taxonomy): domain Bacteria; phylum Planctomycetota; class Phycisphaerae; order SM23-33; family SM23-33; genus JAIORC01. Next base: position 31,021 of record JAIORC010000222.1, read on the forward strand.
ACAACAACGTCAAAGCCGTCGTGCTCTATGTGGACAGCCCCGGCGGCACCGTCGCCGCATCCGAACGTATCCACTACATGATAAAAGACCTCAAAACCGCCGGCAAAACCGTCGTGGTTTCTATGGGCGGTGTTGCCGCCAGCGGTGGATATCTCATCTCCGCGCCGGCAGAGGAAATCTTCGCCGAACCGGCTACGATAACCGGCAGCATCGGCGTTATCGCCCAGGTGCCGAACATCCAAGGGTCGATGGAAAAAATCGGGGTGAAAATGATGGTCTTCAAAAGCACACACGCCCAGGTCTGGAAAGATTCACTGAGCCTCTTCCGCGAACCGCAAGACCTGGAAAAGAAACGCATGATCGAGATTCTCGATAGTATCCAGGCCAGTTTCGAGCAAACCGTCAAAGACGGACGTGGAAACCGGCTGAAAACCAAAACCGAATCCTACAAAATAACCGTCGGTGAAGGTAAGCAGGCCAAGACCGTTCAAGTCAAGGAAATCGCCCCGTTCAACGGCAAAATCTACCTCGCCGGCGAAGCCAAAACAATGGGCTTGATCGACAAAATCGGTTTCCTCGACGACGCCACCAAACGGGCCGGCGAACTGGCCCAGCTTGGTAACCCGCAGGTGGTGCGATATGCTACGCAAGTGTCGGTACTGGACAGACTACTGGACGCCAAGACCACCCCGCTGGAAATCGCCCCGCAGGTTATCGACAAATTCCAGACGCCGCGTATCCTGATGATCTGGAAAATGGAATAGATGGTTTGCAACCCCCTTGGGGCAAGCCTATACCGTGCCACTGTCCACATTGACGGTTGACGGATTACCAATCTATGAACCGATTTGCGAATCGAATATGCTCCTTTGCCTTGGTGCTGCTTGTCGCCGCCATTGCCGGCGGGCAAGGCCCGACTGAGGCGAAACCAAGGCCCAAACCGGTAAAACCCGTCGATCCGCGGAAGGTGCAGCGGGCAATTGACGCGGGGGCGAAATATCTCCTTTCGCAAATCGGTAAAGACGGCGTCTGCAAGAGCGAATACGCCAAATCGAACCCGCGTTTCGGCGGCAAGACAATGCTATGCATCTACGCGCTGGCGGCAGCAGGTGTGGATTATCACAAAACTCCCGCGATGAAACGCGCGATCAAATGGGCGATGGCTGCCGAACTTAACGGTACCTACGCGGTGGCACTTCGCGCCGCCGCACTGGCTGCGATTAAAGGAGACCTTGCCCACAAGCAACTCCGCAAAGACGCACGCTGGCTGATGAAGGCCCCAAGCTCCAGCGGGGCCTACACCTACACCTCCGCCGGCGGAACGGCAATCTCCGAGCATGACAACTCCAACGCGCACTTTGCGACAATGGGAGTCGCTGCCGCTGCCGCCAGCGGCGTGGAAATTCCGCAGACTTACTGGAAACTTATCGAGCGGTACTGGCTGGCCCAGCAACAGCCTGACGGCGGCTGGGGATATTGCACGCGGATGCGGGACGGCAAGCCGTTCGCCAATACCTACGGCTCGATGACGGCTGCCGGCGTCGCAACGCTGCTGGCCTGCTTCGACCAACTCAACCAGAAACACATCATCCGCTGCGACACCGTGCCGCACCACCAGGCACACAGCCGGGCGATGAAGTGGCTGGACAGCCAATTCTCCATTAAGCAGAATCCGCGTAAAGGCCAGGAGTATTATTACTTCTGGCTGTTCAGCCTCCAGCGCGTCGGGCTGCTGACCGGCAGGAAGTATATCGGCGGGGTGGACTGGTACGCGGCTGGGGCGAGGCAATTGCTCCGCCGGCAGCGGGACGACGGCAGTTGGGGCTACGGCGACCGCGTCGAACGTACCGCCTTCGGGTTGCTGTTTCTCGCACGCGGGGCAGCGCCTATTCTGGTCAGCAAGGTGCGATATCCTGGCAAATGGAACCCCCGCCCGCGCGACGCAGCCCACCTTGCCGGCTGGCTGAGCTATAGCTACGAATGCCCGTTGGGCTGGAGCGTTATCGACATCGATTCCGACCTCGCCGGCTGGGACGACGGGCGGATACTCTATCTTTCCGGAGCCGGGCCGGTCGTACTGACCGACAAACAAATCGACCGCCTCCGCCGCTTCGTCATGCGGGGCGGGATAATCCTATCGGAATCCGCCTGTAACAATGGCGACTTCACCGTAGACATGCACAAGATCTATCAGCGGCTTTTCCCGCGATATCGCCTCAAGCGGCTGGATAAGAACCACCCTGTCTACAACCTCGAATTCAAGGATACCGCCCCCGGCGGCTTGCTGGGCGTGAGCAACGGAATCCGCCCACTGGCGATTCACGCGCCGCGAGACTTTTCCCTGGCGATGGAGTTGGGGATATCCAAGTCGCGACGGGCCAATTTCAACCTGATGGCCAATCTGTACCTGATGCTGACCGAGAAAGGCTCCAGGCCGCCGGGCATCCAGCAGGACTGGCCGGACGAACCGAAATGGAGCGATACCCACAAACCGCGGGCGACCATTCGCCTGGCCCGGCTGAAGTACAAGGGCTTCTGGAATCCCGAACCGCTGGCGACCGAATGGCTGGCCGGCCACCTTGGCCAAACGCAGAATATCCGGCTGATCGTCTCCAAGCCGCTGGCTATCGAAGCCCTCAACGCAAAACAATGGCCCGTCGCGCAGATAACCGGTGCCAAAGCCTTTACGCTCAGCGCGAAGCAAATCGGCGTGTTGAAGAAATATCTCGCCGACGGCGGGACGCTGATGGTCGACGCAGCCGGCAGCAATAACGACTTCGCGACGTCGTGGGTGAAAATAATGCCGCAATTCGGCCAGGCCCGCCTCATCCCGCCCAACTCGCCCATTTACACCAAAGGGCCTTACAATATCACCAAAGTTCGATACCGCCGCCAGTTGGCAAAACGAATGCTACCGTCGGAAAGGAATCGCCCGCGATTGCAGGCGGTCTACGTCAAAGGTCGGCCTACCCTGATTTTCTCCGTCGAAGACCTCGCCGCCGGGATAATCGGATACCCCCTGTTAGACTTGGCCGGCTATCACCCCGACGACGCAAAACGAATCATGACAAACATCCTCTGCCACGCAGCGAAAATCAAACCCCCGGCGAAAACCAAACCACCGGCGAAATAATACCGAGCGTACAAAGTTAATGCACTAGACGGGCTAATGCTAACACAAGTCATAGTGAAATCTATGGGCACTTTTACCTGTATGAGACGGGTGGTGCCTTGGTGGATGAATGGCGTAGAAATTGTCGGCGACGATGGCGAATGGATGTATGGGTGGCATGGCTTGCTTGCAAGCCATGCCACCCATACCAAATGCCACCCGGTATCGTGGGAATTTGCACAGGCTTGCCCCAAGGGGGTTACAAACTTGTGCCGCACGTTTTCGGGCTTATTTCCGTTTTCGGCGTAATATCGCCAGAGCGCCCACTGCCAATAGCGACAGCGTGGCAGGTTCCGGAATGGCTGCGACTTCCGACCACAATGCCCATGCGGCATATGCCTTCTGGTTACCGTTCAGCGGCTTGCTGTGGGCACAGTAGCAAGTGTACCAGTCAACGTTCTCGGTGTGGCTGTCCTGCCAGTCGGTCGCCCAATTTTTGTCGAGTGTCCCGTTTGCGTCGGAATCGTAGTCACATTCGTCGGTAACCAGTTTGTCGCCGTAGTAATCCCCGTCGGGGTTATAACTCTCAATGTCCGCGAAGTCGTAGAGTATCTTGTCGTTGGCGATGCAGTAATCGCGTATTTGCTGGTTGCGGTAGAAGAGGTTTCCCGTGGTGCTGCATCCGTCGACGTGTCCGGTCATGTACACAAAATGTACATCGGGATACTCGGTTTCCAATTGGCTCATCGGGGCGAGATAGTCATCAATCATGGACTGTTCGGTTTTACCGGACGCCTGTCCGCACCATGACCAGATAATGACATTGACGTCGGAGTTGGACGGGTTGTTCAAATATGATCTCGTGTTATCCACCCATTGAGGATAGTAGCCGCAATCGCCGCCCATCGCGTAGTCGTGCAGGTCCAGTGCGCCGCCGCTGCCGCCGTTGTTCCAGGCGAAGAAGTCGGTCGGAAGCGCCAAGCCTTTTCCGCCGCCATTGGCGAAGGTGGTCAGGCCGGTCATACCGCTTGTTACCTGACTGCCGTGCGACGTGTGGCCGTAGGCAATGTGCAGATCATCCTTGGCCTTTTGCATTTCCGCCTGGCTCAAGGTGGTGATATCGCAGTCGTTATGGTCGATGACGATGGCTTCTGCGTAACCAATCCCCGTGATGAAACCGACAACAACCAACAGCGAAGCAAACAGCCGAGTAGAGTTTTTCATCTCCAGGCTCCTCTCCCTCGCTATTACCAATTACCAATGTACTTCCCCCCAACAATTGTCAACGCATCGAACATTATATCCGTACCGGATACAATTGCCCATAAATTCGCAAAAAATATTTTCCGCAGCGGCTTGTTTTTTATTTCGATCTTTCAGTTTCCAACTTTTGATAACGTTGCTTTTCTTTGTTCTGTGTAGTGCCACCATTTTTGGGGCGGCGCGCCTTCCATGAATTTTACTGCCGAGATAAATACGTCGGCAAGGCAAGGATCAAAGGTTTTTCCCGTAATGGCACACAGCTCTTTGTACATCGAATAAGGATTTTGACCTATTAACTCAAAAGGTTTTTTGATGCCCAATATGCTTAGATATCGAATCGTTGCCGGGCCGACATTGGGAACGGAATTGAAATTATTTATATCGGTTCTGCTCTTCATTTCAGGGAACCTCTATATTTTACCGCCAATTATGCCGCTATCGTTTTTTTCGCAGGGGGCATAGGCCTCGATTGAATGGCGGCTCGGCGGCTAGCACTTTGCGGATGAATTCCCGGTAAACTATCGCCGCCGGCCCCCAATCTGCCTGGGCGTCCATTTCCGCCAGGGTATCGCTCAGCGAAAGCCCGCGACGGTATGTAAGATCAAACGCCTGCTGAATCTGCCTGCGATCTTCCGCGGAAATATCGGCTGCGCGGCGGAGGCCTATCTTGTTGAGAGAAACCATCCGGTTGATACCGGCGACCAGCGAGTATGGAGGAACGTGCGTGCTGAAGCCGGCGTTACCCTGGGTCATAACCCTCTCCCCAATCCAGCAGAATTGGTGAACGAACACGCCGGCGGAGAGAATCGCCCCGCGATGTACCGTGGCATGGCCGGCTGCGCCACTACTGTTGCCGAGAATCACATCATCCTCGATAACGGCATTGTGGCCGGCGTGAGACTGGGTCATCCAGTAAGTATTATTGCCGACTACGGTCGCCTCGCCCTTACCGGTCGCACGGTTTATCGTAACGCCCTCGCGGAAAATATTCCCGTCGCCGATCTTGAGATAGGAAACCTCCGCCGGGTCGAACTTGAGGTCCTGCGGCTCGCCGCCGAGTACGGTGAAGTGGTCCACCATGTTATTCTCGCCCAGGGTCGTGTATCGCCGGACCACCGAGTGGGCGCGAAGTATCGTCCCGGCTCCGATGGTTACGTCGGCCTCGACAACCGCACCGGCGGCGACTTCCACGTCGTCAGCCAATACCGCCGATGAATTCACCACCGCCGTAGGATGTATTATCGCCATGTTTTTTCCTTACCATTTTACCAATTTCCGCGTGGTGGCCTTCCCAGGCCACCACGGCACAGGTTACAAACCTGTGCCACCCAACAATGAACTATCGGGTGCCATGCTTCTGCTTGCAGAAGCATGCGTGTCGTAATTCATCCCCCAAGGGGCCACCCAATCCTCTGGTACGGGTGGCATGGTCCCCTGGGGACCATGTGTTTTTCCGGTTCCTGCGTGGTGGCCTTCCCAGGCCACCACGGCACAGGTTACAAACCTGTGCCACCTGTACAGGTCGTATTATTGTGCCACCTGTACAGGTCGTATTATATAGAAGGAGATATGTTTTTCGAGCAGGTTTTGTCGAATCGGCTGGTTGACAGCGGGGGCGTTTTCGCCAAAGATACACGCTCGGCTGACAATCAGCCGCCGGAGAAATGTATATGAGTAATAAAATCGATGCCAATCTGGTGCGTCATATCGGAAAGCTCAGCCGTATCGAGCTGACCGACGCGGAGGTCGATGCGCTCGGCTGCCAGATGGCGGATATCCTGGAATATTTCGACAAACTGCAGGAACTGGACACCCAAAACGTCGAGCCGATGGCCCACGCGGTGGAACTGTCCAACGTGCTGGCCGACGACGTGCAGCGCGACAGCCTCACCGCTGAGCAGGCTTTGGCAAACGCCCCCGCCCGCGAAGGCGACTTCTTCAAAGTGCCAAAGGTACTCGGGGAGGGCGCGTAAAATGAATCCGATTATCGAAAAATCCGTTACGGAACTGGCGGCTGCGATCGCCGACGGGCAAATCTCCGCCGTCGAAGCGACACAGGCATATCTCGACGCCATCGAAGCTCGCGAGCCGGAAATCGCTGCCTATAACGAAACCTGCGGCGACCTGGCGATGCAGCAGGCCCAGGCCGTCGACGCCAAACGCCAGGCCGGCCAGACCTTAGGCCCATTGGCCGGCGTGCCGGTCGCCGTCAAGGACAACCTCTGCACGGAATTCGGGCACACCACCTGCTCGTCGGCATACCTGAAAAATTTCAAAGCCCCGTACACCGCCACCGTCGTCGCGAAGCTCCAGCAGGCCGGGGCGGTCATCCTCGGCAAGACGAACCTCGACGAATTCGCGATGGGCTCCTCCACGGAGAACAGCGGATTCGCTCCGACGAAGAACCCGTGGGACACTTCCCGCGTGCCCGGCGGCAGCAGCGGCGGGTCTGCTGCGGCGGTCGCTGGGCGATTGTGTGCGGGCAGCCTCGGCAGCGACACGGGCGGATCGATTCGTCAGCCAGCTGGGTTGTGCGGCGTCGTCGGAGTAAAGCCAACATACGGCCGCGTCAGCAGATACGGCCTGGTCGCGTTCGGCTCCAGCCTCGACCAGATCGGCCCGCTGGCGACGAACGTTACCGACGCCGCCCTGCTCACGAGCGTAATTGCCGGCCATGACGAGCGGGATTCCACCAGCCTGCCGAACCCCGTCGGCGACTACCTCGCGGATATCGACACGCCCATCGATGGGCTTCGCATCGGTCTGCCGCGGGAATTCTACACCGAAGCGCTCGGCGGCGAAACGCGAGAGGCAATCGCCGCAGCCATCGAAACGTACAAAGCCACCGGAGCCGAAATCGTAGACGTCTCCCTACCGCACAGCCGAATCGACATCGACGCAGCCGGCAACATCAGCAGCTTCGCCGTAGCCTGCTACTATATAGTATGCACCGCCGAGTGCAGCAGCAACCTCGCCCGGTTCGACGGCGTGCACTACGGCCATCGCACCGCGGAAAAAGTAGACGACATCATCGAGCTGTTTTCGCGCAGCCGCGACGAAAGCCTCGGCGACGAAGTCAAACGCCGCATCATGCTCGGCACATACACCCTTTCCAGCGGCTATTACGACGCCTACTACAACAAGGCCTTGAAAGTCCGCCGCCTGATCGCCGACGACTTTACCGCGGCCTTCGAAAAATGCGACGTGCTGCTCTGCCCGACCACGCCGACGACGGCATTCAAGTTTGGCGAGAAGACCGACAACCCGCTGGAGATGTACCTTTCGGATATTTACACGATCAGCCTGAACCTCGCCGGGCTGCCGGGCATTTCCATACCAGCCGGCCTGAGCAAAGACAATCTGCCCATCGGCATGCAGTTGATCGGCCCGGTACTCAGCGAGAAAACCCTTTTCCGGGCAGGGCGGATGTTTGAACTGGCAAGCGGCATAAGCAGGCTCGCGCCGCCGATGCTGAAGGCGTAACTGCACAGAAAATAGATGGTGGCACAGGTTTGTAACCTGTGGCTGTTGGTTGTGGGTGGCACAGGTTTGCAACCTGTGGCTGTTGGTGGCACAAACGAGAAAATTATGACAGACAATAACGACAACGTACTTCCCATCATCGGCATGGAGATTCATGTGGAGCTGGCGACAAAGACCAAGATATTCTGCCGCTGCCTCAACCGGTTCGGCGATCCGCCAAATACCCACACCTGCCCGGTGTGCCTCGGCATGCCCGGCTCGCTGCCGGTAATGAACAAAAAGGCGGTTGAATATTCCATGAAGGTCGGCCTGGCGTTGAACTGTACCATCGCCGGGCGCACCAAATGGGATCGTAAAAATTATTATTACCCCGATCTGCCCAAGGCGTATCAGATCAGCCAGTACGACATGCCGCTGGCGTCGGACGGCTACCTGGAAATACCGCTGGAAGGCGATACGACGAAGAAACTTCGCGTGCTGCGGGCGCATCTCGAGGAAGACGCCGGCAAAAACGTCCACGACCTGCCCGGATGTACCGGTGTGGATCTCAACCGCGCCGGCGTGCCATTATTGGAGATTGTATCCCAGCCGGACATGAACAGCGTCGCCGAGGTTACCGGTTATGCACGGGCTATGCAGAGAATCGTCCGCTGGCTGGGCGTTTCCGAGGCGAACATGCAAATGGGACACATGCGGTTCGAGCCGAATATCAATCTGCACATCACCCGCGACGGCAAAATCTACAAAACGCCGATTATCGAAGTGAAGAATCTCAACAGTTTCCGCTCGCTGGAAGGGGCGGTGGCCTTCGAGATTCGCCGGCAGTATGAATTGTGGCAGGATGACCCGGACGGCTTTACGCTGGAGAAGCTCGGCAAGCAGAATCGCGGGTACGATGTCGATCGTGAGCAGACTGTCTTCCAGCGGGACAAGGAGGAGGCCCACGATTACCGCTACTTCCCCGACCCGGACCTTATGCCCGTGGTGGTGAGTTCCGACTGGCGGGATCGCGTAGCCGGCGAAATCGGCGAACTGCCGCTGGCCCGGCGGGAGCGGTTCATGACAGAATATAAGCTGACGTTCGAGGAAGCGGATTCGCTGACGATGGATGGGCCGACCGGCGATTTGCTGGACGCCGTCGTCGAGGCCGGTGCCGAGGCCAAGCGTTGCAGCAAGTTGTTGATGAGCCGGGGTTTGGCGTTGGCCAATGAGAAGAATTGTACTATTGCGATGACAGGCATAAAGGCTTGGCAACTGGCGGATCTTGCCAAAATGCAGGACGGCGGGGACATCAACGCCACCGCCGCCGCGAAGATATTCGACAAGATGACAGCCACGGGCGATTCGCCGGCGGATATCGCGCAAGCCGATGGCCTGCTTATAGTTAAAGACGATTCGCAGATCGAAAAATGGATAGACGACGCAATCGCCGCCAATCCGCAAGCCGTCGCCGAGATTGCCCAGGGCGGCAAGAAGCAGAAAAAGTCGTTCAGCTTCCTTGTCGGGCAGGTCATGCAGGCATCGCGTGGGGCAGCCGCCCCCGCCGACGTCCAGAAACAGCTGACCCAGAAACTTGCGGAATGACAAGCTCGTTCTCGCGACGAAAGCAATTTTTAACGATTCCCTTACGAACGGCAAAAAACTTTTCCGAACTCAACGAATGGTTTTTTGTTGAGTTTGCCGATAAAAAAGGCATACTGTAATCTTCTGCAAGTAGTTAAATTTACTAGGGTAAGGGTAAACTTTTCCGGTGCGGCGGAAGTAATTCGCCTCTCCGGGGGAGGTTCCTGTAGCCCGACAGCTGGGAATCTGCTGTCGAACCCTATATGGAAATTTGTTTAGGAGTAAAATATGGCCCGTGTTGTTCAACATCACCCCAGTAAACCCCCGTATCTGCTGATCGTGTTTGTTTTCCTGTTCGTTATCGCCACCGTTCTGGCGGTAGTGGCGACTTTGGACGACGATGAACAGGACAAAGCGGTCTCGGACAGGGACACGCAAATAACTGATCTCAACGATCAAATCGGGAAACTGAAAGAAGACCAGACCAAGTTGGTTCGATCGATCAAAGGCTCGACCGGCACCCCCGGCGAGGCTATCAAGGCTGCCGATGCTGCCGCCCAGGTAACCGATGAAAGGGGTGGCATTGCCAACGAACTGAAGAGCCTGGCAGCCAAACTCAAGCTGGCCAAGAAAAATATCAGCGATCTCGAGAAAACAGTCAGCGACCGAGACAGAAAAATTCAGGAGATAAACGATGCCTTGGCAGCCCTGACTGCCGCTCACGAGAAAAATATCAATACACTCAATACGGAAATAAAGGATTGCAAGGCCGAGCTTGCCCAGAAGCAGGACGAACACAAAGCCGATCTGGACAAGGCCAAGGCCCATCTGGCAGCCGTCCAAAGCCGTCTTGACAAAGACATAAAGGCGATGGAAAAGCAGAACGAAAAGTCGGTACTGTCGCTGCAGAAGAAGACCCAGCATATCCAAAAGCTGGAAAAGCAGATTCGCGATCTGAAAGATATCCTTGCCCCGCCGCAAGTCGAAGTTGTCAACAAGAACGACGGCAAGGTTTTCAAGGTCGACTCGAATGCCGGCATCTGTTATATCGACCTCGGCACCAAGGATGGAGTTCGCCCGGGCATGACCTTTGCAGTATACGGCCGCGAGTCGGACAACAAGGAAGACACCAAGGGCCAAATCCGCGTTATCACCGCGAAGGATAATCTCAGCGAGTGCAAAATCGTCAAGCAAAAGGGCACCCAGCCCATCGTCGGGAACGACAATGTCGCCAACCTGGCCTTCAGCGCCGCCCGGACATTCGTCTTCGTGGTCTTTGGCGAATTCGACCTGAACAACGACGGCTCGCCTTCCAAGGCTGGCAGGACGGAAATTATCCGGGCCATCAAACGATTCGGCGGAAAAGTCGCCGATGACGTGGACTTCAAAACCGATTACGTCGTAATTGGCGAAGAACCCCGCAAACCGTCGGAGCCGGGCGAAACCGCCTCGGACTCCACCATGCAGGCCTACAAAAAACAACTGGCCCGCTACAAGGAATATTTCGACCTCAAAGCCAAGGCTGAGACCAAGAAGATTCCCGTCCTCAATCAGCATCGTTTCCTGACCTTTACCGGATATCTGCCTGAGAAGAAAGCCAGGTAACCGTCGGCGGAAACTATATAGAAGAACGTTTTTACGGGCGATTTCGGCAGCTGTCGAAGTCGCCCGTTTCTTTTCGTCGCGGTGCTTGGCTTGAGGTTCCCTTGACTTTTTTTCCCGTCCCGCTATGGTACATCTCCGGCAGGAGCCGAAAAAAATATTCCGAAATCAAAAAAACCTATTTAAAAAATCCCCAAGGAGTTAATCATGAAATTGTCCAGCAGAATCCAGCAGGTATCCGCCAGTGTAACGATCGCCATCACCGCAAAGGCCAAGCAGATGCAGGCCGACGGCGTGGACGTAGTGAGCTTCGGCGCGGGCGAGCCGGATTTTGACACGCCGACATTCATCAAAGACGCCGCCGCCGCCTCCCTGGCTGCTGGAGATACCAAGTACGTCCCCAAACAGGCACAGGCCCTCAAAAAGGCCATCGCCGACAAGCTGGCGGCGGAAAATAACATCTCCGTTAAGCCGTCCCAGGTGCTGGTAACCATGGGCGGCAAGCACGCGATCTACGCAGCCTTCCAGGCATTGCTCGATCCGGGCGACAAGGTGCTGATCCCCGCGCCGTACTGGGTGAGCTATCCGGAGCAGGTGAAACTCGCCGGCGGCGAGCCGGTCGTCCTGCCGACTTCGCCGAAGAGCGATTTCAAGATTACCCCCCAGCAGATTCTCGACGCTGCCGGCGACGCGAAGGTGTTGGTGCTCAATTCCCCGTCCAACCCCACGGGCGTGATGTATTCGCCGGCGGAGTTGCAAGCCCTGGCTGAGGCTGTCCTGCAAACCGATCTGATCGTGCTGGCAGACGAAATCTACGAAAAGCTCGTCTACGGTACTGAGTCGTTCGTGTCTTTCGCGTCCCTGGACGAAAAACTTCCCGAACGCACGTTGACCCTCAACGGCCTGAGCAAGACCTTCGCGATGACCGGTTGGAGGCTTGGCTGGGCAGCCGGGCCGCAGGAGCTTATCTCCGCGATGGCCAGGCTTCTGAGCCACGAGACCACCAACCCGGTAAGCTTCGCCCAGGCCGGCGCGCTGGCAGCTTATACGGACCCGCAGGCCGCCGACGTCATCGAGTCGATGCGGCAGGAGTTCGCCAGTCGCGGCAAGCACATGGCCGAGCGTCTCCGGGCGTTACCGAACGTTACCTGCATCGAACCGACCGGCGCGTTCTACTGCTTCCCGGACATCAGCGCGAACTACGGCAGAACGCTGGGCGGCGTCGAGGTAACGAATTCGATGAGCTTCGCGTCGGCAGCCCTGGAAGCGGCAAAGGTAGCCATCGTGCCGGGCGTAGCCTTCGGCGAAGACCGCTGCATCCGCCTGAGCTTCGCCACAAGCATGGAACAAATCGACAAAGGCCTAGACAGACTGGCCGAACTGCTGAAATAATCGAAATCCGCGGGATGAACCATGGCAGACATGACTGACTCCATTGGCAAGAAACGCCTGAGCAAAAGAAGGAAGGTGATTTTTGTTGCCAGCCTTGGGGTCATCGCCTCTATCATAATCTATTTCCTGATTTGCTATTACTATAGGGATGCAAGCGAGGTGGAACTCGTCAATGTATCTCCCGATATTGCCGCCAAAGCACTCTGGGAAGAAGGTGGACAGAGAAAAGACTATAGCCTTTTCGGCAGTAAAGTTCAGGTTTGGCCCAGCGTGGAGGCTGTGAATAACCCCAAAACCGTTATTACTTACGAAATTGCCCAAATTATTGGTTCTATGCACGGCAGAGATACTATCGGCATCACGAAAAAGGAGCCGAATGCTACCGTTATTTCGCTGAAGTGCGAGGAGAAGCAATGGTTTTTCCATAAAAGAAACCGGGACAGAGAACGAAGAGTCCTCCAGAAAACCGTATGGCGATTGATGCGGAATGCAGGGAACGTTTCTGTCAGAGGCGTTAATGGCTGGCAGCCCGCCGGGCTTCCAATTGTGGTGGTCAAAAACAGCGCGAAGTGGATAGCCATCCGCAACGGCTCAATCGAAGAAGTAGAACAATATTTGCAGGCCAACGGTTATCGGAAGCTCGATATCTCGTCCTCAAGCAGAATGGTTTTCAGCAGACAACTCAATGCCGACCCGGATGGTGGCCTCAACATTTTCTCAACGAAATGGGAAAGCCGGGAAAAGGTACTCCTGAAGGTTGTCGAGCAAACAAGGGCAAACGGTTCAAAGCAAAGCGTCCTTGTTGTCGGCATTCTGGCGGGAGGTAACGAAAAGTCCCGCCTACTCTTCGTTCATAACTCGAGCGTGGGAGACTCCCTTGCCGGCAGGTTGATTATGGGGATATCTCTCGAACAGGCCGTCAAATCAAAACATCTGGAATTCACCGATCCATCTACATGGATTGAGAAAATCAAACTCGAACCATGGCAGGCTGCACCCAAAGAAGAACCTTAAAAATAAGCGGGTGCTTTTGATACCCCCATCGCGGGTGCTCATGATGTTGGGCAGATGGGCAGATTTTAATAAAGAAATATCCTTGGCAATCCGATAATAAAGTCGTATAATACATTTGGATCTGAACCCCGGACAGTCCGGGTATTAGGATCCCCCAGGGCCTTCGGGCCCCTTTTTTTTGCGATGATAAGTCTCATATTCGTACAACTCCTGCCGGATCGTTATAGCAAGCTTGTTTACAGAGTACCCTGTCAAGTCGCTTGAAATACGCGTTCCCGCCATGGCGTTTCATGAAAGAATTCGGTTCGATGTTTTGTTTCAGCAGGAACGCGACACAATCAGCCGCCTGAATGAGATACGACAAGCGAGAATCACGTGGAACGGGATCTTCGATAATTATACGAATTGGCTCGTCCTTCGTATGAAATGCCCCATGTGGTTGCTTTATGAAAAGAGTATTTTGAATACGCATATCGTGAAGATAGTTGCGTAACTTTATCCCGTCGGTGCTATCTGGAAAAATCAAACCGCGATCATCGGCATTCTTCGGGCCGGGGAAATTCTGGTAGCGGATGGTATTTTCAAACCGTTGAAACAAAACAGACCATGCTTTGCGAAATACGTTGTCTGCGCTGGTATACTTCCCTGTGCTTTTGTCAATCACTACGTTAATCAGATTGATGTCAGGCAAACCAGAAATGGCATCGGCAAAATTTCGAATGATCGCTAATCGTTCATACTTGCGAAGCCGCTGAATCGAGGCTGGTGTTTTCTTGGGTTTGTTAATCATCTCTCCAGCATGAAGTTCTTCTTGCAGATAAATTTTGTATTTCGATTTCAGCCAATGTCGGAATCGAAGTATATCGGCCACTACATCTTTCCAACGAAGTTCATGGACAACCAAACCGGTCAGGCAGAAATACCGCGTTGGGGAGCCTTTCTCCGGCAATCCGCAATCTCCGCTTTCGTCTACATACATCAGATACATGGCAAATCCTTTATACTGTACGGAACTCGATTTTGCGAAATCTCATTTTTGACATCATATTGGCCTTGAGTTTTCAGGGCAGATACGAGAGTTGCTCCTGCGATAACGCCCTAGGTTTTGAATCCTTTGATGTCGCCGGCGGTGTATTTTGTGATTGCTGCGGAGAGGTCTATGTCGTTGATGTTTGCCAGCGTGCACAGCCAGGCCAGCACGTCGGCGAATTCTTCTTCCTTGTTGGCCTGGTCGTCGCCGGCTAGTGCGGTGGCCAGTTCGCCGACTTCCTCGATAAACCACATGAACGTCGGCGGCGTGCCGCGTTTGGAGTCGGTGGCGTAGTATTTATCCCGAATGAATTCCTGAAATTCCTGTATGGTCGTCATGGTTTCTTATCATGCAAAGATTCGATGGCTGCGTCAATATATCGCATGAGAATTTTTGAAATTCCTGTATGGTCGTCATGGCTTCTTATCGTGCAAAGATTCGATGGCTGCGTCAATATACTGCATGAGGAATTTCGCTTTGCTTTTCGGATTGATCTTCAGAGCCTTCTCGGCGGCCTGCTTTGCCTTTTTCAACTGGTCGACACTTTTGGCGGCTTTGCCGGCCCGGTATCCGACCTTGGCCAGGTAGTACCAACTCTCGTCGGAGTCGCCTTCCAGCAGGGTCAGGTTCCGCGCCGCCAGAAGGGCTTTGCCGTACTGCCGCGTGCGGGCGTAAAGCTCAGCCATGCCGCGATACGCACTAGCTTCGTACGGGTTGATATAGGTAACCTCCCGGAAGAAGGCCAGGGCTAGTTGTTTTTTGTTGTCCGTCCGGTAGATTTCGGCAATCTGCCGGGCGTATTTCGGGTCGTTCATGGTGTGCTTGTGCAGATAGATCAGGTTTGGCAGCGCCCGTTCCGGCTGGCCGATAGCCAGGTAAATTTTGGTCAGTTGCTGGTAGCTGTAAGAATTGAACGGGCAGCGTTTTTTCAGCAATTCAAGTGCCCCGATTGCCTTGGCGGTGTTCTTTTTCGCCAGGTAACAGTAGGCCATTACGAACGGCGCGGTGTTTGTCGTCGGGTCGATGCGTTCCATTTGTTTGGCGATATCGACGGCTTCGAGGTATCGCTTTTTTCTCATGTGTACTCTCGCCAGCACGCCCATAGCCGTAATGTTGTCTTCGTCCAGGTCGAGAGCTTTTTTGGCGGCGGCTTTGGCGTCGGCGGTTTTGCTCTTCTTCAGCAGCGCCTTGGCGTGGTCGGCCTGGTAGGCGGCGTTGTCGGGCGATTTTTCGACGAGCTTGACGGTCTTTTTGACATCCAGCGGCGGGTCGGGATCGTAGCCCCATACGCGAACCGTCTCCTTCGCCCAGCGACGAAATTCCTCGTCAAACTGCTTTTCGCTCAGGTTGAATACTTTCTTGAATACCTGCTCCTGCGTCTGCCCGTCGCGGAAACCCTTGAGCATCTCGATGATCTTTTCGAATCCGCGGGTCTGGATGATGAAATCCTTGATCCACTCGGACTGCGCATAAGCCAGCATCCGGGCACCGGGGCGTTTGGGGCGGATGAACCCCCAATTCAATTCCTTGACCGGGAACAACTGATTCTCGCGCGTAGCTGTAACCAGAGTCCTGATATAACGGAACGCCCGCTTGTCTTTCTGCTGCCAGACCGCACAGGCCTCGGTAAACCAGTGCGGAATGCGGTTGCCCGTCATGCCGAGCGTTACGGTGTGGGTAAACTCATGCCGCAGAACCTGCGCCCAGTTGTGCAGCCCGAGCCGGCCTCGCTTCTTGTTGGGCACGGTGATGGCGATAACCCTGCCCGTGCAGGCGCCGACGGTGGGAATCCACCCACGCCCGCTGATACGCGCGGAAAAATCCTGCTGTGACGGCAGAATTTCGATAATGGTCTTGGTCTTCGGCTCATATTCATAGTCGCCGCAGATTTCCGGGTAAATCTCCTCCATGTAATCGCTGACCTGTTCCAGCAGCACCATGTCCCGCCGCTTGTCCACCTTGACGATAAAATGGCCGGTTTCCTTGACGGCAAAATTTTCGAGCTTCTTCGCGATGTTGAGATAGTGCACGACGTCGCTGCGAAAATCGTCCAACTCGTGGGCCTTCTTGAGAACCTCGCGGGCCTTGGCTTCCTGGCCGGTCTGCATGTACATTTTACCGAGCGACGCCAGCGGTCCGGCCATGCGGGGCCCAAGGCCAATCGCCTTGAGGAAGTACGCCTCGGCCTGGTCGAATTGCCGGCCCGCCACCAGCCATTGGCCGATGGTCTGGGGCAGGGTTGCGCATCGCGGGTTGATTTTTTCGACCCTCGCGATAAACGGCTTGGCCTTGTCCGGGGCGTTCATGCGGATATGCGCCGCCGCCATCAACGACAATGCCTCGACGTCGTTGGGATTGACCGCCAAAGCCTTCTCCAGCAGCGGCGGGACGCTTTTGAACTTCCGCCACTGCATGTAACAGGCAGCCTTGAGATACAGGGCTATGCTATGATTGGGATTGATTTTCAAGGCCTTGTTCGCCAGGGCGAGGCATTTCTCGAACTGCCACCTCCCCAGTTCCAGCCCAGCCTGCCCGGCAAAGACATCCGGCAGGCGCGGGTTGCTTTTTTCGGCGAGGGCGAATTCCTTGTGGGCGCCGGCGGGTTTGTGCTTGCTCAGCAGGAACATCCCAGCCGCGACGTGGGCCGGCCAATACTTCCGGTCGATTTTCTGGTACGCTTCCTGGAAGTAATTGTGCAGGATATTCCTCGCCTGGTCGGAAGCCCGCCGCCCGGTCAAAACGGCGTAACGGTTGAGAATCTGCCCCAGGGCGACCAGCGCCTTGGCGTTGCGGCGGAATTTGTCGCCCTCGATTATCCGCTCCATCTGCTTGTATGCCCGGATGGCCTCGTCGCCGCGCCCGAGAATTTCGAGCAGTTGCCCCTGTACCAGGACCGCCTCGGCTTCGTTCGGGTCGAGCTTGCCGGCTGTCTGGGCGTGTTCCAGAGCCTGGCGATACTTGCCGATACCGGCGAGGATTTTCGCCCGCTCCATGTGCCAGCCGGTCTGCTTCCGGCCGGAATCCGCCACGGCATCGAGCGTCTGGAGGGCCTGGGAATATTTGCCCGTCATGGCCAGCGCCTCGGCCAGGCCCGTCGCAGCCGGGACGTTATCCTTCCCGGCGGAGAGAATTTTGCGATACCGGTGGACAGCCTTCCTGTATCGCCCCCGCATAAACGCCTGGCGGGCATCCTCCAACGTCGTAGAATTCTTCTTGCTGGTATTCGCCTTGGTATCGGCCTTAGTATCAGCAGCCGGGGTTTTCTTCACCACCACGGAAGCTTTGATGGAGGCAGCTTTGTCGTCCGCGCGCAACTCCGCCGACGATGCCGAAAGCACCACGCCAAAAATCAAAAAAATCGAAATTAAAAATGTCGAAAAACGCATAGCCCGATTACACACCTCTCCACCCCCCCCCCAATTTGTTCCGCTCTCAGACAGAGCCTATTATTCCATCGGAAATCAACACCACCATTATTCGATTCTTTAACGCGAAACATCGTGGCTGAAAGCTTCGCTCCCGCCACGACACCCGGCCACAGCATTCAGCTACGACATCCCGCTTAGTCATTAGACGTTAGTCATTAGTCATTGTTCCCAGATTATATAACGTCGCAACGGGATTGACAGGCCGGGGAAATTCAAAATTCTCGCCGAATTTCCCAGTAATTGGGTGGCATGATGAATGGCGTGGAAAAGAATTTTTCATTTCCGCGCGGTAGTCATCCTTGGCCGCCGCGAAACCGCCCGGGAATACGGACAAAACGTGGTGGCCTGGAAAGGCCACCACGCAAAAGTAAGTTGTTGGGTGGCATGGCGACACCGCAGGGGTCGCCATGATTGGCCCAGAAAAAAATGT
>JAIORC010000132.1 GCA_021108335.1 Phycisphaerae bacterium
ACCCGACCCCCCAGAACCAATCGCCGAAAGTTCGCGTGATGGTCATGGAAAGAATCGCGACGAACGCGGCGATGGTGCTGCTGCGACACTGCCGCCACAGCAGGGCGTACATGCCGCAGAGATACAGAAACCCCACCACCCCAGCCATCACGCGAAACGGCAGCAGCAGGTCGGTATAGCTGGTGGGGGTCAGTACCATCTCCATCATTGAGAGAAATACCGGCGTGTGCAGCTCCCGCAGCCGCCCCTGGGCGTGCACCTCACCGTAGACCGAGTCGTACTTCATCAAGTCCGGGTCGTGTCGCCGGGCGGCGGCAGCGGCGAAATTGAGTTGCTCGTCACTGAAGCGGTCATCCTGCCAAGCGAGATAGCCGCTGGTAACAGCGACCGCCGCGAAGATCACGATGGACAGTATATGTTTTGATGCCGGCGCCGGCTTCATCTATCCGATTTCCTTTGGCGAGGCGTCTCCAGGGATGTTCCTTCCTTTAACGAATCGCTCCGGCATGATAGTATACGGACTGTTACGATGGGCTGGCAACAGCCTAATTCGGTTCTGACGAGGAAAATATGACATCATCAGCCGCCAACCTGGACCCGTTCGAGCTTCGATTCGCCGAGGCGATCGACTCCGGGGAGCTTTTGGCTGCCGGGACGAAGGTGGTTGTGGGCGTCTCCGGCGGGGCCGACAGCGTAGCCCTGCTGACGGGGTTGCACGCCTTGGCTGGCCAGCCGAGCCGACGATACGAGCTTACGGTCGCGCATCTCGACCACGGTCTGCGGGACGAATCCGCAGCCGATGCGGAATTCGTAACCGGGATGGCCGACCGATGGGGCCTGCGATGCGTTATCGAACGGGTGGAAACCACCGCCGAAGCGGAACGGCTGGGCGAAGGAATCGAGCACGCCGCACGCAGCCTGCGGTATGACTTCTTCGCACGCGTCGCCAAAAAATGCTCCGCCGACGCCGTCGCCACCGCCCACCACGCCGACGACAACGTCGAGACCATCCTCTTCCGCCTGCTGCGGGGCACCGCCTTGCGAGGCCTGGGGGGAATGGCGGCTGCCCGACCGCTGAACGATTTGCGGGGGCAAGCTGGAGATTCGAGTTCCGCAGATCTGCCGGCAGGGGAGGCAGGGGAGTCAGAGCCGGCAGGGGGGGCAGCTCCGGCGGCGGTGAGTCTCATTCGCCCGATGCTCGGTTTCCGGCAGAGTGAGATTCTCGAATATTGCCGGCGGCGGGATATGCCGTGGCGCGAGGATCATACCAACGAAGATACGACTTATCGGCGGAATTTCATCCGGCACGAGCTGCTGCCGCTTATCCGCAAGCATATCAATCCGCAAGCCGACGAAGCCCTGCTGCGGCTCGGCAGTCTGGCAGCCGAGACGGAAGCGTTTCTCGTCGCCGAGGCCCGGCGGCTGCTTGAGCAATCCGTCAGCCTTGGGCGGGCGGACAAGACCATGCTGGACATTACGATGTTCGCCCCAGCCAAGCCCGTAGTCCGCCGGACTGCACTGCGGCTGGTGTTGGAGCAATTGGGCGCGCCACAGCGGGATTTATCGGCGGAACATCTCCAGGCTATCGACGCGCTGTTGACCGAACCGGCGGCGACGGTAAATCTACCAGGCGGCTTCCGCGCCCACCGCAAACGCAACCAATTGATTATCGGTTGCCAACATTAGCCAACCGGCAGGAAACTCTGTATACTTGCCTGCCTGTTTGGTAGATTCAACAAAATTGAAATCGGGAGAATTTTACGATGAAGAATCGATTTATTGCATGTACCGGTCTCGTTCTTGTACTTTTGGGATTGATCGCCACCATTTGTCTTGTTGCCTTTGCAACAAGTGCTCGCCAATGGGTTGACATTGACGTGGCAGTCTTGGGCGCGTGTTTTATCGGCCTTGTTGGCTGTGTCTTTGGTTGGATTTCGTTTAAGACGGTAGAGGGAAAAGCAGCGGCGATTCTGGGTACCTGCCTTCTGCTGTTTTTTGGTTACCTGTTAATAGCACCTGGTGCTGATCTTCCCCAGCAGTTACCTCAAGAAGCCTTGCATCTAACAGGCGATTCGCCTGATACCATTACTCTTGATCCGTAACCTGCGACCTTCACGCGGCGAATGCGCCGTCCTTCATGGCGACCCCTGCGGTGTCGCCATGCCACCCAGTGTGAAGCAAATTCGAAATCCGAATATCGAAATTTGAAACGTGAAGGGTGTCGCGAAGCAACGGGTTTTTGTAGGCCGGGTCTTGACCCGGCAATTGCATGGCACATGCAACAAGTTCGTCCCATTCGGGGCAGTAGCGGCGAAAAACACGTTTTTCCATAGACGTGTTATCGGAGGGGATTTTCATGTAAGAAGGCTGTCGCCTTCTTATCGCCGGGTCAAGACCCGGCCTACCAGAAACGGGTAAAAACACATGGCCCCCAAGGGACCATGCCACCCGACATTAGACATCTTGGGCATTAAACATTGGACATTGGTCTATCGGGCGGGTGCTCCCGCCCACGCGGAAACTATCCTGGTATTACGACCTCTTTGTTGGTTTCGCTTGATGTGTAGATGGCGTCGATTAGTTTCATTACCGTCAGGCCTTCTTTGGCGGTGGCGACTGGGGGGATTTCGCCGCGACAGGCGGCTGCGAATTTCAGCATTTGCTGATCGTAGCTCGTCGCCTCGGTGTGGAAGCCGTATTTCACGTCCGTAAGCCGGCTGCCCTCTTCGCCGAAAACAACGAGGTCGTCCGAATCTACAATCCGTGCGCCGCCCTTATCGCCGAGAATCTCCACGAATGCTTTGCCCTCGGTGTTCGCCGCCCATGCGATTTCAAAACTCAAGGTGGCTTTGTCGCCGAATCGCACGAAGCCGGTGGCGTAATCTTCCACGTCGCAAACGCCGTCGAGCTTCGGCGGGCCGGCCCACATGCTGACGTACGTGTAGTCCTTGATCGGCGAGCCGAATTTCGCATACGTCTTCGCGCTGACGGCTGTGGGATTCCAGTGCCCGCTGATGTGCATCGCCAGGTCAAACCAGTGTACGCCCAGGTCGATCAAAGGCCCGCCGTTCGACATCGCCTTTGTCGTAAACCATCCGCCCAGGCCGGGTATCCCACGACGGCGAATAAGCACGGTGTGCATGTGATAAATCTCGCCCAGCTTGCCTTCGGTTACCAGTTTTCGCAGCTCCGCCGCCTGGGCCTGCTGCCGCTGAACCATACCCATCTGAAGAACGCCTTTGGCCTTCTCTGCCGCCGCCAGAATTTCCGCACCTTCGGCGGCACTCATAGCCATCGGCTTTTCGAGAAAGACGTGCTTGCCGGCCTCGAGAGCCGCGATCGCCATTTCCTTGTGGAACACGTTGGGGGTGCAGACCGCAACGGCGTCGATGTCGGCTTCGGCGAGCATTTTGCGATAGTCTTTGAAGCAGGCCGAAGCGGAAACATCGTATTTTTTCGCAGCCTCTTCGAGCGGCTCGGCGGCGACATCGCAAATCGCCGCGATTTCCATCGCCCCCGTCTTGACACACGCGTTGGCGTGGGTTGCCCCGATACTGTTAATCCCGATGATGCCCAGCTTCACGTTCTTCGCCATTATTTTTGACTCCCTGTGCCCGCCAGCAGTTCGCGGAGAAAGCTGACCGCCAGTTCGATATCTTTTCTCGGCTGATCGCCGACTTCGCGTTCTATTGTAAGGTATCCGTCGAAGCCGACCTCTTCAAGTGCCCGAAGATATTCTTCAAAGGGCACGGCACCTTCTCCCAGTGGCACCTCGCGGATGTAATCGTCGAGATTGTAGCCAGCCGGCCTTTCGATACCCGGAACGCCGTACAATAATTCCGCGTCGACCGGTTGAAGGTTCAAGCCGTCCTTGGCATGGGTATGCACGATGTAACGACCTAGCAATTTCGTTGCCGCCGGGATATCCTCGGCAGTAACCATCGCCAGGTTGGCAGGGTCGAAATTGACGCCGATGCCTTTGGGCAGGGCAATGTCGTCCAGAAATTCGCACAATACCGCCGCCGGCTCCGGGCCTGTCTCGATGGCGAAGGTCGCCCCGACCGAATCGCCGTATCTGCCCAGCTCTTCGCACGCCTTGGCAAGAATGGCGTAGCGGGGGTGCGACTTGTCGGCGGTCTGGTTTTTCTCGCCGCGGGCCGGTAAGACGCCGATGTGAGTGGTTACGACATTGCAGCCGAGTACCAACGCCAGGTCCATGACCCGCTTTGAATCATCGATACGCGTAGGATTGTCTTCTGGAATCTGGAAGCCATGGCCGCCGAAGTCCGCGCAAATGGCTGAGAATTCCAATCCAAGATCGGCGGCTTTGGTTTTTAATTCCCGGCCGGCCTGCCCCGCCAGTTTGTCCACGTGAGTTTCGCCTTTTGTGGCGTACATCTGCACGCCGTCGGCACCGAGTTCGGCAGCGGCTTTGAGGCCTCCGTCCAACCCCGCACGAAACGATTCCAC
This sequence comes from Phycisphaerae bacterium, assembly GCA_021108335.1. Taxonomy (GTDB): domain Bacteria; phylum Planctomycetota; class Phycisphaerae; order SM23-33; family SM23-33; genus JAIORC01. The sequence continues at coordinate 4,471 of JAIORC010000132.1, forward strand.
CATAACGCCAATTTTCATAGTTCCATTCCTTTTGCAATTCGTACCTGTAAAATCCGTAAAAAAATCCACCCGCCAAGACGCAGGTGGTATCGCCTTTCTAACACATATGATACAAAGCTATGCATATTGTATCGATTTGTTTTATCGGCGTCAATAGCCATTTTGCGAAACTTCCTTAACTCCAGATATAATAGGGACATAGCGAGACTCGCCTGCTTATGGATGGTGGTGAGTGGGCCATTTTGCCGGAATTGGCGCGCGGAGAATTTTCCCAAACAGAGCTTAAGGCGGCCGAGAGAGTCTAATGCGGTGAATTATCGAATGCTTCGAGGCGGTCGCGAAGGGCGGCGGCTTCTTCGTATTGTTCGTCGGCGATGGCCCGCTGGAGCTTGGTGTAAAGCTTCTTCCGCGGGTGGGCCGGAATGAGGGTTTCGATTTCCCGTACCAGTGTCTGAAGAATGGACAACTCCACGCTCGCTGCGGCGTCGTGATGTTGCTCTTCGAGCAGTTCCCGTATCTGCTTAGTTGTCTGCTGCACTGTCGTAAGGGCTTTGCGGGGCTTGTTCTGCTCCAGCAGTGCCCGCGACTTGGCCCGGGCGTGCATCATCATCACATATGCGCGATATTGTTCGAGCATGTCGCGGTCGTGTTCCGCGGCGGCGTATGAGACGCAGAAATCGAACATCCTCAGATTTCGCATGGTGTCGCGGGCGACCGCGTCGTAGTCTCCCAGTACGAATTGGGCTATGAATCGGCGATAGTACATTGCTCCCTCTGCCCGGAGCGATCTGCAGGCTTTTTCGTCGATCGTGAACCCTTTGTCCGAGCCGTTCTCGGCTTTGTACTGGGCCAGGATGTGCTCGTGATAATCCAGCAGGCTGTCATAGTCGAACGGCTTGGTGCCGTCGGGCCTGCCTGTTACATGCATCTGAAGAATTCCCAGGTCCAGGCGCACTTGGATCCGCTCCTGCCCGTCGTCGCCGACAATGCGGCGCACGTTGGCATCCCCTGGCTCAAACAGCCATTCCTCCAGGATATCGTTGATATCGAAAGCCATCTACCCTACCACTGACCGCCTCTATCTTGTTTCACACAATACAAGAGGCATTACTCAATTATAGGAGCATTTTTCTTATTTGTAAAATCGGTTTAACGGCTTTTTCCCGCATTAATCAACCGGCAGCCATAGATCAGGGAAATTCCAGTCTACAATTCCCGCCCACCCATTGTCAAAACCCGTCGCCAGGCAGCCTGGCAGACGTTGGACAGTCGAGTTTCCGAGCTTTCGCGTATCGTTCCATATAATTGTGTGTGTGGAATAATTCCATTTGCCATTTACCACAACAGACGATACTGTACGCTGCGGATGACAGGCGAAAATTGATTTCATTGCCGCTCGTCGGGCGGCAGCAGCTTTTGGGCCTGGAATCCGACTCCGGCAAATGCCGCAACCTGATCTACAAAACTAAGGCAGGGCGTCTTTCCGAATCCAAAAAAGGGCACTTATGGAAGCGTCGTTCGGATATGTCTCGGTCTGCCTGGACAGTGAGCTTAAAATGAACAATCAGCAGTACGGGAATTTCAGCGAAGACGGAAACGAATACATTATCACACGGCCTGATACACCCAAGCCGTGGTTGAACTATCTTACCAACGGCAGGTATACGGCGTTGCTTTCTCAAATAGCCGGCGGCCATAGCTTTTATCTGGATTTGGCGCTCAACGCTATTACCCCCAAGGGTTTACAGGATGCCCAGGAGGGCACGCCCGGCAGGTTTGTCTATGTTCGCGACAATAGCGACGGCGAAGTGTGGAACCTGAATGTCTCGCCGATGATGAAGGAACCTGAGGCCTACGAGTGCCGCCATGGTTTCGGCTATAGCGTAATTTCCTCGCAATACAGGGGTCTGGCGGGCAAAACCACCTATTTCGTGCCGGCTGATGACGACGTGGAAATATGGCTCATGGAGCTGGAAAACAAAAGCGACAAGCCGATGGACTTAAGCCTCTATTCGTATGCGGAATTGTGTCTGGGCGACTTGACCTGCGACTCGCTCGGCTCCGGCCAGGCCCATCTGACCAAGGAAATTACGTATAAAAATGGCGTGTTGTTGGGCACCAGGAAGTCGGGCAGATTGGCGGACGGCGGGCAGGGGCATTGGCCTTATTCGGTATATTGTCTCTCCAGCCTGCTTCCCGACGGCTTCGAGGCAGAGAAGGAAAAGTTCATCGGCATGTACCGTTCGGTTCATAATCCTTTGATGGTCGAGAAAAATGTCTGTTCCGGCAAAAACGTAGACGGCCGCCAGAGCATATGCGCGTTTAACTGGAATATAAAGCTGGAGCCGGGCGAGAAAAAGAAGTTCAACTTCGTCATGGGAATTACACCCTACAGCGACGACCTGCACGATCGTGAAGACTTGTTTGAAAAATACAAATCCATCGCCGCGACCGAAGAAGCATTGAGCAAAACAAAACAGCACTGGCAGGATCTGCTGGCGAACGTAACGATAAAAACCCCGGATGAACTGATGAATCTGGACATCAACAAGTGGGTTAAATATCAACTGTTGATTAACGGCGAAACCTGGCGGGTATCGAACCTGTATTACGCCATTTACACTTCCGGCGCGGGCGGCTATCGTAACATTATCCAGGACGCGATGGGCATGTTGCCTTTGGGGAATCCTTCCGCCAGGGAAAACCTGAAATTCATTGCCGGCTGTATGACTCATGACGGCAGCCCGGCGCATTGCACGCCTCGCCCGGAACTTGGGGCGGCACCGGAAGCCATCGGCGACAAATCAGATGATTCCCTGTGGCTGGCGCTGGTCGTCAGCGAATACCTGAAGGAAACGGGCGACTGGGAATTCCTGAACGAAGACCTGCCGTACATCGGCGGCGAGTCCGGGCCGCTGTGGGAACATATTATCAAAGGCGTGGACAGGGTTATCATAGACAAAGGCGCCCGCGGGCTGCCCCTGATCGGGCGTGGCGACTGGAACGACGCCTTGAACTGCGTCGGCGACAAAGGCAAGGGGGAAAGCCCCTGGCTGGGCATGTTCCTGTATTACGGCCTGCTGGAAACCATTAAGCTCTTCGACTACTACCTCGACAAATCCGCCTGCGGCAAACCTGAGCATGTTGCGCAGATAAAAGGCCAATTGCAAAAGTATCAGGAAAAGGCGGATGACTTGAAAAAGGCGATCAATGAATTTGCATGGAACGGCAGCTATTTCATTCGGGCGTTTGGCGACGACGGTTCGTTGGTGGGCGACGAATCCTGCGAGGAAGGGAAGATATATCTCAACCCGCAGACGTGGGCGGTGATTTCCGGCGTTACCGACAAAGATCGCATGGCCAAAGCGATGGACGCCGCGGATAAAGAACTCGGTACCGAATTGGGTTTGAGTTTGTTAAGCCCGGCGTATTCGCGTTACGACCCGAAGATCGGCATAATTTCCGGTTTCGCGCCGGGGCTGGCTGAAAACGCGGCTGTTTTCTCGCACGCCAACGTATTTACCATATTGGCCAAGGCTATGCTCGGCAGGGGAAATGACGCATACAAGCTCTACAAGCAGATATGCGCGATTGGCAAGACGGAAGAACAACTGCGGCAGAGGGAGTATGAGCCGTTCGTATATTGCCAGTTTGCCGAAGGGCCTGAGTCCGCGGATTTCGGCAAGGGCAACTGCTCATGGCTGACGGGCACGGCGGCTTGGGTTTTCAAGGGCGTGATAAACTGGATGCTGGGAATCCGGCCCAAGTACGACGGCTTATTGATCGATCCCTGTATTCCCTCCGAATGGCCGGGCTATGAGATTGAATATCCATTCCGCGGCGCGGTTTACAATATCAAGGTCAAAAATCCGCAGCACGTGCAGACGGGCGTAAAAGAAATTATCGTAGATGGCGAAAAAATCGATTCCACGATAATTACAGGAATCGCCGACGGCAAAACCCACGACGTGGAAGTAATAATGGGCTAAGGCCGTCCGAAAAAATTGTTGGGTGCCATGCTTCTGCTTGCAGAAGCATGTTTTCGCACAGCAGTTACATCGTGGCTGTCGCTTCGCTCTCGCCACCCGGCATCGTGGGAAATTACGCGGCGGCCCGGGAAGGCCGCCGCGCGGGAATGCGCCCGGGCATATTGAATCAATTGCCCTACGAATTATTCCGGTTGCGGATTACGGGCGTGAAGAACGTCAGTATCAGCCAGAACGCCACCGCGCCGCAGGCTATGAGAAATACGGGCCAACCGCCGTATAGCGCCAGCAGCGGAATGGCGGTGCTGGTCCACAGCCCGCCGCCCATGAACGGCTCGTGCAGTATCTGTTTGTAGGCGAACGCATTGGCGGCGGGGGTTTTGTAGTCCGGGTCTACCACGCGCAGCAGCAACAGGCCGGTGGAGGTTACGCCCATGGATTGGCCCATCTCGGCGATGGATCGCTCGAACCACGCGTCGGGCAACATCCGGCGGGACAGAATCAGTACGCAGAAAACGTTCCACAGAATAGCCATGCCGATGATGATGCAGAACGGCTGCCAGCTGGCAACCACGGCCTGGATGCAGATCATCGCAATCGCCGGGACTACCAGAAAATCCAGCGAAGTATTCTGAATCCGCCGCGTCAGGCCGAGGTCCAGCAGCTTCTTTTTGTCCCATTTCTGCTCCCATATCTGCACAAGCAGCCCGCCGATCATGCACAGCGGGAACGTCGGGAAGCTTTTGGTTATTATCCGCAGCGAATTGCCCTGATAAGCCTTTTGGGCCAGTGCGAGCGCTTCGGCGTCGGCGGTTTTTTTGGCGGCGCTGATCGCCTGTATCATGTCGCTGTTGACGAACTGCTCGCCGCTGGTCATGCCCCACTTGATAAGGTATCCGATAGCGACGGCAACGCCCACGAAGACAAGGTGCAGCGTGAAGGTTTCGATGGCGTCGGCTTTGACGGTCAGTTTGCCGGCGATGGGACGTTGATCCAGGGGGATCACTCCGATGGTGTCGTCTTCCGGGAATGCCGACGGTTCTGCCTGGTGGACAGTATACTTGCGTCGGGCAGCCCAGTTAACCAGCCCCATGCCGATAATGATCGCGCTGGCCATTCCGATCGTCGCGCTGGCCAGGCCGAGGTCTTTACCCTCCGACCAGCCCAGCGCCTCGAAAGTCGGCCCCATTCCGCCGGCGGTACCGTGGCCGCCCTCGAAACCCACCGGTACGATGGCGCCGAACATCATCGGCACGCCGAAGATCGGCCCAAGCAGGAACAGCACAAGTCCTATGCCGACAACATATTGCCCCCACGCGACGACCTGCCCGTAAGCCAATTGAGGCCCCGCGCGTCGCCATACCTTTTTGAGGCTGGGTATCTCCACGCCAAGGAACAGGCACGCGAAGACTACGTTAATGAGGACACCCGGCAGTTTACCCCAGCCGGCTGTCCAACTGGCGGGAATCGACACGCCGAATTTCGGGGCAAGTTGTATCACCGCCAGTCCGACAAGCCCGGCGATGACGCACGAGGGAAGGTACAGCCATTGAAGTATCTTGATCTTACTACGCAGGAAATGACCTATCATCAATAGAACGCACAACGCGATAAACGAAACCATAACCAGTCTCCACAATATCAAGTCTCAGTAAATTACCGGGTCTTTTGATATCGTGTATGGCGGCAAAAGGCAAGAGAACCTTGAAAATCAGGTAACTTCGCTACGCTGGTCCTGTTGCATGGAGTCCAGAACTTTTTGAATCGTTTCCTTCAGGGTTTGGGCGCAGACTGGTTTGGCGATATAGCCGTCCATGCCGGCGGCGAAACATTTTTGGCAACTTCCTTCCACAGTGTGGGCGGTCAGAGCGACTATCGGAGTCCGCCTGCCGTCCTGTTCACGGCGGCGGATGGCGGCGGTTGTCTCGAAGCCGTCCATGCCCGGCATGTGGATGTCCATGATAATCACGTCGTACTGAGAGTTCGCCATTCGGATCAAAGCGTCCCGGCCGCCGGAAACAGCCGTTACCGAATCCCCCGCCTTTTCCAGCACCCGCTGTACCAATGTCCGGCTTACCAATTCGTCTTCGACTACTAAAATTTTCATGGCCTCAGGGTTCCCTGTGTCCGAGATTCCCCGCGAGATCCCCTGAATTAAAGAAAGGAAGGATCAATTCAGCGCGGGCCTGGCGAAAAACCTCGAAACACTATCACTGAGGAATACCCCGACGCCTTTATTGCCTTCCTGATAGTCGTCTACACCAAATATCGGAATTTTGCCCGGCAAGATTGACGGATATCCGCGGAATTTCACAAATTTCTGCGGAAATGGATTGCACCCCCAACCTGCAAAAACTGCGGAGCATCAAGACCCTACTCTCCCCGCAAAATCTTCAAAGACTCTTCTCTGGTATCGTCGATCGCCATAATTCGTTCCATCCGTACCAGATCGAAGATAACACGAACAGAGTCGGTTACCCGGCAGAGTCTCAGTTGTTTCTCTTCTGAGTTGGCTTTCCGCAGGCACGCCAGCAGGGCGCCAATACCGGAGCTGTCAATGAATTGCAACGCTCCGAGATCGATTACTACTTTCCCGGCCTCGTCCAGAATCGGGTCAAATTTTTCCCTGAACTGGCGATAGTTACTCACGTCCAAATGCGTATTGGGATACGCTACAACGACAACACCATCAATGGTTTTCACATGCAGTTCCATCTTCGAACCTCCTCCCACAACGGGGACAGAGACGTTAACCAACGCCTCACCTCCTGAAACATTGGGCGTTTTAAGATTTCCTGTTCAGTCCCGCCCTGCCGCAACGCCCTCTGCTGACGCCAGGCTGAACAGCCTGTCTTAAAAATCGCCATTACATATAATCGGAACTAACTACCCACGTATTGTACCACCACATCGCGTCTTTGAAAATCTCTATCTCGCCCGCAATAACAAATAATCGTTCGGGCACAGGCCTGGAGCTTTTTACTTTTGCTTGACTCCGGGAAAAGAATTCCCTATTATCCGCCGTTTCCTGTGTTTCGCCTGGGTGGCGGTTATTGTGATTCTACGCGCCGAGGCGACTGTGAGTAACTGACAACGAAGACTGTTTATTTATTATAAGGAGCGACACGGTGGGATTTAACATCGTAGTTTGCGTAAAACAGGTGCCGGATACCAAGCGTATTACCGGCGATGCAATGAAAGAGGACGGCACGGTCAACCGGGCGGCTTTGCCGGCGATTTTCAACCCAGAAGACCTCAATGCCCTTGAAGAGGCGCTGGCTGTTCGCGACGCCCACGGCGGAACCATTACGGTTATCACGATGGGCCCGCCCAACGCGTGCGAAGTCCTGCGGGACAGCTATTATCGCGGTGCGGATCGGTGCATTCTGGTTACCGACCGGCGGGCGGCTGCCAGCGACACGCTGGCTACCAGCTATATTCTGAGCTGTGCCGCCAAAAAGCTCAACGCCGACCTGGTTTTCTGTGGCAGGCAGGCTATCGACGGCGACACCGCACAAGTCGGCCCGCAGATGGCTGAGAAACTGGGCTTCAGCCTGGTAACCTACCTCGAAGAACTTATCGACCTCGCCGACGGGACTGTCCGTGTCCGGCGGAACGTCGGCAACGGCTGGGAAGACGTTACCGCCAAGCTGCCCGCGCTGGTAACCGTGCTGGACGCCAACACCCCGCGCCCATATGCCGCCAGGCGACAAATGAAGTACAAAAACGCCCATAGCGAAGGCGAAATCGTCGCACGGGTCAAAAAGGCCGGCGCCGACGAAGCCGAAGTCGCCAAACAGGTCGACGCACTCAAGGCCAAGGGCCTGTTCATCGAAAGCTGGGACCTCGACGAACTCGAAGCCGACCTCCAGTGGGTCGGCATGGCGGGCAGCCCCACGAAAGTACACCGCATCCAGTCGGTAGTGCTGGCCGGCGGGGAATACCACGAATTCCAACCCAACGACGAAGACATCGCCGAACTCGTGGGCAACCTGATCGAAGACCATACAATCGGTTAAGAACCAAAAATAAAGATTAAACCAGTTAATCAAGGATAACCTGAATGATTGAAATTAATAAACAAGGCGAGGTTTGGGTATTTGCGGAGCAGGAAGACGGGCATCTTTCGGATGTGCCGCTGGAATTGTTGAGCAAAGGCCGGGAATTGGCCGACACGCTCGGCGTATCTCTCGGCGCGTGCCTGCTGGGCGACGGCGTAGCCGCGATGGCTACCCAGCTTATCGAACATGGCGCGGACAAGGTTTACCTCGCCGAGGACGCGAAGCTGGGGCACTATCAGACTGCCGGCTATACACACGCACTCTGCCACATGATCGAAAAATACAAACCGCAGATCTGCCTCGTCGGCGCTACGCCCATCGGGCGCGACCTGGCTCCGACTGTCGCCAGCAAGATGAAGTGCGGCCTGACAGCCGACTGCACCGACCTGCAAATCGGCGACCACGAAGACAAGGCCCAGAAGCAGACCTACACCAATCTGATGTACCAGATTCGCCCCGCTTTCGGCGGCAATATTATCGCGACGATTGTCAATCCGCAGCGATGGCCGCAGATGGCGACCGTCCGCGAAGGCGTAATGCCCATGAGCGAGGCGACGCCGGGCCGAAAGGGCGAAGTGGTTCCCGTCGATGCCGATCTGGGCAGCATCGTTCTGCCGCTGACGATCAACGAAACGCACCGCCAGGCCCGCAAGGTCAACCTCAAGGCTGCCCGAATTATCGTAGCCGGTGGCGCGGGCGTCGGCAGCAAGGAAAACTTCAAGCTGATATGGGATCTGGCCCACTGCCTCGGCGGTACCGCAGCCGGCAGCCGAGCCGCGGTAGACCTTGGTTACATCGACCACGATCACCAGGTCGGCCAGACCGGAACGACGGTTCGCCCGGCATTGTATATCGCGGTCGGCATTTCCGGCGCGATCCAGCACATCGCCGGCATGCAGGAATCGGCGAAAATTCTCGCGATCAACGAAGACAAAGATGCGGACATCTTCGGCGTGGCCCATTACGGTATCGTCGGCGACCTCAACGAGGTCGTCCCCAGCCTCATCAAGGCCATCCGCGGCGGCATGAGCGTCAAAACGAGTCATTGAGTTAAAAAATATTAAAATTTCCGGCTTCGTGCCGAATCAGTAACAGGAAAGAAACATGGCGAACTTTTACACCGACAATGATGACATTCAGTTTCTCTTCAAGCACATGGACATCGCCAAGCTGGCGGGTATCATCGAAGAGGATTTCTCGTTCCACGACGAATTCGACTTCGCGCCCCAGGATACCGCAGACGCCGTGGACAATTACGAGCGGATTCTCGACAACCTCGGCCGGCTGTGCGCCGAGGAAATCGCCCCCACCGCTGAAGAGACCGACAACGTCGGCAACGTCCTCAACGACGACGGCAGCGTAACCTATGCCCCCGGAATCGCCAACGCGATCAAGCGGCTGGGCCAAGCCGACGCGATGGGCTTCACCCTGCCGTACCGCTTCGGCGGAATCAACTGCCCGCAGCTCGTCTACACGATGACCAACGACATGGTCAGCCGTGCCGACGCAGCCCTGATGAACGTCTACGGCCTGCAGGGAATCGCCGAGACAATCAACGCCTTCGCCTCGGAAGAAATCAAGCAGCAATACCTGCCGAAGATGGCCTCCGGCGACTGGACCGGCGCGATGGTGCTTACCGAACCCGACGCCGGAAGCGACTTACAAGCCGTCCGCACGAAGGCGTATCAGGACGAAGACGGCAATTGGTTCATCCACGGCGTCAAGCGATTCATCACCAACGGCTGCGGCGAAGTGCTGCTGGTGCTCTGCCGCACCGAACCGGACATCTCCGACGGGCGAGGCCTGAGCCTGCTGGTCGCCGACCGAGGCCCGAAGGTCAAAATTCGCCGGCTGGAAAACAAGCTCGGCATCCACGGCAGCCCGACGTGCGAAATCTTCTTCGACAATACTCCGGCGTTGCTTATCGGCGAGCGGCAACGCGGGCTTATCACTTACGTTATGAGCCTGATGAACGGTGCCCGCATCGGCATCGCGGCCCAGAGCATCGGTATCGGCGAGGCGGCCTATCGCGTCGCACGCGACTACGGCAACAGCCGCAAGCAGTTCGACGTTACCATCGACAGCTTCCCGGCTGTCCGCGAACTGCTGGTGAACATGCAGGTCGATGTCCAAGCCGCCCGGACGCTGACCTATCACTCCACCTTCTCTGTGGATATCGAGGTCGGCGCGCTGCGGAAGCAGGAGTTCGGCGAATTCGCCGACGCCGACGAGAAGAAGGCCAATCGCCAGCTCGCCCGCAAGTTCGGCCGTTACAACAAAATGCTCACACCGATGAGCAAGTACTACGCCTCGGAAATGTCGATGCGGGTCAGTAACGACTCCATCGCCGTGCTCGGCGGCAGCGGCTATATGAAGGACTACGCCTGCGAGCGGTTAATGCGGGACGCCCGCATCACGACCATCTACGAAGGCACCAGCCAGTTGCAGGTGCTCGCGGCGGTGGCTGGCGTCGTGTCCGGCACATGCGAAACCGTGCTGAACGAACTGATGGAAAAACCCGCGAACCTGGACGCATGGACAGCCGAGACCGCTCCGATGATCGAGCAGATCAAAGCCGGCCTCGTCGACTTGAAAGAGTGCATCGACTTCGTCAAGGCCCAGCCCGGCCAATACAAAGACCTCTACGCCCGCAAGCTGGTGGACATCGGCGTGAGCCTGATCGTCGGAACGTTGTTCTGCGACCAGGCGACCTCCACCCTGCCGATGGGCAAAACCAAGTTAGCCGTCGCCAAACGCTGGCTGGCTATGAAGTTGCCGGAAAACCGGATGCTCAAAGAGCAAATCCTCTCCGGCGAGCAGGAAATAAACCTGAACTTCGAAACCCTCGCCGGCCCAGTACCGGTAGTGGAATAAACGGTTCAAACAATCCGGGCATTAAGCCGCCTGGGTAATTCGGACATAAGCTGTCCGAGATTGGATTTACAAAACCAACAAAAAGCCTGTTCCAATCGGAGCAGGCTTTTTTTATGGATTGGGTGCTACCGCCCGGGTGTTGTTGGGTGGCATGGTCCCCAGGGGACCATGGTTGTTCGACACTCGCGCGAAATGTAGGGTGGGTGCTTGCACCCACGTGGTTTCCGCCGGCGCAGAATGCTTTGGGCATGGCTGGCAAAGTGATATCGGACGACGTATACTTTGTCGAATGTGTAAAGACATTGGCGATTCAAGCCCGCCTGAAAGCCAAGTCGTCAACATGACGGCTGTGTTTACAAAGGATATCTTGCTATGAAGATTATAAAGAAATTGGCTGTTGTCTGCCTATTGTTGTTTGTCGCCTGGCTTGTCTACAACGCCACCAATGAGAAAAAGAAACCCGATCTCGACTCAGCAATCGCAACCCGCAAAAAAGCCGTCGAGCAGAACCCAAATGATGCCGATGCCCACTACAACCTCGGAAATGCGTTATTTGACAAAGGCGACATTACCGAAGCTATCGCGGCATACAAGAAAGCTATCGAACTGAATCCGAAGTTTGCCGAGGCCCACTGCAATCTCGGGCGTGCGTTGGAGGACAAAGGCGACGTTGCCGGAGCAATCGCGGCATACAAGAAGGCCATCGAACTGAATCCGAAACTTGCCATGGCCTACTCCAATCTCGGGTGTGTGCTGAAGGACAAAGGCGACTTTACCGGAGCTATCGCGGCCTGCAAGAAGGCCATCGAATTGAATCCGAAGTTTGCCATGGCCTACTACAACCTCGGGAATGCGTTGCATGACGACGGCGACGTTGCCGGGGCTATCGCGGCGTACAAGCTGGCCATCGAATTAAATCCGAAGGATGCCGAGGCCTATAACAATCTCGGAAATGCGTTGCATAACAAAGGCGAGTTTAGCGGAGCAATAGTGGTCTTGAAGAAGGCCATCGATCTGAACCCGAAACTTGCTGAAGCCTACTACAACCTCGGGGTTACACTGAAGAAGCAGGGCGATCTTATTGATGCAATCATAGCTTATCAGAAGGCCGTCGAACTGAATCCAAAGTATGCCGATGCCTACCACAACCTCAAGCGTGCGATGGAAGGCAAAGGCGACATTACCGAAGCTATTGCGATTGCAACCTACAAGAAGCTCATTGATCAGAATTCGAAGGATGCCGAGGCCTACTACGACCTCGGAAATGCATTGTATTACAAAGGTGCCGATGCCGGGGCAATCGCAGCCTATAAGAAGGCCGTCGAACTGAATCCAAAGTATACCTGGGCCTACAATAACCTCGGAAATGTGCTAATAAGAAAAGGGGACTTTGCCGAGGCAATCGTGGCCCTTAAAAAAGCCATCGAACTGAATCCGAAATTTGCCATGGCCTACTGCAACCTCGGAAATGCGTTGTATAACAAAGGCAACATTGCAGGGGCTATCGCAGCGTACGAGAAAGCCATCAAACTGAATCCGAGGTTTGCCGAAGCCCACTGCAATCTCGGGTGTGCGCTGGATAACAAAGGTGATCTTGTTGGTGCTATCGCGGCCCTCAAGAAGGCTATTGATTTGGATCCAAAGTTTGCCAAGGCCTACAATAACCTTGGAAACGCATTGAATGACAAAGGCGACATTGCCGGATCTATCGCGGCGCACAAGAAGGCCATCGAGCTGAATCCGAAGTACGCCACAGCCTACAATAACCTTGGGTATGCGCTGAGAAAAAAGGGTACCTTTGCCGAGGCAATAGTGGCTCTTAAGAAAGCCATTAAGCTGAATCCGAAGCTTGCCTGTGCCTACAATAACCTCGCCGAGGCATATTATTACAAGAAGGACTATGACAATGCGTGGAAAATAGTAGGGCTTGCCCGGCGGTTGGGGTTGGGCAAAGGCCTCGATCCGAAATTCATAAAAAAACTCGAGCAAGCCTCCGGCCGAAAAAAATAACCGCGTTACGCGGCACGATCACCGGCTTCGCGGCGGCCTGGGAAGGCCGCCGCGCGAAATGCAGGGTGGGTGCTCCCGCCCACGGCTTTTTACCGCGTGGGAAAGAAAAATTCATTTCCGCACAATTCCTCATGGCGATCCCTATCGGCGTTGCCATGCCGCCCGCCAATTTGCCGGCGGCATAATGCCTGTCATCTCCCCCGATCCGGCGAAAAATATTATGTACTTTCGCCGCCAATGCGTACAATGTCCCGAATGAGTTCGGAACGGAGATTTTGTACGGAAAGCGGCACGGAGATTTTTACCGGCAATGAATTGCTGGTAAAAGGTGCCCTCGAAACCGATGGCGGCGTGCACCTGCTGGCGGGGTATCCCGGCAGCCCGGTGGCGGGCTATTTCGATTCGCTGAGCCTGTTGAAGGATCTGCTGAACAGCAAGGGTATTCGTGCGGCTATCAACAATAACGAGGCCCTGGCCGCGGCGATGCTCAACGGCAGTCAGACTCTGCCGTCACGGGCGATGATCGTGATGAAATCGGTCGGCGTACACGTCGCCGCCGACGCGCTGGCTTTGGGCAATCTGGCCGGTGCCAACCGCGAGGGCGGAGCTATCGTCGTCTACGGCGACGACCCGTGGAGCGACTCGACGCAAGTCCCCGCAGACAGCCGCTATATCTCCAAACACCTGTTCATCCCCACCATCGAACCGTCCAACCCGCAGGAATGCAAGGACTTCGTGGGCCTGTCGTTCAAGCTGTCGGCAGCCAGCGAATTGTTCGCCGGATACGTCCTGACGACGAATCTCGCCGACGGCGGCGGCACGGTAACCTGCAAGCCGAACCAGTACCCCGAATTCAACATGCTCAACAAGCTGGACCTGGACACCTCCCGGATAAACCTGGACAAACGAGTCCTGCTGCCGCCGCGTACATGGTGGCAGGAAGAATCCCTGACCAGCCGATTCCAGACAGCGATGAAAGTCGCCCGCGAGCTTGGCCTGAACAAGATAAACCACGGGCCGCCGACGGGCACGAAAGCGCCCATCGGCTTCGTAAGTGCCGGCCTGGGCCACGATTACCTCGTCCAGGCGCTTCACGACATGGAAGTGCTGGGCGATTATCCGATTCTCAAATTCGGTATGAGCTACCCGATCGACCCCAGCCTTGTCGAAGAACTTGCCGGCATGTGCGAGCGGATTGTCGTCGTCGAGGAACGCCGCGGCTTCATGGAAGAGCAGATCGCCGAAATAATCATCGCCGGCAAACAAGCGGGCGGCCCGCTGGAAAATGTGGAGTTGTGGGGCAAGAAATTCCCCGACGGCCTGACGCCCATCCCCGATTCGCGAGGCCTGCACCCGTCGATGCTGCTTGGCGTGCTCGGGCCTTTGCTGAAAAAATTCAGCGGCGCGAAATCCACCGTCGTTATCGACCGCGAACTGACCGCCCTTGCCGAAACCGAACACGTGTCGACCGGCGGCGTGGAAATTCCGCCCCGCCTGCCGAGTTTCTGCCCCGGCTGTCCGCACCGCGACACAGCAAGCCTCTGCCTGGAAATCAAGCGGAAGTTCAGCGACCCGCACTACATGAAAACCAAAGGCCTGAAGCCGGTGGACCTGATGTTCCACGGCGACACCGGCTGTTACACGATGCTGCTGTTCCCGCCGAACAACGACCTGATGCACGATTATTCCGGCATGGGTCTTGGCGCAGGCACGGGCAGCGGCGTTGACCCGTTCATCACCAATAAGGAAGTCGTCTTCCTGGGCGACTCGACGTTCTATCATTCCGGGCTGATCGGGATTTCTCAGGCGGTCAATCTCAATCAGGACATCACGTTTATCATCCTGGACAACAGCACCACGGCGATGACCGGCCATCAGCCCCAGCCGGGCAATAACTACGACCTCGTCGGCAACCTCACGCCGGAAGAGAACATCGAAGACATCGTCCGCGGCATCGGCGGGGCGCTCGGCGTGCCGATTTATCGCGTAAACCCGGAACTCCGCGAAGAATACCGCGACCTACTGGAAGATGTCTTCCTGCGGGACGGCGTGAAGATTATCATCTCGGACAAGGAATGCGGAATTACCAGCAATCGTCGCAAACGCCGCGAAGAACGGGAAATCACCCGCCAGAAGGGCTTCCTGCCGACGAAAGAATACACGAACGTCAACCAGGATATCTGCCAGTTCTGCCTGGCCTGTGCGGATATAACAGGCTGTCCCGGCCTCCGCCACGTCGATACCGATTACGGCACGAAGATGGACACCGATACAAGCTGGTGCGTCGCCGACGGCGCCTGCCACCGGCTCGGCGCGTGCGACGCGTTTGAAACCATAACCGTTACCCGCAAAAACAAGCCTCGCACCAAAGTGCCCGAACTGGATCTCGAAGACATTCCCGAACCGACGAAAAGGCCGGTGGGCGAGCTGTGGCGGGGCTGTCTTACGGGCGTCGGCGGCATGGGTATCGGGCTGGCTACGAGCATTCTCGTCCGGGCGGGCCACAAGGAAGGCTATAACGTCATCTTCCTGGACAAGAAAGGCCTGGCGATTCGCAACGGCGGCGTGGTCAGCCAGGTGGTGTTCAATATCTCGAATCAGCCGATTACCGCCCTGATTTCCTACGGCAAAGCCGACCTGCTGCTGGGCGTGGATATCCTCGAAGCCGCCCGCATTCTCGACCCGTCGCACCGCCTCCGCATCGCCAGCAAAAAGCAGACTGCCGCGGTAATCAACACCGACAAAATCGCCACGCTCAACGGGCTGATGGGCCGGGGCAGCGACTACGACCCCGCCGAGCTGGAAGCCCTCATCCGCCAGCACACCCGGCCGGACGAGTTCCTCGCCCGCGACATCTCGCGAATCTGCGAAAAGTACCTCGGCAGCAAAATTTACGCCAATATCATGATGATGGGCTACGCGTTCCAGCAGGGGTTGATTCCCGTTTCGATGCACTCGATGGCTTGGGCGATCAAAGACTCCATCCGCGTGGACTTCCGCAAGAACCTCTACGCGTTCAACATGGGCAGGAAGTTTGTGGTCAATCCCGAGTTGTTCCTCGGCTCGCCGCAACGGCTGGGCTGGAAGGAAACCCTCGAAAACAAATGCCGCTGGACCATCCGCCGTTACGGTAAGAAAAACACGCTGGCCGAGCAGCTCCATTCGCTCGTCAACGATACCGTCGAGGCTGTCGAAGGCCTGGACGAATCGCTCAAGCGCGATATCGCCGTCCGGGCATACGACTGCATGCGGTGGGGCGGAATCGACTACGCCCGGCAATTTACAGCCCAGGTGGTGGAAGTCTACAAGAAGGATCGCCCGGAATACGAATACGCCGCCACGCGCACGGTTATCCAGAACCTGGCTGCGGCGATGCTGATTAAGGACACGATATTCAAAGCGGAACTGGCGACCCATCCAGAAAAGTACGCCCGCGACCGGGAAAAATACAACGTCAATCCCGCCAACGGCGACCACATAAAGTATTGCTACCCGTGGAAACGATACATAACCATCGCCGGCAGGAAATTCCGCTGGAATATCACGCTACGGGGCTGGCAACTGAATATCCTCAAGCGAAGCCGCTGGCTGCGCGCGATATTCAGGCCTTTCTCGAAATCCGCCCGGCGGCACCTCGAACGATACGAGCAGAAAGTCGCTGCCTTCGACTATTCCTCCGCCGACGAATACCGCACCGCCCTGCGCGTACTTTCTTCGCCATTGTGCATGGATTGCATGTCTCCGGCGTGCAGCCAGCTCGGCTGTCCGCTGTCGGGCGATATCCCTGTGTGGATGATGCTGGCCAACAGCGGCAAGTGGAAGGACGCCTCCGCCCGCCTGCACGAGAAGAACAACTTCCCGGAATTCACCGCAGCCATCTGCCCAGCTTTCTGCGAGCAGAGCTGCAAAGGCTCACTGCACGACATGCCGGTGCAGGTGCGAGATATGGAGCAGCAAATCGTGGACAAAGCCTTCGCCGAAGGCTGGGTCGCGCCCGTCCCGGCCAAGGTCAAAACCGGCAAAAAGGTAGCCGTCGTCGGTTCAGGCCCAGCCGGCCTTGCCGCCGCCCAGCAACTCGCCCGGGCCGGCCATAGCGTAACCGTCTTCGAAAAAGACGACGCCCCGGGCGGCCTGCTGCGATACGGCATTCCGAACGCCCGCCTGGAAAAGCAACTCATCGACCGCCGCCTGAAACAGCTCGATGCCGAGGGCGTGAGATTCGAGTGCGGCGTGGAAATCGGCAAGGAAATCTCGGCTGCTACGCTGCGGCGGGATTACGACGCGATCTGCCTTGCTGTCGGCGCTTCCGAGCCTCGCGACCTGCCCTTACCCGGCAGAGACGCCGACAACATCGTATTCGCGATGGATTTCCTCAAGCAGGAGAATCTCGTTTTTGACGGCGATCACCTGGAGAAGGTTTTCAGCATCGATGCCAAGGGCAAAACGGTTATCGTTATCGGCGGCGGGCTGACCGGCGAGGATTGCGTCGAGACGGCTTTGTCGCAGGGGGCTAAGGAAGTTCACCAGTTGGAGATTCTCGCCCAGCCGCGACAACCCGCGGTAGCCTTGCCGGAAGAAACGCCCGAAAACGTGACGCATCACTGGTGCGCCGCGACCAAGAAATTTACCGCCCAAGGCGGGCAGTTCAAGGGTATCACCGCGAAAAAGGTTAAGTACGTCCCGTCCGCCGCCGGGCCTGTCATGGAAGAAATTCCCGACAGCGAATTTTCCGTCAAAGCCGACCTGGCGATCCTGGCGATGGGATTCAAGGCGAAGATCGACCCGCGAATTGTCGAGCAGCTCGGCCTGGCGACGGACAAGGACGGCAAAGCCCTTGTCAACGAAAGCTACGCCACCAGCGCCACGGGCGTATTCGCCGCCGGCGACATCATTACCGAAGCCGCCTACGTCGCCGCCGCAATAGACTCCGGCAGAGCCTGCGCCGAACGCATCGACAAACACCTTAACCGGTAGGAGTTCGTAACATATCCAATGATGGGTGCCATGCTTCTGCTTGCAGAAGCATGCGGTAATGAAACGCGATGGAGGCAAACACCCATAATGTCTAATGACCAATGTCTAATGACTAAAAAAACACCTTGGATGGGTGGCCCCCTGGGGGATGGAGTCCGTAACAAACATGCTTCTGCAAGCAGAAGCATGGCACCCGACAAGATAGTTTTTGTAGGCCGGGTCTTGACCCGGCGAAAAGAAGGCGAAAGCCTTCTTTTATGAGAGCCCCTATGAATATCGAAACCATTAAAAAGACGTTTGCCAAGACCTTTGGCCCTAAACCTGCCGGCGTGGTTGCTGCGCCCGGCAGGGTGAATCTTATTGGTGAGCATACCGATTACAACGACGGCTTTGTTTTGCCGATAGCTATCGAGCTGCGGACGCTGGCGGCCTGGTCGCCTCGCGACGACGGCAGAATTGCCCTGGCCTCGGTGCAACAGCCGGGGCGAAACGTCGAGCTTGACCTCTGCGAACCCATCGAAAAGGCCGAGCCGAAATGGGCGAACTACCCCAAAGGCGTCGCTGCCGGCCTGCGGGCAAAAGGCCTGGAGCTGCCGGCTTGCAACATACTCTTCGACAGCTCGGTCCCAATCGGCTCGGGCTTGAGCAGTTCCGCCTCGCTGGAAGTCGCTGCCGGGCTGGCTTTGCTGGCTGCCGCGGGCGGGGCCATGGACGGCTACGAGCTTGCGTTGCTCTGCCAGAAGGCGGAACACGAATTCGCCGGCACGCCGTGCGGCATCATGGATCAGGCGATCTCGGTGCTGGGCACCGCCGGCCATGCGATGCTGCTGGACTGCCGCGACGGTTCACGCAAACAGATTCCGTTCGGCTCGCCGGAAACGGTGCTGCTGGTCTGCGATACGCAGGTAGCCCATGAACTGTCCGACGGCGGCTACGAGGCCAGGCGGTGGCAGTGTTACTCGGCTGCGGAAAAGCTGGGCATCCCCGCTCTCCGCGACGCCGACGGGCAAACCGTCGCCAAAGTTCTGGCGGACGAGAATTTCACCGAAAAGGAAAAAATGCGTGTGCGACATGTCGTAGGCGAAATCGGCAGAACCCTCCAAGCCGTCAACGCCCTCAACGCCGGCGACCTGGCAGCCTTCGGCAGGCTGATGTACGAGTCGCACGAATCGCTGCGGGACGACTACGAGGTCAGTTGCGAAGAGTTGGACGAAATCGTCGAAATCGCACGCAGCCTCGACGGCGTACTCGGAGCACGGATGACCGGCGGCGGATTCGGCGGCTGCGCTATCGTGCTATGCCAAGCCGATCACGCCGCGAATATCCAGACGACAATCGAAGATAAGTTCCTCGCGAAATTCTCCAACCCCTGCCGCATCTTCCCCACCCACGCCGCAGCCGGCGCGGAAATCATCGAGTAAAAGTAGGGTGGGTGCTTGCACCCACGCGGGAACTATGCGAATTCCCACAATGTCGGGTGGCATGGAAATCCCGCGTTTTTTGCGGGATAGCCATGAAAGATCGATTCACAATTTCTGCAACATCCCTTTCTCAAAACCACTCAACATACCATCTGCCGTCGTGTATCTATCTTTCATGGCCATCGGCTTCGCCGCTGACCATGCCACCCGATATTTTTTTCTGGGCCAATCATGGCGACCCAAAACTGTAGGGTAGGTGCTTGCTCCCACGCGGAAACTGCATACCAGCCGCGAAAAACCGCGAAATATTCGGGCCTTTCGTATATAATACTTATAGAGACGTTTATGTTCATTGCAGGAGAACCGCCGAAAACACATGGCTGAGATGACACGCGAAGAATTAACCGTTCGGCAGGAGCGAGTCCTGCTGGTCGGCGTGATATTACCAGACGGAACCGCGGACCCCCGCGACCCGCTGGGCGAATTGCGATCCCTGGCGAAAACCGCCGGGGCGAAAGTTGCCGACGAAATGGTCGCCAAACGCCGCATGCCGCACGTCAAATGCTACGTCGGCGCCGGCAAGGCCGAGGAAATCGCCCAGCGCTGCGAGCAAAACGAAATCGACGCGATCATTTTCGATAACGATTTGACACCCAGCCAAATCCGCAAGCTGGAAGAGATCACCGAGTGTAAGGTACTCGACCGCAGCGAATTGATCCTGGACATTTTCGCCAACCATGCCCAATCTTCACAAAGCCGCCTCCAGGTGGAGCTTGCCCAACTGGAATACACCTACCCGCGGCTCAGCGGCATGTGGACGCACCTCGACCGGCACGGCGGCGGGGTCGGCACGCGAGGCCCCGGCGAACGACAGATCGAAACCGACCGCCGCATCGTCCAGAAACGCGTCGGCTTCCTCAAAAGCAAACTAGCCGATATCGACCGGCGAAAGCTCCGCGAAGTCAAAGGCCGAAACGACACGTTCTGCGTCTGCCTGGTGGGCTACACCAACGCCGGCAAAAGCACGCTGATGAACCTGCTGACCGGCACGGGAACCTACGTCGCCGACCAACTGTTCGCCACGCTGGAAACCAAGACCCGCCGCTGGAACCTCAGCCAGCATACCGACGTGCTGCTGAGCGACACCATCGGATTCGTCCGCGATCTGCCGCACCACCTCGTCGCCAGTTTTCGGGCGACGTTGGAAGAGGCGATCCACGCCGACCTGCTGATTCACGTCGCCGACGCGTCCAGCCATCGCGTGGCCCAGCAGATCCAGGCGGTGGACAAGGTGTTGGACGATCTTGGTTGCGACCGCAGCCGCGAGCTGCTCGTGCTCAACAAGATCGATCAGATTATCGACCCGACGATTTTCACCATTCTCAACAGTGAGTTCCCCGACGCTCTGCACGTCTCGGCCAAGACCGGCCGGGGTGCCGACGCCGTTATCCAGGCGGTCGCCAAACGTGCCGAAGGCCTGCCCGTCCGCATAAAGATGGAAGCCAACTACCGCAACGGCCGGCTGATGCAGTTCATCGCCCAGCACGCCAACGTGGAGCAGCAGACCTATAACGATTCGGTAACCTGCATCGAAGCGATAATCACCGCCGACAAACTCGAAGCCATACAATACTTCGGCAACGACGTGGAAATCCTGACACAAACGGCACCGTAACGCCGCAATCCGAAACCCTGATATCTAAATCCAAAGGGTGTTGCGAAGCTACAGTTTTTCGTAGGCCGGGTCTTGACCCGGCAATTGCATGGCACATGCAACAAGTTCGTCCAATTCGGATTAGCAGCGGTGAAAAACACGTTTTTCCAAAGATGTATCATCGGAGGGATTTTCATGTAAGAAGGCTGTCGCCTTCTTATCGCCGGGTCAAGACCCGGCCTACAAAAAACGGGTAAAAACAAGACCTGTTGGGTGGCATGGTCCCCTGGGGACCATGTGTTTTTCGTCCCGCGTGGGCGGGAGTACCCATCCTACTCGCGGCGCTGGATCACCATGAAGAATGGCGTAGAAATTGTGAATCGATCTTTCATGGCTACCCCGCAAAAAACGCGGAGTTTCCATGCCACCCGACATCATGGGAAATTGTCGAGTGCCCCCCAAGAGGCTTTCTCGCAACCGTTACATCATGGCTGAAAGCTTCGCTTCCCGCCACGGCACCCATCAATTTAATAAGGACGCGGTACTGGCGTCTATCGCGCGTCGTCGAAGGCTGCCCAGATTGCTTCTGCTTCTTCGGCGTAGGGCGACTTGCCGCTTGGCTGGCTGCCACTGGTTGCCGCCCGGGGCTTTATCGACCCGAAATCCTCCGCCTGCAATACCGAGCCGTCGCCGAACACTACATTGTAACGGTCGCCGTGGCTGCGTGTGCGCAGAACGTCGAACGTGCCCGACTTGCCGGCTGACGACTGGTAATCCCACATCCAGAAATTATCCACGAGCAGCGCGCCGGCGGCGACGAAATATTCGCGGCCGGTGTTTTCGATGGTATATTTCCGATTGATTCGCACTTGCGGCAGCGAGCGACACGAGCGGCCGCTGGTGGAGCCGCCGTAGCCGCTGTAGGACATCGGCTGGCCGCCACCGGCCATCCTGTAAACGTCCAGCAGCATGCGGCCGGGCTTTACGAATCCGGGACACGGGTTGAACAGGTCGCGGCTGTTGGGGAACCGCAGGCAGTACGTGCTGAACTGGTCCGTGTACCGGAAAAAGCTCTTCGTATCGTCCAGGCCCTGCAGCTCCGCGGACGGGCAAACCAACGCTCCCCTGCTGAGATACCCGCCGGCAACCAGTGCCCACAGGTTGATATTGTCCACATTGGCCCGGCCGAAACGGTTGGGGTCGGCGGGATTCGTCGTGCCGCCCCAGTGCCCGCTGAGGGCGAGATCCGGGTTCATGATATCGCTGAACGCGAACGGCGGCAGCTTGAGTTTGTGGTCGCCGGCGTAGGTCCATAGCCCCTTCTGGGCGGCGGAGAGATTGGCTTTGCAGCTTGTCATGCGGGCCATCTCCTTGGCCCGGCTGAACGAGGGGAACAGGATGGACACGAGCAGAACGATGATGGTAATTACCACCAGCAGTTCGATCAGCGAAAATCCCCGCGCTTTGCACATAACGGCATAACTTTCTGTTATCTCCATGTCTCTGCGAATTAACAGATGTTATTTTCGGCGATGCCCAGGGCAGTGTCAACAGTATGGCACGGAAATACGGATTATGATTAGTATGACGGCGCCGGTTTGCAACCTGTGCTTGGGGGGCCTGATTATATATCGCGCGGCAGGCTGGGTGGCCCCCTGGGGGATGAACGGCATAGATAGACAGATCGGTTCACCCACTCGTTTACAGCGTCGCGGCGATTTCTTCCAGGACAGTCAGCCCTTCGCGTAGGGCGTCTTCGGTAATTGTCAGCGGCGGATTGATTTTTATCGCACAGCCGCCCACGCCGACCGGGGCGAAAAGCATCACGCCGCGCCGGACCGCCTGGTCTACCATCTCCCATGCGAAGTCGGGTTCCGGCTCGGTCGTGCCGGGCTTGGTAAACTGAATCGCGCCAACCAGGCCCGTTACCTTCCACGTGCCGATTTTCCCGCCGGAGGCCTTGGCGATACGCCCGCAACCCTCAGCCAGCACCGGTTCCAGCTTCGCGGCGTTTTCGATCAGGCCCTGACTTTCGATAATCTCGATATTGGCAAGAGCTGCCGCCGAGCAGATCGGGTTTGCCGAGTGTGTGCTGGTCATTTCGCCGGGGCCATACATGCTCATCAGTTCTTCGGTGCCCAGCGTCGCCGATACCGGCATGCCGCCGGATAGGCCTTTGCCACAGGCTACGAGGTCGGGCACGATTCCATAATGCATGAAGCCGAAGAGTTTGCCCGTCCGCCCGAAGCCAGCCTGTACTTCGTCGAAAATCAGCACCGCCTTGTGGGCATCGCACCACTTACGCAGGGACTGGGCGTACTCCGCGGGCATGAGCGTAGCGTTGCAGCCCTGGTACGTCTCGCTCATCACGCCGCAGACGTTGTCGGGATTGATGCCCTTGGCTGCCAGCGTTTTCTCGAACACCTCGAAGCTGGTGTCCTCCTGCCGAAAGCCATCGGGGTAAGGCACCTGGACAAAACGCGGGTCCTCGCCGCCGATCCAGCTCTTAAGCGCCGGCGAACCGCCAGCCAGTTGCGAACCCATCGTCCTGCCGTGAAACGCGTTTTCGAACGTAACGAGAATGTTCTTCTCGGCTCCACCGACCTGCATGCCCTTGGTGCGGGCCAGCTTTATGCAGCATTCGGTAGCCTCGGCGCCGGTGCTCTGCAGGAAGACCCGCTTCAGCGGCGCCGGCAGAATCGACGTGAGTTTTTCGACCAGTTTCAGGCGGATTTTCGTCGGGAAGCAGTACGCGTGATACATACCAGACCCGGCCATCTCCTGGATAGCCTTTATAATCTCAGGCCGCCCGTGCCCCGACGAAGTAACCAGCACACCAGCGGAAAAATCCAGCCATGTGTTGCCGTACGGGTCGGAGATCGTGCAATCGTCGCCGTGATCCCAGACAATCGACGGCTGGCCGCCCATGCTTCGCGGCTCCAGGTCGCGCAGTTTTTTCAGCATCTCGATGGATTCCGGCACGGGAATCGGCGTGCAGATGTTGCGATACTTCGTCTTTACGGGTGTGGTGTCTTCCGGTGTCAGCGGGAATTCTTTCGTAGCCATTTTAATTTACTTACCTTTCATTTCTTTTCATTTATGAGGATATTCAATTTTGAAACATTTTTAATAAATCAACAAATCCAGGGTGCCGTGGCGGGAGCGTCAGCGACAGCCACGATGTTACAATAGCAGTATAATTCTCAGGGCGCCTTCATGGCGACCCAGCCTTGCTCGCGGGGCGAAAAACACATGGTCCCCAGGGGACCATGCCACCCAAACCAAAACACAGGTTGCAAGCTGTGCAAATTCCCACGATACCGGGTGGCATGGTTAGCCCGCGTTTTTTGCGGGATAGCCATGAAAGATCGATTCACAATTTCTGCGACATCCCTTTCTCAAGACCACCCAACATACCATCCGCCGTCGTGTATCTATCTTTCCCCCAGGGGGCCACCCGACATTTTTTTCTGGGCCAATCATGGCGACCCCTGCGGTGTCGCCATGCCACCCAAACCTGTGCCGCCCAATCTTATTCGTATTCGCGGAATCCGACGGTGTTCTGGTCGTAATCGATTTGCACTTCTCTGCCGCTGTTGAGAATGCTCATGCGGGCAGCCTCGACTACCAGTTCGTTGTAACTGCTGTTGGCTGGCGTAGCCATGATGCCTTCGTCGTCGAACCGCTTGATAAGCTGCTGCCGCTCGGCTAAGTCCGGTATCGCCGCAGCCTCGCAGCAGGCGCGGATGATGTACTCGGCACTGCGATGCCCATAGCCGATGGGCACAAGGCCTTCGCCGCCCTGGGCGATCATCTGGAAGTAGTCGGGGTTCGGTTCGGCGTAGATCGTATCGCCCGGCTCGTCGCCGGCGGAGTTGTAGCTGGCTTTGACGCCCCGATACTGGTCGGAATGCACCAGCAGCGTCGCGTCGTTGTCGCCCTGTGCCCACATGGCCAGCCCCTGCGCGTTGCCGCCGGCGGCACCATCGGGATAGCCGATCGCGTCGGCTACGCTCAGGCAGGCGCCGTTTTCCCAGATCACCCGCCCGTCGGTCCACAGGAAGCCCTCCCGGCCGTTGGGGTACTTATCTTTGATGCCGTAAACGCTGACGGCGACGGGCTTTAAGCCGGTAACGAACGCGATGAGGTCTACGTAATGACAGCCGACGTAGGTGAACATGTCGCTGTTTTGACAGGTGCACCAATTCTGGAAGTTCGAATCGCGATAGTAATACGGTTCGATCATCTGTGCCTGGGCAAGGCGGAATTCGCCGAGCTTGCCGTCGCGGTAGGCCTTGCGGGCCATCAGGTTGCGGTAGTCGAATCGCTTGTGATACTCCACGCCGACCACGACTCCTTGCTCGAGTGCCAGTGCGGCGATTTCCTCAGCCTGTGCGTGTTTCTGCACGAGCGGCTTTACGATGCACACGTGCAGGCCTTGCTCGACGGCTTCTTTGAGTATGGGGTAGTGCAGTTGATCCGGCACGGCGATAACCGCGATGCTACCGGGGCCGGCAGCCGCGAAAACGTCCTTGTAAATGTCCGGGAATTTCTCATCCGCAGCCACCTTCGCCGGATCGGGATGTGGGGTGAAATCCTGGGAAGGGAAGGCGTTGCGTAACGCGGCGTCTTCCTGCAATTCCTTCAGCGGCGGCGTGTCGAGCGCGCAAATGTGGATGTCGCCCAACAGCCCCTCGCGCTGAAGCTGATAGACACTCGGCAGTAACTGAACACGCGTAATCATTCCGCCGCCGACGATACAGACCTGTGGTTTTGCACTCATGATAATCTCTCTTATTTTCCTTTTCCGGGAGTCGGTTTACCGGGTTTTCCGGTGTACTTTTTCAATTGATCCAGATGTCGCGACAATATTCTGCGGCTGGCTGGGGCGTTTGCGTTTTCCACCGCCGCCAGCAGCTTGCGGTGAGCCTCGATGGCAAGCCGCTCGTCTTCTTCCCGTCCGCTGGTGAAAACCGACGAGAACATATGATATTCGTAAATCGCCTCGAAAGCGGTCGCCAGCACCATATTCCCGCCGGCCCGAACCAGCACCTGGTGAAACTGCGTATCGAACTTCAGAAATTCCGGCAAATCATCGACGGCGGCAGCCATCTTTTCAATCAGACCCGCCAGATTTTTCCGTTGCGCCGCCGTAATTCGCTTACAGGCCAGCTCAACCGCAGCCAGCTCTATCGTCTTTCTGGCAAGGACTATATCGTCCAGGCTCACGTTGTCGAAATCCGGCGGCAGGACATTCTCGGGCAACTTCGCCAGCGTGAGGCTGCTGGCGTATATGCCGGAATTCGGCTTGATCGAAACCGCGCCCAGACTCGCGAGGTTCGAAAGCGCCTTTCGCAGCGTACCCCGGCTGACGCCAAACTGCCCGCACAAAACCCGCTCGGCGGGCAGCCTTTGGCCGTCGCTGTACGTGCCCGATGCGATCAGGGATATTATCTCCTTGACTACGACATTGTGCAGGTGCTCCTTGGTCATCTTCGCTCGCCGGATTGGTCTGTTTTGTGTACCATTACCATCTGGTTTACTTTATATACCAATTTCCCGGATTGTCAAGAATAAAGGGAACTTCTAAAAATTGCTTTCGTAGCAGAAATGAATTTTTAGAGGTTCCCTGCATCCCGAAGGCCCAAATCGCAGTCGAGAAGCCTTGACTTTGCCCTCGTAGCCTGATAATTTCCCTGTTTCAATTGCCTCCCAATCGGGTTTGCCGAAAACGTTAGGGGAGGATACGACAAAAACAATCTGGAGATTAAGATTATATGACCAAGGGACTTTACATTCTCGGCGAGAAGGCATATCCGCTCATCTACGGCGAGGAGGAGCGCAAACGGATCGCCAAGCACGTGGATATTTACGCCGAACCGCAAACGGCTGAATCCGTCCAGCAGGATATGTCCATTCTGGCCGACGTGGAGGTTATTTTCTCCGGCTGGGGCGGGCCTCACGTAGACGCCGAATTTCTTGCGGCTGCGAAGAATCTCAAAGCCGTGTTCTATGGGGCCGGTTCCGTTCGCGGAATCGTCTCGGACGCGTTCTGGCAGCAGGGCCTCCAAATAACCAGCGCCGCATCGGCCAATGCCGTACCGGTTGCCGAGTACACGATTTCACAAATTCTCTTCTCGCTGAAGCGGGGTTGGCAGCAGGTAAGCAACCTCCGCCAAAATGGCCCGGAGGCCTGGAAACATCTTCCCATGCCTGGAGCCTTCGGCACGAAGGTGGGGATTGTTTCGCTCGGCGTGATTGCCCGGATCGTCTGCGAGAAACTCGCGGCGTATGACGTACAGATACTCGCGTATGATCCGTTTGCCGACAACCTTGTATTCGAGCAATTGGGCGCTGAACGGTGCAGCCTCGAAGAATTGTTCGCACAGGCCGATGTCGTCAGCCTGCACGCGCCGAACCTGCCGGAAACCCACGGCATGATTACCGGCGAACTTTTCGCCTCGATGAAAGAAAACACCACGTTTATCAACACCGCGCGCGGCGCTATCGTGAATGAAGCAGAAATGATCGATGTATTGACTAAACGGCCTGACATTGGGGCGATACTGGACGTAACATTTCCAGAACCGCCGGTAGCCGATTCGCCTCTTTACACGTTGCCGAATGTAGTCCTCACGCCGCATATCGCCGGATCGGTAGAAGCCGAATGCCGCAGAATGGGACAATACATGGCCCAGGAACTGGAGCGATATCTCTCCAACCAGCCACTTAAATGGGGTATTACCCGAAAACAATTTCAGACCATGGCTTAATAAATGGCTTGAAGATAAGGAATATTTGACATGATTCAAGGCGGTTTGGTTTCCATTACGTTTCGTAAGCTTACTCCGAAGGAAGTTGTCGATCTGGTCAGCCAGGCCGGGCTGGTCGGTATTGAATGGGGCGGAGACATCCACGTACCGCACGGCGACATAGCCGCCGCCGGCGAGGCCCGCCGCATGACCGAAGATGCCGGCTTGAAAGTAGCCGCCTACGGGTCGTACTATAAGATCGGGCGCGATGACCCTGAAAAATTCGCAGCCGTGCTGGATACCGCGGTGGAATTGGGAACGACGAAAATCCGCGTCTGGGTCGGCAACGCTTCCGCCGAAGTCGACGACGCATACCGCAAGCAGGCCGCCGACGACTGCCGGCAAATCGCAGCCATGGCCGCCGAAGCAAACGTGGAAATCGTCAGCGAGTGGCACACCAATACATTGACGGACACGAACGACTCGTCAAAGGCGCTGTTTGACGCTATCGGACACGAAAATTTCCGAACCTACTGGCAGCCGATAGGCACAACGTTCGAGGAGAACATAGCCGGGCTGGACGTAGCCTTCGACCGCCTGTCGGGGCTGCACGTTTATCACTGGGCGAATAATCAAAAGTTGGCGCTGGCGGAAGGCAAAGACCTCTGGCTACCGTATCTCGCCCGAGCCGCCCAAGCCGGCGATATGTTCGCACTGCTGGAATTCGTACGAGACGACGACCCCGCCGCCTTCCTCAAAGACGCCGAAACTCTCCGCCAATGGCTGGACGAAATCAACCAGAAATAATGGCTGCAGTTCCTGTTATTGCCGCCATGCCTCGGATTGTCCATGCCGGGCTGGGGATTGCATCAGCAGAGCGAATAGTGTATGAGGTGAACTATGGCTCCTGTTTATTATCATAAAGAAGGATTCCCACCCCGGGACATTGACTGGGCGCGTCTGGTTCCGTTGATTGGCCCGGCGAGTATGGCGTTGGCTCGATATGATGGATTACTCTCGGCGGTTCCCAATGCGTATGTGTTATTGAGTCCGTTGACAACCCAGGAAGCGGTGCTTTCCAGCCGAATCGAGGGTACGCAGGCGGCACTGAGCGAAGTTCTGGAATTCGATGCTGGCTTGTTTTCGGAAGCGGAGAATCCCGAGCGTGCCAAGGACATTCAGGAAGTGCGCAACTACCGCAACGCCATGAATCGAGCACTGGAGTTGTTGGAAGAATTTCCCATTTGCCAGCATGTTATCAAAAAGGCCCATCAAGTATTGATGTCCGGCGTTCGCGGCCAGAATCGCTCACCGGGTGAATACAGGCGGATACAGAACTGGATCGGCCCCTATGGCTGCACGGAGGCCGAGGCCCGGTTTATTCCGGTTAATTCGGCTGACCTTCCAAACGCAATTAGCCAATGGGAACGCTTCGTTCATACCGAGTATCAGGATAAACTGGTTCAACTGGCAATTTTGCACGCGGAATTTGAAGCCCTGCATCCATTTTTGGACGGTAACGGCCGACTTGGCCGAATGCTGATTCCGTTGTTCCTCTTCAAGACCGGCTTGCTTTCCAGCCCGGCTTTTTATATCAGTGCCTATTTCGAGCGCGATCGGAATGGATATTATGACAACCTGCTGGAAGTATCCCGTAGCGGCGACTGGACCAGTTGGTGCGAATATTTCCTGAAGTCTGTTGCGCAACAGGCCAATGAAAACGCAGCCAAAGCCAAAGAAATTCTTACTCTTCATGATAAGACGCTACGTCAGATTGCCGATCTGACAGTATCAAAATCGGTGATTGATGCTGTAGATTTTATTTGTCAATGGCCGATTTTCCAAGGTTCCGATTTTGTGGCAAATCCGAAAATACGAAAACAAACCGCCAGGCGAATCCTTAACCTCATGAAAGACAAGGGATTACTGGTGGAATTGAGACCCTCAAGCGGCCGCAGGCCAGGTATTTATGGTTTTCGCGACCTGTTGAATATCGTGGAAGGGCATGAAGTATTTTGATGCTAAGATATTAGCAACAAGCTGTTTTGTGTGACATTTTCCCGGAATTTTGTCCGACAAACTGTTTTGTGATTCATTTTTCTGGAATTATGACACACAAGCCGTTTTGTGTGTCATTTGTGAACCACTATGAGTTGCTATGAACCGCTATGAGACACTATGAGATGGAACGCAAAAGCAGGCCCTTGGGCAAAATTATCCGTATGGGTCAAACAATATCGCTTAGTTGACAGTTAGTTGATTTGGGGCGACTTGCGGGCGTGCGGGGGCACGTTAGTCTCGGCATAGCAAGGGGTTACGAAGAAATCGTGGCAAAAACTCGCCAAAGGGTGGGGATAAATCGTCACCCCCCTTGAATTGGAGACGGCAGGCGGGATTCGGAATTGAATTCCTACTGGGGTACAATTTGTACCCCCTTGAAGTGTCCGAAAAAATCGGGCCGTTGAAATTAGTCTCAGCCGGTAGATTACGCAACTCGTTGCATGACAATTTTCCGGCACACCTTTCCACAATTCCTGTTATGCAGCAAGCTGCATAACCTACACGTTGCCGGGAAAATAAAACGCCCCCGGAATGAACCCGAGGGCGTTTTGATCGCGTTATTTACTTATCTGCCATCAATCGAGTTTGTCGGTGCTTTCGATCAACTTGGGCATTTTTTCGCTGGTGAGGTTCATCGTCCCCAGCAGTTGGGCGGCGGCTTTGAGAAGCTCACCGGCCTTGGGAGCGGCAACCATTTCCACCAGGGCTTTGCACTGTGCGTCGATGCACTTGTTACCGTATCGCCGGACAGATTCGCTGGCTGCGTTGAAGGCTGCGATCCGGACAGCTTCGTCGGCGTCGGCTTTGAGGGCCAGTGCGACGATTTCCCGCTGGGCCTTGTCGCTGTTGATAACAGCCAATGCTCGCGACGCGGCGATTTGAAGTTTGGCGCTTTTGCTGCCGGCGGCGGCACTTAGCGAATCGACCGTGCGTCGCAGGTTGTAGATCGACTTGTCCCGCTCGCCGACTGTGCGGATGGCGTTGGCGGCCCGTATCGCCCATGCCAATGCCTCATCCTCGCTCAGTGCTTTGCCGGCTGACAATGCCATCGCCTTAGCTAGTGCCTTGGCAACGGCGGCTTCGTCGCCGATTTTGGTGGGATTCAGAATGACAATCTTGCCGTCTTTGGCAGCCAGGCTGTTCATTTGGGCGGTGGGCTTGGTTACCACGATCGGCATGTAGTAAAAGTTCGTGGTGCCGCGGAAACGGCGAATCACCGGCAACGTCAGCGTGTCCGGCCCTACGATAACGGCATCCAGTCCGATGGCCTGCTGCGCGACCGTCAGGGCCTGCCTGATGTCCGGCGTGCTGAGCACTTCATATCCCGCAGCCCGGACGGCGTCCTTGAGGGTGTTGCGTTTTTTGTCGTTGGCGGCTATGACCAGAGCGTACTTTTTGCCCGACTGCCGCAAGGCTTCGTTCAACAGCGACATGACCATCGCCGAGCCGGCGAAGTCTTTTGTAGGCATTGCCAGGGTCAGTGTTTCGCCCGCGAGGAAACGCACGTTGCGGTCGGGATAGCCCATTGCGCTTACCAGTGGCTGTGCGCCGCCGTCCAGCGGTTTGATAAGGCTGACCGGGCCGGTGGTCTTGCTCATGGAGCGGATAACCGCCTTTGCGATTGCGACGTTGCCGTCTTTCAACGCCCGCCCGAGAACCTGCTGGAGGTATCGCGGGCTGGAGGCCAACGTGTAGAACGCAGCCTTGGGTCGCTCTTTCGGCCAGAGCGGGTCGGTTTTGCCCTCGGGCAGATCGACCTCGCGTCGCACGCAGGCGCTGAGCCACAGCGGTACTGCCGGCGAAAACGTCGTGTCGTGCTTCAGGGCCAATCGGCTCATTCGCATCGCGTAGATGTCGCAAAGAATTTCCTTGGGCACGAGTATTTGCTGGGCACCGGTCGCCGGTTTCCAGAACCATACGAACGCATTGTCGTAGCGCGGGTCTGGGCGGAGAGAGTCGTTCCTGTTGTAGTACTTCACCGCCTGTGCGTAGAACAGTTCGGCTGGGGATTTTTTCAGGGCGGAGTCGCTCCCGCCATTGCAGGAGATAATCGCTGCGGTGATGGCTTTGCGGGTTTCTTCCGGCAGGTCTTTCCGCAGCAGGGCTTCCCGCAGTCGCGGTAGTGCGGCTGGATATTCAATCTGCTTCAGGGCGTTGGCGACAAACCCGACAAATTGCGTATCCTTGGCCTGGAGCGCCACCGAGTAGCCTCGCACCGCCACCGGCCCAAGTTTGTGGAGCATCGTTACGATCCGCTCTCGCTGAACCTGCGGAGTTTTTTCGTCCATCAGTTTCTGCAGGAGCAGGGGAATGGCGTATTCGCCGCTGTCAGCCAGCCGGGAGATGCCCAGGCGATAGCCTTCCAGGCTTCTGTGCAGCATTTTAATGGATTCTTCGATCTGCGCCGGGTCCGACCGCCACGCGAGGTAGCCTTTCTCAATGGCTTGGCGATACTTTTTGACCAGTTCGCCGAGACCTTCGAGTTTGGCGCCTTTTCGCAGCGTTTCCAGGCTGTCGGTTTTATTGATCGACAGCATGTAGATTTCGCGGGGCGTCGTACCTGCATCGAGAATGGCCTGGCCATAAGAGGCGGCGATTTTCGGCCTGGCTATGTTGATGTAATGGAGGAAATCGCTCCATTGCTCCGCCAGGTCGGGTTTTTTCGCGGCATCGGCTTTGGCTTTGGCGATAACGTCGTCGGCCAGTTCCTTTTTGCTTTTGCCTTGAGCCGCTGCAACCGAAGGCGGCAGAAGGAAGGAAATCATAACCACTCCAGCCATGCCGTAACGAAGTGCGATCGTAGATAATTTTGCCAACATTCTTTCTCCTGCGTAGAATCCCAGCCACCCGGAAA
This sequence comes from Phycisphaerae bacterium, assembly GCA_021108335.1. Taxonomy (GTDB): domain Bacteria; phylum Planctomycetota; class Phycisphaerae; order SM23-33; family SM23-33; genus JAIORC01. The sequence continues at coordinate 37,118 of JAIORC010000132.1, forward strand.
ATCATCCCGGGTTCGTTGTAAACCTTGATATTATAGAACTTACCGTAAAACAGTCAACATAATACCACCACCCGAATCGTCAGTATAGACTCCGGGCTTTCTAAGGTTTTCATCGGGCAAAACCACTCGCGGACATTAGTACAACTCGCATTTGCCGGCAGCGTTTCAGTTGGGCCTGGAAGGCTGCGGATTACAAAACGAACGAATGCAGGCAGAACGGTTGCTCGATTTACGTTGACCCGGTACAATTCGAAACGACCGCTTTATTAGCGGTAGGTTTTGCCGCGACTTTCAGCCGCACGGATATGTAACCCGCCGACCCAACCGAATGGTGATTCAAGAAATCTCAGCAAGTCAGTTACGGGAGCCGAATGATGGATGCCTTTTTTTACGAGGTTTTTGACGAAGAGCGGACTACTCTGGAGCGATTTTTCGAGGAATCGCGAAAATCCGGGGGAAATGACGTTTCGGCAGGCTATACCGAAAAGACGATTCAGGAATACGCCGCCCCACAGCCGCCCGCATCGTTAATCAGCACGCGGACACAATCGGTGTTTCCGCCGGACTGGCGAGGGCAACTGGAGGGCATTCTCACCCGCTCGACCGGCTACGAGCATCTCGCGAAATATCTTCGGGATACCAACGCGGATATTCCCGGCGGATATCTGCCTTTGTACTGCAACCGTGCGGTGGCTGAGCAGGCTGCGATGCTGTGGCTGGCACTGCTGCGGAAACTGCCCCGGCAGATCTCGCAATTCGAGCGGTTCGAGCGGGATCATTTGACTGGCGGAGAATGTTTCGGGCGAACGCTGCTGGTCGTCGGCGTGGGCAACATCGGCCACCAGGTGGTACAAATCGGCTGCGGGCTGGGCATGAACGTCCTAGGCGTGGATATCGTCGAAAAACACGAAGACGTAACATACACCACAATTTCCGATGGCCTGGCAAAGGCTGACGTCATCGTATGCACAATGAACCTTACTGCCGAAAACAACGGGTACTTCCACTACGACCTGCTCCGCCGGGCGCCAAAAGGCGTGATCTTCGTAAATGTCGCCCGCGGCGAACTTTCGCCCACCGCCGACCTGTTACGACTGCTGGACGAAGGCCAGCTCGGCGGCGTGGGGCTGGACGTATATCAGGACGAGCAAATCCTGGCGGTAGAGTTGCGCAGCGGCTGGCACCCGGAAAAACACGCCGCCGCATCCGCGATCATCGCCACCATGGAATTACAAAAACGACCCAACGCAATTCTTACGCCTCACAACGCCTTTAATACCACCGAGGCCCTGGAACTGAAGGCCCAGCAGAGCGTCCAGAGCGTGATAGCCTTCATGCAAAATGGCGAATTCCCGCATCCCGTGCCGGTCATATAGCCCATACTTGGCCGAATATCAAAACGCTCCTTCGGCAGCGGGGTACTCGGGCGTTTTGCCTTCCAACACGGCGATGACGTCTGTAACGACCATGGACATGTTCTCCTTGGCCTTGGGCACGCAGGCTGCGATGTGCGGCGTGAGTATCACGTTGTCCAGCCCGAAAAGCGGGTAATCCGCCGGCATTGGTTCCGGGTCGTGGCAGTCGACTACGGCGAAGGATATTTTTTGTTGGTGCCGCTGAAGCGCGTCGGCAAGGGCGTGATAGTCCACGCAGCCGCCCCTTGCGGCGTTGATGAACTGCGCGCCGTTCTTGAAGTGCGCCAGCGTGCTCGCGTTTATCAGTTTGCGTGTGGAATCGGTCAGCGGCACGTGGATGGTAACAATATCGCTCTGGGCGTAGAGCGTGGCCTTCTCGACAGCCTCGGCGGGGTAGTCCAGCTCGATGTCGAGGATGTCATTGTACAGCACCTTCATGCCCAGCGCCGCCGCTGCCCGGCCGACCCTGCTGCCGATACGCCCGCAGCCGACGATGCCAAGCGTCATGTCCGACAGGAACCGCCCGAACATCTGCTTGCGGATTTTGTGGAACTGCTCGCCGCTGACGTGCCCCTCCAGCGGCCAGAACTTGCGATTCATTTCGAGGATCATCCGCATGGTGTAATCCACCACCGCCAGCGTATTGGCTGCGGGGGTATGCACCACTTCCACACCGGCAGCCCGGCAGGCCGGTACGTTTATGTTGTCCAGGGCAACGCCGGCCCGGCCGACCACCTTCAGCCTCGACGCCGCAGCCAGCAATTCCTCATTCACCTGCGTATACGTCCGCACGACCAGCCCGTCGGCCCGGCCTATCTCCTCGAAAATCCGCTCGTACGGCAATTCGATTACATCGGCGCGGGCATGGAGATATTCCATCGCGCAAGGCTGGAGAGTTTCGGTTACCAATACCGTCGGTTTGTCATCAGCCATTAAATTCTCCTGAAGCATTTTTCTAATATCTCAATTCGGTAAATAAAAATCCGGGGGCCATAAGTAGGTTATGCAACTTGTTGCATAACAATTTCCCGGCACATCTCCCATAATTTCTGTTATGCACCCGGCTTATTCATTTTTTCGATTTTTCCTTCGTCACCGAATTTTTTCTTTTCATCAACTTGGTTTTCCTTCGCAGACGGAGTTTTCTGCGGGGACAACGACTTTAGAACAGCCGACTTTAGACTGTCGGTTTTTACTGATCCTTCCGAGGGAATCGCATATTTTTTCAATTCTTCTTCAATAATCTTATCAACAATATCATCCGAACCACTTTCTTGTTGCTCCCATATTTTTGCTTGTCCCCTCACAATGGCTTTTTTTATATCTTCTGTGGTACAGTTCTCATGTTCTTTAAAATACTTATAACCAGCCCTATATCCGGCAGCCAATGCCTTATAGGCCTGTCTTTCCAACGTTGTTTCCCCAGTACAAAAAACATACCAATTGTTGTCGTCATCATCATCACCAATGCACAAATGAAGAGGGTTGAAAAAAGTATCGTTGAAGTAAAAGTAGGCCCTCTCCGATTCTTGTTCGAATTTTAGCGTTTTCAATTCTTCCAGCGATATTGGCGTATCAAACAACACCGTACCTCCCGAAGGCTTAACCGCTATATCTTTCCAGGAAGCCATCCCACGTTTTTCAATCACGTGTTTTTTGAACTTATAAAATACTCCCAGTATATCAATATACAATTCACGACCTATTTTCGACCTCTCATCGTAAACATTATCCTCCGTCAGCTCGCGCAGAGCTTGTATGTCGTTCTGCTCTAAAGCTCGAACAAACTTTTCGGCAGCTTTTTGGGGAGTCTCCTGGCCGGATATGCTATTCACAGAGGGATCGCTATTTTTACTACACCCGCACCCGGCTGTTAATAACGCAACCATTATCAATCCACATAGAGTTTTGTGACTCATTAAGTTTTCCTCATTCAAATAGCCATGCCGCGTAGGTTATGCAACTTGTTGCATAACAATTTCCCGGCATGTCTTTCTGTAATTTCTGTTATGCAACAAGTTGCATAACCTACGCGATACACGCTTATAACTTCAAGAAACACCGAATTCAATTCGGCAAATAAAAACCCAGGCCCAGGCGCGTCGGCACCTGGACCTGGGTATCGTCCGTGACATTATATACCAGCCGATGCCTTCCAGCCGGTCTCGGAAGAGACGCCCTCGGGCTACGGGACGCAAGCGCCGCCAAGCCCTCGGAACTCCTCTAGCCGATTTGTTCTTCCAATAATTCCAGCAACGCCTCGGCAGGCATGGCTTTGTCGCCCGCCGGAGTCGTCCATCGCAACTCCTTGCCACCGAGGAGGATTTTTTTCAGCTTCTGCACCGCCAGCACAACCGAACTGTGATTCTTACCCATGAACCGCCCGATCTCGGGGAAGCTCATACGAGTATGACGCCTTCCCAGGAACATCGCAACCATTCTTGCGACCGAAACCGTCTTCGTCCGCCGCGAGGAATGGATATCGGCAGGCGTAACTCCGAAAAACGCCGACACCACCGCCTCGATATCGCCCAGCGTAATCGCGCTGTCCGTCCTTGCCAGGTGCTCAGCCAGGGCGTCGCGGGTCAATTCCAGAGTTACCGGGCTGTTTTCCAGGCTCGCCAGCGCCGAAAGCTTCACCAGTGTGCCCTCCAGTTCCCGCACCGAGCCGCGAATATGCAGCGCGATGTAGTCCAGCACGTCGTCCGGCAGCGCGAGTTTCATCGCGGCTGCCTTCTTCTGGAGAATCTCCATGCGGGTTTCTTTGTCCGGCGCGTCGACCTTCACCACCATGCCGGACATGAACCTGCTGACCAGTTGCTCGTGCAACTCGCCAACCAGCCGCGGGTGCGTGTCGGATGCGAGAATAATCTGCTTGCCCGCCGACTCGATGGCGTTGAAGGTGTGCAGAAATTCGTCCTGCGTGCTTCGCTTGGCTGCGAGAAAATGCACGTCGTCAATCGCCAGGAGATCCAGGTTGCGATACCGCTGGCGGAACTCGCCGTTCTTTTTGTTCCGCAGCGAAGAGATAAACTCGTTGGTAAACTGCTCGCCGGTTACGTATCGCCACTTCAGCGACTTGCCGCCATTACGGCCCTGCCCGGCCATCGCGTTACAGATTCCCTGCAACAGATGCGTTTTGCCCACGCCGCAAGGCCCGTGCAGGAACAATTGCGAGAAATGCCTGTCGCTCCCGCCAGCGGTGATAATCGCGGACTGGTAAGCCAGGCGATTGCTCGCGCCTACCACGAAATCGTTCAGCGAATACTTCGACAGCGGTGCGGCTGTCGGCTTGTTGCGTCGCGCCCGGCCGTGCGTCGCCCGCGAAACAATCTCCGCCTGCGTGTCCAGGTCTTTCCGGCTGCATTCGGCACTGAGATTGGTGTCGATGGTTACGATGACCGGCAGTTGCCTGGCGGTATGCTCTTCCACCGCCTGGGCGAGGTCGGCTTGGTAATGTTGCTCGATCCAATTGGCGACGAACGGATTCGGCACGGCAACTTTGATGTGTCCATCTTCAAAAGTTACCGTCGTGCCGTGCTTGAACCACGCGTTGTATTTCTGTGGCCCGATTCGTTCCTGCAGGCTGCGAAATATTTTTCGCATGGTTTTCTTGTCGGCGAATATCGGCTCAGCGGATGTCTTCATAACAATTCCCAAAAAGCAAAACTATAAGGCAAAGAATTACCTGCCCACCCTTGTATCCAAGCCCGCATCTTTGCCGGCGGAAACGATGGCGTTCGATAACAATTAAGGATCGCTTAACACAATCATAATCAATCGAACGAAAGCAAATGTATAAACCCCACGCGGCATGGTCAATCACAAACAATCAGTTTTCTTATCCACAAAACCCAACGTCTTCGTTTTGCTACGCTTGGAACGAAAAAAAAACTTTCGTCCACAACTTATTCACAAACTATTCATTCAGGCCGCTCCGGGAACATCGCAAAGCACCGCCGACGATGGGTTTCATCGAAGCCGAATCGCCGGTAAAGCCCTTGCGCATAGGTGTTTTTCGCATCCACCGCCAGGCGCATCGCTTCGATATGAGCATCGCGCCCAAGCCGCTCGACACGGTCGAGCATGGCAAAACCAAGCCCCCTGCCGCGAAACTCCGGCACGACGCCCATGTACACAATCTCCGCCGTCGACGAGTGCAGCGCGCGATTGACCAGAATGCAACCAGCCGGCAATCCCCCGCACGATGCGAGCAGCCACCACTCGGGCGTGAATTTCCCCGTCGCCTGATGCGAGGCAAGCACCTCTTCCATCCGGCGAACGCCGCACAGCCGCGGACAATCCAACGTGCCCTGATAAGTAGCCCGAATCACGTCCACCAATTCCTGCCGGGTAAACTGCCCGAAATGCCGAAAACTCCACGGAACTTCCGCCCGAGCCTCGCCCGGATTTTCAATCTTGCGCTGCATGTAGACCAACTCCGCAAGCTCCCCGAATCCCGCCTGTTCCAAAATCGGCATATTGCCGCCGGAATTCTCGTCGAGAACCGACTGCACCATGCTCCGCCCACCTTCCAGGGCGAGACGTGAAACGTGCTCCACGACGGCTAGAAGCTCGTGGCGGTCAACTTTCGACGCGTCGGGCGGGCTGTGGTACAAAAACCCCACATTCCCCCGCGAGACGACCACCATCGCCACGGCCTGTATCTCCCTGCCCCGCCTCGCCCAGAACAGCAGATTCCGCCCCGCAACGCCCGAGGTAAACATCTCCCGAGACGACTTGGCCTGCGCATCGATCCACAAGCTCTTGCCCCCGCCGCCGACAAGATGACGAAGGGCGGCAAATTGATTTCGTTTTGACACTGGCCTGATTCGAGTCATATTGCCGAAATTATACATGGAACGAGGGCCTTCGGGTGTGGCTTTTATTGGAGCTTTTGTTGAAATTGCCCCAAACGCCCGCTTGACTTGAACCGGAATAGAGCATATGCTGTGGGACGGCGTATGGCCCCAACGTTCGTGCTGACAAGAACTTGCGACGCAGGAGAATAAACCATGAAGTACAGATTGGCTGGTATGGTGTTGTTGATTGGCGTTCTTATTACCCTGAATCTGCTCCCAGCCGGAGCAGCCCCAAAACCCCACGACGCCCAGGTCGAATGGGAAATCAGCTTCAACTACAAAACGCCCCAGCCGATCATGGTCAAAATACCCGGCAAAGACAAGCCCCAACTGTTCTGGTACCTCACGTTCCGGGTCGCTAACCTGACGGGCAAAGACCGCATGTTTGTGCCGCAGTTCGTACTGTACACCAAAACCGGCCAGATGATCAAAGCCGGCGAGGGCGTCAACCCCATCGTCTTCTCGACGATAAAGAAAATGCACAACGCGCCACTGATGCAGAACATGGTAAACATCACCGGCAAACTGCTCCAGGGCGATGACAATGCCAAGCACGGCGTAGCCATCTTCAAAGACTTCGACCCCAAAGCTGCAACGTTCGATATCTTCGTTACCGGACTGAGCGGAGAAATAGCCACCATCAAGCTGCCCAAGCCCATCATCATCACGGAAATCGACCCGAACGGCAAAAAAACCACGATCAAAAAAGATAAAATCCAACTCAGCAAAACGTTGGACCTCAAATACACCTTCGGCATAGAGCCGAAAAACCGAGCCCACTCCAAACTGAAACTGCTCTCCCAAGGCTGGGTCATGCGGTAAACATCTGTTTCCATCAACATGGTGGCATGTTATAGCGGCGTCAGCCGTAGGGTGGGTGCTTGCACCCACGTGTTTTCCCGCCCGGCGAACACATCTACTATCGGAGTAGGCGGAAGGTCTGCAACGGAATTCTTGTACCCGTTGTTTTGTTGCATTACTATTGACGCATGTCCCAACCATTAAACAACGAGCCGTGGGTTAGGGAAATCCCACAACAGGAAGCGGATAACCCGCCAGCCTCAGCCGGAACTTTTTTCCGACATCTTCGGGAAAGAAGGCGTTCGCGGAACCTCGCGATCATTCCGTGGCCGGTACTGGCTGCCATAGTGTATGTAACGATATACCGGCTGCTGGATTTGTACCTGATGCTGATTTCTACTCAAGACAGATTTGCTGTTCTGTGGGGCAGTGATGCTATGCCAGGATTATCCCTGGCTGCATTCTGTCAGATTTTTAATCTCGTGTTCATTTTATACGTTCTGGTGGGATTCATTTCATTTGCTGTTTATCGCAAATCCAAACGCCGCATCTCGCACTTTGTCGCATACGGTTTTGCGTTTCTGTTGCTTGGAATGTTCCAGTTCCACTTTAGCCGAATGGACTTTTACGTAAAAAACTGGGTAGACCTGACTTCCTCAAGCCCGGGGCAGTTCGAGCATGTATGTTCCGACGAGATATATGAACTGATTAGCGCCGATGATGTACCGAAGGATAAAATAAACGTGCGGTATGCATACAACCGTACACTGCTGTATTATGCTACAAATAGGGTTCTGGATGTCTTGGCAAGCGATTCGGATTTATCCCAAACCCTCATCGAGCAGGGCGCGATTGTTAACGTCAAAGATAATGCCGGCATGACCCCGCTGCATTATGCAGTAATGGACTACCGTTACAGTGAAAATGCCGCCTTGCTTATCGTCAACGGGGCGGATATTAATGCGCGGGACAACTTCGGCCGCACACCGCTGCATTATGCGGCGAAACATTCCACGCCATCGTCGCAAAATATCGAATCAATCCTCGCGGCACCTAAGCTATCGAACCCCCGGCGCTTTTTTGGAAGCGGATCCGGCGGATGGTATCGAGGCGGTCGGAAATCAACGCAATCGAAAACTCCACGCACCTCTGAGGCGACAAACACTGATAAGGCGGCGGGCACTGACAGCCAAACAGCAGTTGAAACACAGGACGATAAAGTAGACTGGTATATCAAAAGATGCAAACATGAGGGCAAAACACCGGTTAGACCGATACCGGAAAGCTGGCTCGAAAAAAGCCCGCTTGAACTTCTTATTGTCAGAGGCGCCGAGATAAACGTTCGAGATAATTTCGGCCGCACGCCGCTACATTTCGCCCGCAACAACCCCGAAGCCGCCGCCCTGCTCAAAACACACGGTGCGATAAAATAATACTGGAAAAGGCGGCCCCGGGCATGACTCCGGGGCCGAAGGTGCGAAGTTCCTGCTTGCAGGAATGGTACTACTTGTTATTCAGTAATTTTTGTTATGCAGCAAGCTGCATAACCTACGTACTGATGCGTTCTGTTATTTTCCCTTGAAGCCGCTCAGGTCGATGGTCTTCCATGAGCCGGTATCGACGGAGAACTGCTTGGAGGTTATCAGCACCGATTTGCGACCTGCCGCGTTGAAGCCAACAATTCGGAGGCGACATTTTTTCGAGTTCACTACCGGCACGGTCCACATTGCAGCCCGGCCTTTTCGCAGCCCGGTGGCAACGGTTATCCATGCCCGCCCGTTGTTCGAGGAGAACTGCAACTTGATTTTTTTGTAGGGCCGGGATTCCGGCATCCAGTTCAGCAACCTGCTGACGCCACCGCGGAGAATCGTACCCGCCGCCGGCCAACCTTGCTGCACCCGCTCCGGGATATTGCTCAGCAAAACGGATTTTGCGGGCTTCTTTGCCGGTGCGGCGGTCTCTGAGTACAGTTCAAAGACCGGCTTGGCTTTTTTCGGAGCCGGCTTGGCTTGGGGCGACTGGGAAATTTCCGACATGTACAGTTCGAAGACGGGTTTGGGGGGAGCAACTTTCTCTTTGGGTTCTACCGCCTTGGGGGCCGGGGCAGCCTTGGGCTCGGGGCCCGTGCTCGGCACGTTCTTGTTCGTACTGGTCGAAGCGATCTCGCTAATCCTGCTGGCGTTGGCGCTTGCCTGGGCCTGGGCAGCCTGGCGGGCCTTGGCTGCTTCACGCCGTTCGAGTATGGCGAGGGAAGGAATCGGCTCTTTCACGTCGTCTTTCCCGGCCTCGACTTCGGGCTTTGTCTCGGACGTTACCGCTGCGACTTTGGGCTGGGTTTCAACCTTGGCGGGTTCCGCCCAGACGCTTTTCTGCTTCGGCGTGGTTTGCGGAGCTGCTTTGGCAACTTTGACAATCTGCGGCTTCGGCTCGGCGGCTGGCGTGATAGCAGCGGCTGGTTCGGTCGCGACAGCCGTGGCTGTTATGGCGATTTTTTTGCGGCTGGCCGGTGGTTCCGGGCGTTTTTCCACGGAAATCGGTGCCAGCAAATCCAGCGGCGGCGTCAACTCTTCGGCACCGGGGGCCTTTGCGATCTGGATCGGGTCTGTCAGCATGGTGGTGCTTTGGATATGCTCGTCCCGGATTTTCGACGATGGCTTTTGCTTTTCCGTGTCGGCGGGGCCTTCTATGGCGTCCTGAAGTTCTTTTTCTTCGGGCGTCAGGGGCGTTTTCTTCTTCGGGGTTTCGTCTTCTTCGGGACGGGTAAGCTCGGGCTTTGGTGCGGGTTCTTCGGTTACTGCCCCGGCTACCTTGCCTTGCGGCTTGGCTGGGCCTGTTATCCTGACGGGTTCGGTGGATTTTGCCGGCGTTTTGGGCTGAACTGCCTGCGGCTCATCGACGCGGAACATTTTTCCTCGCGGCTTGGCGTCTTCGGCGGGGATAGGGACCGGTGCGGGTTCTATCGCCGCTGGCGGCGATACCGCTGCCGGGGGCATGGGAGTATCCATCCGACCGGACGTGCTGACCATCATAATCGGACTCATTCCGATTCCGATATTGCCCGCCTTGTCTTTTGCGACCAAACGGAACCGCAAGCCGGCCTGGCTGGCAGCCCCGGAGGGAATCGTAACTCTCATCGAGCCGCTCGCCGACAGAACCTCTTTAAACCGCGACCAGATAACATTGTGCGGGAACTTGGCGAAACAGGTGCTCAGGCGAATTGAATTGCTGACCAGGTACGGCTCGCTGACCGTCCAGTCCAGTGTAACCGTGTCGCCGACGTGATAGACGTGCGGGATGGTTTTGTCTTCATCCTCCCACGGGCCTGGATAAACATTCAACTGAATATTCGGGGCACGAGTGTCCACGACGTAAATCTGGTTAGGCTGGCCTGGGGGCACTTCCGACGGGCCTTGACCCGGACCTACGAAACGGATCCAAAAAGCCCCGTCCCGCTCGGCCCGGAAGAGGAAATACTTCTGCTCCAGCCCGTAATAGCCGTTTTTGCCCCAGTGCGTCCCGCCATTCTCGGAATACCAGACCGCCATGCGAGGCAGAATGTCTTTCTGTACTCCCTTCGGGTGCCGGATAAAGAAGCTATCGTCCCGACAGTAGAAAATGGGTATGTCGTTACCGACTGTCTCGGCGGGCTTGAGTTCCTGGGCCGGCTCGTAGTACACCGGAGAATCGTACGCCCATCCAGGGAAGTCCGCCTGTGGATTCCAGGCAGGATTCTCATCCTCGGAAGTCGAAGTACAGCCGGCTAAGGCGGCTATCATTAACATTGTTCCAAACAGCAATCCGTTGCGCATAGAACACTCCCATTATATGTAGAAGCGCAGTCTCTCCAAATATTCTGTCATCAAGTTTAGTTATCGGTCGTCTCGATGAAAAATCTGCACTTTTTTTGTCAAAACTATGCGGAACAGAGATGGCGGAAGGCATTTTCGAAGAACAATCTGCCGTCGGCCCGGCGAATTTCCTTACGCGTCCACTGGGGATGATGGGTGATTTCGACGAATCTTTCGGGGTGGGGCATAAGTCCCATCACCCGGCCGGTCGGGTCGCAAATTCCGGCGATATCGTCCACGCTACCGTTGGGATTGCCTCCGGGCTGGCCGCTTTCGTCCACGTAACGCAGGGCTACCTGGTCCGCCGACCGCAGCCGGTCGAGAATTTCGGCGTCGGCGGTAACGAATTTGCCCTCGCCGTGAGCTATCGGCAGCGCGATTACCTCGTCGTCCGGCAGAAAAACGCACTTGCCGCTGCCGCCGCGAAGGTGAATCCACTTGTCCACGAACATTCCGCTGTCGTTCCAGCCGAGCGTCGCGTCGCAGCCGGCTGTTTCGGAATCGACTTTGCCCCACGGCAACAATCCGCTCTTGATGAGTACCTGGAAGCCGTTGCATATCCCCAGCATCAATTTGCCGTCGTCGACGAACTTGTTCAGCGGCTCCGCGAGGCGGTGGAGCATCTGGTTAGCCAGAATTTTTCCCGCGGCGACGTCGTCGCCATAACTGAAGCCGCCCGGAATGACCAGAAACTGGTACTCGTCCAGCAGGCTGGGGTTCTCCATGACGCGGAACACGTGCACGCGATCCGCCTCGAAGCCGGCCTGCTGAAGCGCGTACTGCGTCTCCCGGTCGCAATTCGTCCCCGCCGCCCGTAATACCAACGCCTTAGGTGTACTCATCTTTTTGCCTATCCTTATATCTATATAGTCCACGCGTGGGTGAACCTGCCTTCGGCAGAACCACCCACCCTACATTTTTTGCTGTAACACATATATTTATCGTGGCGTAAAACTCGTGGCTGTCGCTTCGCTCCCGCCACGGCACCCAACACCGTGAAGCGTAACACAGTTTTTGTAGGCCGGGTCTTGACCCGGCAATTGCACGGTACGTGCAACCATTTCGTCCCACGCGGTGCAACTATTTCATTTATATGGGTGGCATGGCTTGCTTGCAAGCCATGTGTTTTTCAATTTCCCACGATGTCGGGT